>DBIU01000083.1:7234-17934 GCA_002304735.1 Ruminococcaceae bacterium UBA794 | reverse complement strand
CCGCCGATACCCGCGCCGTTTTTGCCGCCTTTGGCTGTTATTTTTCCGCCGTTAATATTGATATGCGTAGCCAAATTGTTATTTCCGCCGCCGATTCCCGCAGCGTTTTCGCCGCCCTGTGCAATAAGCTCGCCTGTGCCGTTTTCTTGCGCTTCTATTTTGAGTAAACTGCTAATACCGTTTTTCTGCAAGCCCGCGCAGCCATATCTTGTGGTTTTCAGAGTGTTTGTCGAGCCGTCCGCAAGAGTGATGATTATTTCCTTGTCGCTATCTTCCTCAATTTCAAGCGCCGCGCCCGCGTCGGTTTCGATATTCACGCCCGCAAGCGTAATATTCGCGGCAGCGCCAATATCAATCACAATTCTGTCGGTTGTCGGGGTGCTCCTGTTTGTGTTTTCAATCGTTATCGCTTTATCCGATTTGATTGTCAGAACGCCGTTTTCATAGGAGTAATCCGTGCCTTCGGTAAGCGAGTCGATTGCGCTGATAGTGAAGTCGCCCACATCACGAGCAACTACGCTCGCTTTCGCGCTCACGAACGGTATCACCACGGCAAAAGCCGCTGCCGCGCCGATAAATTTCAGCGCTTTCATAAGTTTTTCGTTAATTCTCATGGTTTCCTCCTTTTTCCAGATAAATGCCTATTCCGTATTTCAGAACCTCAAGCTGAGTTTTAAGGTAATAATCGTCCTCAAACAGCGCGTAATGAACGCACGCACGAATGAAGATGAAAATAAGCGGCGTTATAACTCTATATGGTATGCCGATTTTGTCCTCAAGAAGCTTTGCGTATTCGGTATAACGCTCGTTTACGCCCGCAAAGAACTTTTTCCCGTGTTCAATGTACTTTGGGTGAGT
This sequence comes from Ruminococcaceae bacterium UBA794, assembly GCA_002304735.1. GTDB lineage: Bacteria > Bacillota > Clostridia > Oscillospirales > Ruminococcaceae > CAG-115. Next base: position 17,076 of record DBIU01000083.1, on the reverse strand, counting down.
GTAAATCTGATACATCAAACGATACTTTTTTCCGTGTTCTTTCGCCGTCCAGTAGGGTATTTCATCGATAAACGGTATAATATCGCTCACGCTTTTCGGCGCTTTTGCCATAAATTCCTCCTCAACCTTGCTCATACAATGCGCGGTTGACTGAATAATCAAGTCGTCCAAGTCTTCAAAATATGTATACAGGCTGCCCGAAGAAAGCCCGCAGGCTTTTCCGAGCGACTTTATTCCAACGCTGCTCAGACCGTATTCCGCATAGCAGTCAAAGCATTTTTCCATTATTTCTGCTTTTTTCTTTTCGTGAATTTCAGGGTTTACAACTCTCATTCTAATCTTCTCCGTTTTATAAATTTAATCGCTTAATTAATTATAACATATTATTTTGGATAATTCAAGGGGTTTTCTGATTTTATGCAAAATTATATAAGGTCACCTCTAAAAATCGCTGATAATGCACGCGCTGATTGACGTCGGCGCGCTGCCTTACTGCTTCACGCGAAATATGCGCTATGAAAATATCTCGCTTGTTATTCTCCTTATAACTTACACGGCGCTTTCGGTTTACTGCGGGCTTGTTTTGCTGCGGAATAAAAGCCGCGAGGGGAATTAATACAGCTCGGGCTTGTATTTAAGCGAGTCTTTTTCGGTTATCTCGCGGATTACTCTGCACGGATTTCCCACGGCGAGAGAATTTGGCGGAATATCGCGCGAAACGACGCTTCCCGAGCCGATTACGCAGCCCTCGCCGATTGTAACGCCCGCGAGAATTGTAACGCCGCTTGCAATCCAGCAGTTTGAGCCGATTGTGACGGGTTTTCCGTATTCGTCGTCATAAACCGTGCCGTCCTCCTTGAATTTTACGTTGCGTTCCTGCCACATTAAAGCGTGAACCGGCGAAGCTATCGTGCAGTTCGGCCCAAAAAAAACGTTGTCGCCGATTGTAACGGGGCAGATATCGAGTACCGTGAAATTGAAGTTCGCGAAGCAGTCCGTGCCGAACGAAGTGTTTACGCCGTAATCAAAGTAAATCGGTCCCTGAAGAAACAGCCGTTCGCCTTGGTTTGGAATAAGCTCGTCCAAAAGCGCTTTTCTTTGCTTGTCGTCCTCAAACAAGCTGTTGAAGCGCTGACAAAGCTTGTGCGCCTTTAATCTCATTTTGGTTAATTCCTCGTCGCTTGGGTCGTAAATCTTACCCGCGAGCATTTTTTCTTTCTCGTTCATAATATATGCCTTTCTGTGTTTTTGTTAAATTATACTATAATTTTTCATCAATGTCAATATTTGCAGTCTGTTTTGGGTGTATTCAAGCAAAAACTTGACAAAAATAAGCGGTTGTGTTATAATAAACAAATAAGAGCTGCCGATGGCGGCTAATTAATTCATTTTGAGTTAGCTTAGTCTAACTTGCTTGTCCGAACATAGCGTATTATCGCTAATTTGACAGCTGAAAAGGAGGGCGCTATGAGAATACTTGTTTACGGAGCGGGCGTTTTGGGCTGTAATCTTGCTAGAAATCTGTTTCGCGCGGGAAAGGACGCGACGCTGCTTGCGAGAGGGAAGTGGGCTGACGAGATAAAAAAGAACGGTTTGCGTATCAAAAACAGGTTTGCTCCGCGAACGTCCGTTTGCCGCGTTCCGATAATCACCGAGCTTGCGGAAGATGATAAATACGACGTGATTTTCGTCGTTGTTCGTTATACGCAGATTGAATCTGTGTTGGACTCAATCAAAGCAAATAAATCGAAAAATATCGTTTTTGTCGGCAATAATCCGCGCGCAAAAGTGCTTTCCGAGGCTTTGCCCGAGAAAAACGTTATGTTCGCTTTCGCGCTTTCCGCAGGGCGCCGTGAAAGCTGCCGCGTAGTTTCTGCCGATATGAAGAAAATCACAATCGGTCAGCTTGGCAGTTCTCTGCTAAATCAAAGGCTGATTAAGCGGATTTTCGGCGGAACGAAGTATAAGGTCGTTTACGAGCCGAATATGGAGGATTATCTGCTTTGTCACGCGGCTTTTGTTCTGCCCGTAGTGTTCGCTTGCTATAAAACAGACGGAGATTTGCGGAAAGTGCGGAAGAACGCGGCTTATCTCAATTCGCTTGTTGACGCGAACATCGAGGGTTATCGCGCAATCCGCGGCGCGGGTCACGCAATTCTGCCAAAATCCGACGAGGACTTTGAGAGCGAAAAGTACCGCAAAACCTGCCTTCGCTTCTTTCGGCTGATTTGTTCAACGGCGCTTGGGAAAATCTGCGCGTCGGAACACGCGATGAGCGCTGTTGACGAAATGAGCGCGCTCAATCGTGATATGAAAGCGTTTTTCGATGAAAACAAAGCGGATTATCCCGTGTGGAAAAGGCTTGAAAAGGAAGCGGAGAGCTATTTGAAATAATGAAAAAATATAAGGAGAAAAAGAAAATGAACTTAATCTCGTTTTTCGGACTTAAAGTCAAGCCGAAGCTGACGCGCGGAAAAGGAATGTGGAATCCGCTGAATACGCAGATTTTGGACGGCGGCGTTGTTTGTCTGCGCGACAAGGACGTAAACTGCTTTCTTATTCCCGCGGGAAATTCGTTTGTTGCGATTGATTCGGGTTACTCAAACAGCAAAAATACTCGGGACGGTCTGAAACGGCTCGGAATAGACGCGGACAGCGTTAAAGCCGTTTTTCTTACGCATCTTGATATCGACCACGCGGGCGGCGCTGACGATAATTCAAACCGTCTTTTTCCAAAGGCGAAGGTTTATCTTGGAAGGGAAGAAAGCCGCTATCTTAACGGCGAGCTTTTCCGCAAAAAGGTTTTGTTTCACAATTGCCGTCTGCCGATAGCTTTGTCGGATTTCAGCACGCTTTCCGACGGCGAGAGCGTGACTTTCGGAGAAACGACGGTTAGAGCGGTTTATGCTTTCGGTCATACGCAGGGTCATACCGCTTATTATGTGAACGATAAGTGGCTGTTTTCGGGCGACTGCATCATCGCGAACGAGGACGGCGGCTTTTGCTTTTTTGATTTCTGGAACAGCGACACCGCGCTTAACAAGCAGTCTTTGAAGCGCCTGAAAGCGTTTTGCGAGGAAAATCAAACGGAAATGATTTTTACTTCGCACTCCGGTATACTTTCAAGCGAGCGTGCGTTTCAATTTTGCGATAATTCGCCGAATTGGCGGGAAAAAGGGTTCGTTTTCTGCAAAAACGCCGATTTTGACCCGTATTCCGAAAAGCGATGAAATAACCGCCGATAAGCTTGGCATATATGTTGTGAAAAGAAATGCAAGGAGGATTTATGGTAAAGATTACATCGTTAAGCGAGGAAGAAATCGAGCAGATAGGCGAAGCGTTCGCGTATTATGATTATGCGGACGGCGAAAAGGGAATGTCTTTCGCTTATGACGGCAAGGAAAGCGTTAAGGAATACATTTGCGGCTATGCGCGAGCGATGCTGAAGGGCGGCTGTCTTTACAGCACAAGCGAAAATCACGAGGCGTTTATTGCTTACAGATACTCAAAGGATAAGCTCTCGTTTTCCGCGAACATGGAATTGCTGAGGGCATTTCTTAAAACGCTTGGATTTGGCGGCGCGATAAAAATGCTGAAAGCGGTCAAAAAAGGCGGGAAATCCTATGAAGATGACTATAAAAAGACGAAAAAACCGTATATTTTCGTAGGAATGGTTGTTGTTCGCAAGCAATTTCAGGGACTGGGATATATGAGAAAAGTTCTCGATATCGCTTTTGACGAGGGCAAAAGAAGAAACTGCCCCGTTTTGCTTGAAACAGACGCAATTCTTAAGCGCGACAAGTACGTTCATCTCGGTATGGAAAACGTTCGGACAAGACGAGTCGGCGAAGGAGCGGTTTTGTACGACCTTGTAAAAGAAAACGATTAATTGTAAAGTTAATCGCTTCAAACCAAGTATGCTGTCGAAAAAAGAATAAAATTCCGAAAAATGCAGACAATATTTCCGACATCGGAAAACTTAACTTAAATTACTATAGGTCACCTCTAAAAACCTCATGTGAGCGAAAATGGGCAGTGCGCACCATCTTTGTCGTCAAACCTCCTCGTAAGGCATACAGCCTTACTTCGTCGGCTTTCCTAAAAGCTGGCACACCCTGCCCATTTTTGCTTTTCACACCGGTTTTTAGAGGTTCCCTATATATAATCAAGAAAGGAATTTATTCTATGAAAGCAACAGGAATTGTCCGCAGAATAGACGACCTCGGACGTATCGTTATCCCTAAAGAAATCCGCAGAACTATGCGTATCCGCGAGGGCGACCCGCTTGAAATATATACAAGCCCGGACGGCGAGGTTATCTTCAAGAAATATTCGCCCGTCGGTGAAATCAGCAGCACCGCTTCGCAGTACGCAGACGTGCTGTCGAAGGTTGGCGGCTGTCCCGCCGTAATCTGCGACCGCGACCACGTTATCGCCGTTTCGGGTATGTCCAAAAAGGAGATTATCGAGCGCCGCGTTTCGGGTTCGCTTGAGGATTTGATTGAACAGCGCAAGTCATACGTCCTCGGAAAGAGCGATGACAAGCGGCTTAATCCTATTGAGGGCGTTGACCGCTATGCGCTTGTATGCTCGCCGATACTCGCTTCGGGCGATGTAAACGGCGCTGTGATAATGCTCTCCGGCGATAATGAAAAGGACGCCGCAACCGCCGAACAATCGGCTCTCGTTCAGGCGGCGGCTATGTACTTCGGAAAGCAGATGGAAGAATAATTAACGCGCGGATTGCCGAAACAGGCTTTCCGCGCATTTTTTTGCCCTATATTAATATAATGTATTGACAAACTTGCAAAAATGTGGTAAAATTAATGTAATTATAAGCAGAAATATATACTTTTTGGGGAAAAAACTATGAAAAATAAACTAATTGCTTTGATTGCGGCGGCGGCATTGGGGATTTGCGGCTGTTCCGCACAGGACAAACCCGACGGCGAAAGCGTTAATGTAATCGACGCGGGACAAGCGTCGCTCGGCTCGTCCGAGGGCGTGATTTCCTATGGTTCGCAAACTTCGCACTCCGCGTCGTCGGGAAGTTCGTCGTTGAGTTCAGCTTACAGCAGCTCGCCGGACGAGGATTCGTCATCATCTTCGTCAATGTACTCAAGCTCTTCCGTTCCGGGGAAGTCGTCTACAACGGAAACGGCTGATTATGATACCCCCGAAAGCCGCTCCGAAAGCAGCTCTTCTGCATCATCTTCACACTACTCCTCATCATCTCAGACAAGCTATTCATCATCAACGGAAGCTCCCGCGCCCGCTCCGAGTTATGGCGCGAACACATATTGTGCGCTGAATTACAGCGAGGTTAAAGGAATGTGGATTTCCTACATAGACCTCGCGGGGATTTCAAGCGGCTCTGAAAGCGCGTTCAGAAGCGGAATTGCCGATATGTACGACAACTGCGCGGCGCTTGGAATAAACACGGTTTACGTTCACGTTCGTTCTCACGGCGACGCTTATTATTGCTCCGACTATTTCCCGAGAACAAAATACCTCGGCGGAACATACGACCCTCTTGAGGTTATGGTTGAGGAAGCGCACGCGCGCGGATTGTCGTTCCAAGCGTGGATAAACCCGCTTCGCGGCTGCGCCGTTTCGGATATTTCGCGCGAGAGCGGCTATAAGCTCTATGATTGGGCGGGCGGAGAAACAAGGCTCGTTCAAGTCGGAAGCTATTATTATCTCAATCCCGCATATACGGAGGTAACCGACCTTATCGCGGCGGGAGCGCGTGAAATTACCGCGAATTATGATGTCGACGGAGTTCACATCGACGACTATTTCTATCCCACGACAGACGCTTATTTCGACAGCACGGCGTTTTCGCGAAGCGGCTTGTCGTCGCTTTCGGACTTCAGACTCGCAAACTGCGACAGACTCGTTTCTTCGCTTTACAGTGCGGTTAAAAAGGGGAACAGCTCGGCGATTTTCGGCGTGAGCTGTCAGGGAAGCCTTTACAACAACTATAATTATATGTACGCGGACGTTAAGAAGTGGTGCGCGCAAAGCGGCTATATCGACTACATAATGCCGCAGATTTATTATGGCTTCAAGAACTCCTCGGAGCCTTTCGAGCAGTGCGTGAACACTTGGAACAATCTCGCGTATTCGGGCGGAATACCGCTGATTGTCGGGATTACGTCGGCAAAGCTCGGTCTTGAGGACAAATGGGCGGGCGAGGGAAGCAACGAGTGGATTACCGACGAGTATATTCTCGAGCGGCAATTCCTCGCTTCAAGAGAGCTTTCTTCCTATGGGGGAATAGGAATTTACAGCTACGGTTCGGTGTTCAACGCGGATTATTCCGTTCGCAGCCTTGTTGAAAGAGAGATTGACGCGCTTAAATCGGCGATGAATTAAGATAAAAAACGGGGAAGTATTATGAAAAAACTGTTTCGGGGGATTATTGCCGCGGTTTTGTGCGCGGGTATTCTGTCAACATCGGCTTTCGCGGCTGAAAACGGCGAGGAAAGCGCCGCGCCTATTCACCGCGAGGAAGAAAGCCGCGTCTATCTTCAGGACGATATGCGGGCGGTTTATCTTACGCCGGAAACCGATTTTACCGAGGAAACCGACCTTTCCGAGCTTTGCACGGAGATTATCGGGCTTGAAATGAACGCGGTTGTGCTGTATTCTTCCTCGGAAAACGAGAGCTATTTCGACCTTGAAATCGACAAGAACGAGGGACTTCTCCGAAATATGATTGACGCGGCGCATAACGCAAATCTCAGCGTTTACATATCGCTTGACGTGAATAATCTCGTGAAAACGGTTATGGAAAGCGGCGGCGGGCTTAAAGAGGGCTTCTCCGCGGCGGCGCATAAATTTGTGATGAAATACACCTGCGAGGGTATTCTCCTCACGAATTACTACACGCAAAATACTCCCGAAATGTACGCGGAATATCTGCGTTCGGGTTCGGGAATAGGCTATCTTAACTGGCTCTACGAAACGAACCGCTATATTGTCCGCACGGTAAGCGAGGCTATCCGAAAGACCTCGAACTCAACTGCGGCGGGCATTATGATTGAGGATATGTGGGCGAACGCTTCTTCAAAGGAGGGCGGCTCGGATACCGAGGATACAACGCAGGCTTATTTCGACGGCTTTTCCGATACGAAAAGCTATGTCGAGGACGGGCTTGCGGACTTTATTATGATAAAGGCTTACGGCTCGACGGAGGACTATGCGCTGAATTTCGAGAAGGTCGTTTCTTGGTGGAACGAAGTCGCGGAAAAGAGCGGCACAAAGAGCTATGTTTGCCACTTGAACGAGAGAATAGGCAGCAGGGACGGCTGGAACGAGGACCAGCTTCTGCGTCAGCTTACCGTTCTTGACGAGCATTTTGAGGATATTTCGGGAAGCGCGTTTCACTCGTACGCTTCGCTGCGCGACGACGTTCTGGGCACTGCGACGACGCTTAAAAAGTATTTCGCGGAGCAGATTAACACGGCGACTTTGTTCGAGGGACTTGAAATGGTTACGCCGCAGAACAAGAATTTCGTTACATACGACCCCACGGTTAAGTTTATGGGTACGTTTGACGCGAATTTCGACGTGTATTTTGACGGAAAGAAAATCGAGCTGAACGAAGTCGGAAACTTCCTTATTCAAAAAGACCTCAAAGTAGGCGGAAACAGCTTCACAATCGAGCATAAGGGCAAGAAAGTCAATTATTATATCGAGCGCCGCGTCGAGGTTCTTAAGTCGATTGAGAATGTGAACGATATTACGGTTGCCGGAGGAACAAAAATTGCGGTTGTCGCGATTGCGTACAGCGGCTCGTCTGTTTCCGCGACAATAAACGGACAGGTTGTTAACCTCAAGGAAAAGGCTTCCGAGCATATGTCCGAGGACTCGTCATATTCGGAATTTGTGGGTTATTACACGGTGCCGAAGGGGATTGTCGGGACGGAACAGCACCTCGGAAATATCTCGTTCTACGGCAATTATATGGGCTTTGAGAAGTATATGACGGGCGGCTCGATTACGGTTAAGGCTGAGCCGAAGCCCGACCCGCCGAAGCCCGGAATAAAGGTTGATATTATTCCCGACCAGTCTACCGCCGGCACGGGCGAAATTGTCGGAAGAATTGACCCGATTGTCGAGGATATCGAGGGCGAATATGTCGATTATATCAAGGTGATTTCGACAAACGCGGACGTTCGTGACGCGGAAACAACGGGAAGCGTGCCGACGCCCGTGTTCTCGCAGATGCCCGCGAATACGCTCGACTATCTCAAATCCTACTCCGACGGCTATTATCTGTCAACATCGGGAAAGCGTTACAGCGAGGACGACGTGACGACTTTCACGGATACGGGACTCGGCTATAACGCGCTCACGGTTGAGGCTGTCGGAAACACGAACGGACGCAGCTTTATCTCGCTTAATCTTGACTATCGCACAAGCTTTAACGTCACCACTTCGCAGGAATTTGTCGACGGTTACGACGGACCCTACGGCGTTGTTGACTTTAACGCAAGGTATGTTTTCATCACGTTCGACAACGTGACTTCGGTAACGGCGCTTCCGAGCTTTGTGAACTGCGCGCTGTTCAGCGCGGGCGAGTGGGAACACGTTGAACAGGACGGCATACCGAAGTTCAGAATGAGGCTGACTTTGAGAGAAGCAGGCACCTTCAGCGGCGTTACCGCTTCCTATGATGAGAACAGAAATCTTCAGCTTCTGTTCCCTGTGGCGACGCCGACTCTTTCGGGAAAAACTATTGTTATAAGCCCCGGTCACGGTCTTACGCCGGAAGGAAAGTGGGATACGGGCGCTATCGGTCAAGTTACGGAGCAGGAAATTAACTACGCTGTCGCGGAGCTGGTTGTCGCAGAGCTTGAAAGCCGCGGAGCAAACGTTATTCGGCTGAACAACGAGGAAGTCGGACGCTCGAACCGCGAAAGACCGCGCGCCGCGACATATTATGACGCGGATTTGTTTATCGAGCTGCACAGCAACGCCGCGGCAAATCCCGACGCGCACGGCACGGAAGCGTATTACTTCACACCGTGGTCGCAGCCGCTTGCGGAAGCGGTCACAAACAGGCTTGCAGCGTGTCTTGACGGCATTTACGACGATGGAACGGACAGCGCGCGCGGCGCAAAATACAGCTACTGGAGTTACACGCGCGAGTACGGTTTCCCGTGTATTTTGGTGGAAATGGGCTTTGTTTCAAACGATACGGAGTGCCTGCTTATGGCTAATCCCACAAATCAGGAAAAGCTTGCAAATGCGATTGCAAACGGCATCGAGGACTACTTTATGCGAAGCGGTCTGAGCTATTGATAAAAAAATCCGCCTGCGCCGATTAAGCGTAAGCGGATTTTGTTTTTGAGGCGAAATTTTGTTTATTTCGTGAGCGCGTCTGCGATTGTCGGATACTGCCAAGCGCCTGTTTTTCGGTTCAGCACGCCAAAAAGCTCGCCGCTTCCCGAAAAAGCGTTGTTATCCCACCAAAAGCAGGGGATACCGCGCTTTCTCGCTTCGGCAACATATGTTCCGGCGAAATCCGCGCGGGCTTCGGTGTTTCCGTTTTTGTCGCGGGCGCCAAATTCGTCGATAATAACCGCAGTGCCGTTTTTCACGAATTTTTCGTAAATTTTATCCATAAAGTCGGTCATATTTCGCATATCGTTCGCGTTTGCGCTTGACCACTGCGCCGTGCCGCCGTCTTGAAGCGCGAACTCGTAGGGAGTGTACGCGTGAACGGTGACGATGATTTTACCGCTGTCGCTCTCGGGGTCTGTCGGCAGCACAAAACCCTCGTTCAGCGCACCGTCAGCGCTCGCGTCATATCCGGGACACATTATAAAGCG
>DBIU01000083.1:0-7171 GCA_002304735.1 Ruminococcaceae bacterium UBA794 | reverse complement strand
CCCGCCGCTCTTATTGTGTTCACGCCAGCTTGATTTATCTCGTTAATACAGCTTATCGCTTCCTTGCAGTCGGCGCTGTTCTCATCTATCCACCACTCGTTGTTGTGACCGATAAGACGAGGCTCGTTCATAACCTCGAAGATGAGCCGCTCGTCGTAGTCGCGGAAGTGAAAGGCAAGCTGCCGCCATATTGCGGAAATATAGTTCTTCGACTGTTCGAGATATTGATTTGTAGGGAACATAAAGCTTGTTGAATTATCGTGATGAATGTTGAGGATAACGAACATATCGCGCTCCAGACACCAATCGACAACCTCGTTTACGCGGCTGAGCCACTTTTCGCTTATCGAGTAATTATCGGAAACGTGATTGTGCCACGAAACGGGTATTCTCACCGCGTTAAAGCCCGCCTGCTTCAGTGTTTCGATATGCTGCTCAGCCGTCATATCGCCGTTCCAAGCGCTCTCGTAAAGCATTTCGTCCGAAACCCAAGTGCAGTCGGACGCGTCAAACGCGTTTCCCAAATTCCAGCCGACTTTTATTCTCTGAGCAAGCTCAAGTCCCGAAAGCTCCGATAAGCCGCTTTTTTCGGGGACGTCGGCGGGCGGTTGCGCCGAGCTTTCGGTCGAGGAGCTTGACGAGGATATTTCCGTGGAACTTGATGAAGCTGACGCCGAAGAACTCTCCGCTGTCGATGAACTCGAAATCGTGCTTTCGGAAGAAACAGGCGGGGCGGGGGTAATGCCGGAATTGTCGCTGCACGCGCAAAGGCAGACCGCCGCAAGCGCCGCCGCGATTATCGAGCGAATTTTATTTTTCATTAAAAACACTTCCTGTTAAATTATTTAGGACTATTTTACCATAATTTCCGCTTTTTGTCAACTTTTTCGCGGGATATTACCCGAATTTTTGATTATAATATAATTTGCGAAGATTTTTTGAGTTTTTTTGAAAAAATACTTGACAAATTGATGTAAATGTGGTAAAATATTAAATGTTGATATTGGGGCGTCGCCAAGCGGTAAGGCAACGGACTCTGACTCCGTCATTCGGGGGTTCAAATCCCTCTGCCCCAACCAGCAGCGTGACGCTGCACCTTTATCGCCCCTAGTTCGCTCTAGGGGCGATTTTTTTGCCCGCGAGGGGCTTTCTTCTCGACCTTATCGCTAGCCAGCAGCGTAACGCTGCACCCATAATCGCCTCTAGTATCTTCTAGGGGCGATTTTTTCGCCCGCGAGGGAGAATTTACTTTTGTTTATTTGAGGAAAATTATGATGAATAACGGAGAAAATATGAAAAAACTTACGGTTTACGTTCACGGAAAGGGCGGAAACGCCGCCGAAGCGGAGCGTTACAAGCCTCTTTTCCCCGAATGTGAATGATTACCGCGCGGAAAATCCTTGGGAAGCTAAAGCGGAATTTCCCGCTTTTTTCGATGAGCAAAAGAAACATTATGATGAAATAACGCTGATTGCAAACAGCATCGGCGCGTTTTTTTCGATGAGTTCGCTTGACGAAAAGCAGATAAAACGTGCGATGTTCATTTCGCCGATTGTCAATATGGAACGGCTAATTCGGGATATGATGACTTGGGCGAACGTTTCGGAAGCCGACCTGCGCGAACGCGGCGAAATTGCCACAAGTTTTGGAGAAACGCTCTCGTGGAAGTATCTTTGCTATGTGCGGGAAAACCCGTTAAAATGGCGCGTTCCGACGGCTATTTTATACGGCGAGCGCGACAATCTCACTTCTTTCCCGACAATTTCCGCCTTTGCGGAGAAAACAGGCGCTTCGCTTACTGTTATGCAGGGCGGCGAACATTGGTTTCACACGGACGAGCAAACGGCTTTTCTCGATAACTGGATTGCGGACGTGAAACAGGGTAAAGCTTAAATTATCGCGCAATCTCGCTGCTAATCATTAGAAAAAATCGCTCCCGTTGGATTTCGGGAGCTTTTTCATTATGCAGTTGTGATAAACGCGATTTTCTTGTTTGGCATTTACTTGATTAAAACGCTAGCTTCGAGCTTTTGCTCAACCGCGATATTATCTTAAATTGCAGTCCCTCGCGGGCATAAAAAATCGCCTATCTAACTATGCGGTTTGTATATCTGCGGATTTTTTGATTTTTGTGCTTGCGCGAAAATCAAAAAAACGCTAGGGGGTTGAGCGAAAGCTCAACCGCGATATTGTGTTAAATTGAAGTTCCTCGCGGGCATAAAAAAATCGCCCTTAGCACACGCTAAAGGCGATTTTCGCTGCCGGTCGCACCGGCTGGTCTGAGTGACAGGATTTGAACCTGCGGCCTCTACCACCCCAAGGTAGCGCGCTACCAATCTGCGCCACACCCAGATGTTTGAAATCTCTCAATTTCAACACTAATATTATATCACACTGCCTTGAATTTGTCAAGCACTTTTTCAATTTTTCTTGACATTTTTATCAAAATATGCTACAATTAGTTGTACGAAAGGGGCGAGGGCTTGAATATTTACGACTTTACAATGGAAAAGCTCGGTTTGTTTCTGCGGGAAAACGGTGAAAATCCCGCTAAAGCCGGAATGATTTTCGACGGAATTTACAAGCGCGGAATACGCGATTTTTCGGAGTTCGGCTTTTGCGAACGAGTGACAAAAAAGCTTTCCGCGCTTGATTTTGTTGAACTTAAAACCGTTCGCAGACTCGAAAACGAGAGCGCGGGAAAGCTGCTTCTGGAGCTTCCCGACGGTAATTTCTGCGAAACTGTGCTTATGCGGCAGCGATTTGGCGCTTGCGTTTGTGTTTCAACGCAGGTTGGGTGCAGTATGGGCTGCAAATTCTGCCGAAGCGGTCAGATTAAGCGCCGCCGAAACCTCACTGCGGGCGAGATTGTCGGGCAGGTTCTTGCGATAAAACGCGAGTTTGGCTGCGATATTTACGGCGTTTCGGTTATGGGGATAGGCGAGCCGTTCGACAATTTCGAGGCGACGCGTGATTTTTGCGAAATTGTGACCGAGGACAAGGGGCTTGCAGTTGGAAAGCGGCACGTTACGGTGTCTACCTGCGGGCTGGTTCCAGAAATAATGCGCTTTGCCGACAGCGCGCGTCCGACAAGCCTTGCAGTCAGCCTTCACGCGCCGAATGATACTCTCAGAAACGAGCTTATGCCGATTAACCGAAAATATCCGATAAGCGAGGTCCTCAAAGCCGCCGAATATTACACGGAAAAGACGGGAAAGCGCGTTACGCTTGAATATATTATGCTTGGCGGGGTGAACGATACGCGCGAGCACGCCGAGGAGCTTTGCCGCGTTATTGATGGGCGCGATTTTTACGTCAATCTTATTCCGTATAACTCCACGGACTGCGGCTTTACAAAAAGCTCTCCCGAAACAATTTCAGCGTTTTGCGCGGCGCTCAAGGAAAACGGCGTTGTCGCGACGAAACGGCGGGAGTTCGGCGCGGAGCTGAATGCCGCCTGCGGGCAGCTTCTCTCGGATTACACATAAGAATAAGCGCGGATTTTTCAACCCGCGCTATTTTTTATCTTATCCTCTTGATTTTCACCTTAACGGGAGCGTTATTCTGCAATGCGATTTCGTCCGAGGACTGCGCCTGCTCGTAAGCTTGCTCGTAGAAATAAGCTTGAGCGTTAAGCGGCTCGTTTCCGTCCGCCGAAACGCGTTCGTACAGCCCATTCGGCTTAAGTTCGCGGGCTTTCACGTTGTCGCTCATACAGATATTGAAGATATTGCACACTCTGTCGGCTAAATTCTTGTCGAGAACGGGCGCGGCAACCTCAACTCGGCGCTCCGTATTTCTCGTCATAAAGTCCGCGCTTGAAATGTATACTCTGCGGCGTTTTTCCTTGCCGAAAATGTAAATTCTGCTGTGTTCGAGGAAACGACCGACGATAGAAATCACGCGGATATTCTCGGTTTGACCCGGAACTCCCGGTATCAAACAGCAAATTCCTCTCACGACAAGCTCGACCTTAACCCCTGCGCGGGAAGCTTCGGCAAGCTTTTCAATCAAATCCCTGTCGGTGAGCGAGTTTATTTTTATGCCGATATAGCCGTCCTTGCCATAGGTGATTTCGTTGTCGATAAACTCGACAATCCTGCTCTTTAAGCCCTTCGGCGCGACAAGCAGCCTGTTCGTGCTTTCAACCGTGGTTTCCTCGCACAGCGCGTTGAACACAACCGAAGCGTCCGCGCCGATTGCCTTGTCCGCAGTGAGGAGAGTGAGGTCCGTATACAGCTTGGAGGTGCGCTCGTTGTAGTTGCCCGTGCCGACCTGCGTAATGTAGGTTACGTCGTTTCCGCTCCTAAGCGTTATCAGCAGCAGCTTTGAGTGAACCTTAAGCTCCTCAAGACCGTAGATGACCTGAACTCCCGCGTCCTCGAGCTGTTTTGACCAGCCGATGTTATTTTCCTCGTCAAAGCGCGCTCTCAGCTCAACGAGAGCCAGAACGTCCTTTCCGTTTTCGGCGGCTTTGTTTAGCGCGTTGATGATTTTGCTGTCGCGCGCAACGCGGTAAAGCGTGATTTTAATTGACGATACGTCGGGGTTTTCCGCCGCTTCGTCAAGAAGTCTGATGAACTGATTTATGTTCTCGTAAGGATAGCTTAACAGAATATCCTTGTGTTTAATCTGGTCGATAAGCGAAACGTTTCGCAGAATTGCAGGCGAAAGCTGCGGCGTAAGCGGCTTGAAGAACAGCTCGCTCTGCTTTTCAAGATACTTTTCAAGCACCGGCATAAAACCGAGCGTAAGCGGCATTTTCTGCTTGAAAACAAAGTTTTCGCTTACATCGAGAACTTTTGAGAGAATGGAAACGGTTTCACCGTCGGGATTGCCCTGAAATTCAATCCTCACGGGGTGAAGCTTCTTGCGCTTCTTGACAAGCTTCGCCATTATGTCGCGAAAATCGAGGTCGTGGTCGAAAAGACCCTCGTCAATCGGAATATCCGCGTTGCGCGTTACTCTGAAAATGCAGCGCGAGTGAATGTCGAAATTCGAGAAAACGCTCTTGGCATAACGTCTGATAACCTCCTCAATCAGCAGAAAACGTCTGCTTTTCGGAAGAAAAACAACCTTTGGCAGATTTTCGGGAACAGGAAGAATACCGAACGTAAATTTTCCGCCGGCTTCGGTTTTTTTGCGGATTTTGCAGCCGATGTACACCTCGCCGCTCTTGAGGAAGGGAATAGGGTGCTTCTTATCGACAAGTCCCGTGAACAGAAGCGGTCTGATTTCACGCGAAAAGAACGCTTTAAGGTAAGCGTCCTCCTGCGGCGAGAGCATTTCTTCGCTTATATGCTCGACGCCGTACTTCGCAAGCCCGTCCATTATCTGCGAATAGGCTTTGTCCTTTATCGGAATAAGCCCGCTTACCGACTTCGCGATAGCCGCAAGCTGTTCTTTCGCGTTCATATTCGTCTTATTTTCACGGTCTTTCGGGTCGTAGAGGTACTTGTCATACCACGAACCTACTCTTATCATAAAAAATTCGTCGAGATTTGAGCAGAAAATGCCGACAAATCTCAGCCTTTCAAACAGCGGAGTTGTTTCGTCAAAAGCCTCATCAAGAACCCTCGCGTTGAATTTCAGCCACGAAAGCTCGCGGTTATCGTAGAAATTTTCTGCCATAATCTTCTCCTTTATGAACGTTTCGCGAGTAATCGCGTGAAAAATTGATTTTAAGCGTTCTTTTCCTTGTCGGCAACCTTAATAAACTCGTTGAACAGCGGGTGAGGTCTGTTGGGACGCGACTTGAACTCGGGGTGGAACTGAACCGCCACAAAGAACGGGTGAACGTTCTCGGCAAGCTCGACAATCTCGACAAGCTTTCCGTCGGGCGAAAGACCCGCGAATTTCAGACCCTTTTCAGCCATAATCTCGCGATAAGCGTTGTTAAACTCATAACGGTGGCGATGACGCTCGTATACAAGCTCGTCCGCGTAAACTCTGCGGGAAATCGTGCCGTCCTCAAGCTTGCAGGGGTACAGACCGAGGCGCATTGTTCCGCCCATATCAACGCCCTTCTGGTCGGGCATTATGTCGATTACGTTATGCGCGGTTTCGCCGAAATCAACCGAATTATCGTCTTTTTCGCTGCACGGATTGAACTCGCCGGAATTTGCGTTCTTCAAACCGCAGGCATATCTCGCGAACTCGATTACCGCCATATGCATACCGAGGCAAAGTCCGAGATATGGTATTTTATTCATTCTCGCATAGTGAACAGCCTGAATTTTGCCCTCAATTCCTCTGCTTCCGAAACCGCCCGGAACGCAAATTCCGTCAAGCCCCGCAAGCATTTCGTGCGCGTTTTCTTCGGTAACTTCCTCAGAGTTAATCAGCTTTATGTCAACCTTGCAGCCGTTTGCCGCGCCCGCGTGACGGATTGACTCCATAACCGAAATATACGCGTCGGGAAGCGCAACGTACTTGCCGACAAGTCCGATTGTAAGCGGCTTTGTGGCGTTTTCCTGCATTTTTACCATATCTTCCCATTCCTTGAGGTCGGGCTTTCTGTCCTCAAGACCGAGGTGATAGCACGCCGAGTGCGCAAGACCCTCTTTCTCAAGCATAAGCGGAACAGCGTAAAGCGAGGAAGCAGTGAGGTTCTGGATAACGTCCTCTTTTCTCACGTTGCAGAAATTTGCGATTTTCTCGCGCATTTCCATAGGCACTTCCATTTCGCTGCGCAAAACGAGGATATTCGGCTGAATACCGAGCGAAAGCAGCTCTTTAACGGAGTGCTGGGTAGGCTTTGTTTTAAGCTCGTTCGAGCCGGTGATGTAGGGAAGCAGCGTGACGTGAATATACAGCACGTTTTCGCGTCCCTTTTCGTAGCTTACCTGACGTATCGTTTCAAGGAACGGCGTGCTTTCGATATCGCCGACAGTTCCGCCGATTTCGGTTATAACAACGTCAACAGGCTCTGCTCCGCTGTTTGCGGCGCGGTAAACGCGGTTTTTAATCTCGTTTGTGACGTGCGGAATAACCTGAACCGTACCGCCGAGATAGTCGCCGCGGCGCTCCTTATTAAGAATAGTCCAGTAAATCTTGCCGGTCGTGACGTTTGAGTTTACCGACAAATTCTCGTCAATAAAGCGCTCGTAGTGACCGAGGTCGAGGTCGGTTTCCGCTCCGTCGTCGGTAACGAACACCTCGCCGTGCTGAT
>DBIU01000075.1 GCA_002304735.1 Ruminococcaceae bacterium UBA794 | reverse complement strand
TTTGTCGGCGAATAAGAGCCGCCGCCGGACGAGCCGCCGGAGTGGCTTCCGCCGCCGGACGAGCCGCCCGACGAGCCGGATTTTTTGTATCCGCAGACCGCGCAGGCATTTCCGCTGAACGTGTGAGGTTCATTTTCGCCTGCATAGCTGCACTTTGTGCAGGTTAACGTGTGTCCGTTCGCGTCGGACGTGAATTTGCAGCCGTCCGTCGCGTATTTCACCGCAACGGTCGTTTCGCTCGCGTTAGATACGCCGTCAACCGCTTTCATTCTTATGCTCGCGGTAACCTTTGCGCCGTGTTCAATTCCCGCGTGCGAGTTCGTTTCAAGCCAATCTCCGTTGTTGAACTTGTATTCCGCGCCCTCAACCGCCGTGATTGTCGCGGTAAGTACCCCGTTTTCGCCGTGAACAATCGTAAGCTCGCACTTCGGCACAGTCGGGTCCTTCAAGCCGTTCAGCGTAACGTTAACCGTGAACGTAATATCTGCGTAATTCTGCGAAGTGATGGTTGTCGTAATTTTCGCGGTATCGCCGATATTCGCGTCGGAGAGCTTGTTAAAGCTAAATGTAAGCTTTCCGCCGCTGAATTTTACGCTGTTTTGATTGATGATGTTCTTGCTATCTTCATACGCGAACAAAGGCGCGAGGCTCGTCCCCAAATCCTCGGGAATACCCTCGACAGGAACGGTGCAAACGCCTGTTTTCTCCCAGCCGTAAGTGACATCAATATCGCTTATATTTTTAGTCTTTTGACCGATTGTGAACGACCAGCTTCCGAGGTCCTTTGCCGCGTTATAGCCCTCGCCCTCCGAAACGTCGATTTTCACGGTATATGTGCCGGCGTTGATAGGCGATTCAACCAGCTTTTCGTTGCTGTCGAAATACTTCACCTTAATGTCGCCAACGCCTTCAAGAGCGGTAGTAACCTTGGCTTCTTTCACCTTGCCGTCATAGGTGTTGTTTGTAGGCTGCGCAAACGTGAAGTCGTTAGAATCGAACGTCTTTTTCTTGATATCAACCATGAGGTCTTTCTTCAATTCGCCATCTATATACGCGCAGTTTTTGTTGCTGTAAACAAGCGTGAAAGTCTTTTTGCCCGCCGTTTTTGCCGTATATTTCGCGCTAAACGTCAATTTATCATCATCTACTTCAAACTCGCTGCCCTCAACAACGACATCTTCGCCCATTTTAATTGAGAAAGCGTCTTTAGTGACAAAATTGTTGGAAACGTCGCCGAATTTGATTGTCAATGAGCCGTTAAACTTAATTTCGCCGCCGTAAACAAGCTCGCTGTTCTCCTCGTCGATTGTGAAGCCAAGCTCCGCCGTGTACTTCACGCTCGGCGCGTTTTCCTCGGAGAACGAGGGATAATAAGCCGTGCCGCCGTTTGCGCCCTTGACGTTCTGCTTCTTCACCCAAATCGAGCTGTCAAGCTTCATTGTCGAGAGCGCGTCCGAATCGGTCATCAAATTAGTGGAAAGACCCGTTGCAGAGCCTGAAACATCGCTGCCGCCTATTCCGCCGCCCTCGCAGATATCCTTGTTGTAATAGCAGTTTGTGATAGTGCCGCTTTTATTATATCCGCACACGCCGCCGACATTGACTTCATTTTGGCTGCTGACAGCGCCTGTGTTATAGCAGTTTTTGATAGTGCCGCTGTTATATCCGCACACGCCGCCGACATAATTAGCTCCTCCGACATTGCCTGTGTTATAGCAGTTTGCGATAGTGCCGATATTATTTCCGCACACGCCGCCGACATTATTATATCCTCTTATCTCAGCGTTTTCAATGCCGAGGTTCATTATCGTTCCATTAATCCGACCAAACAGACCCACATTATCGTTTTTAGACTTGTTTATCTTGAAGTTCGATACGATATGCCCGTCACCGCTGAAATTGCCCGTGAACAGGTTATTGCCATCGCCGATAGGAGTTATCTCCGCGCCGCCGAAGTCGATATCCGCGCCGAGAACGTAGTTACCGCTCAAATTACCGGAAATCTTAAAGATTTCCTTATACTGTTCCGCCGTTTCAATATATGTAAATTCCCGCCAGTTTGTTTTGTTGTCGTCAACGCCGAAGTTGTAGATAGGCGTACTCTCGCCCGCGGACTTCGCCTCGCCAACGTCCTTAAGGCTTATGTATGTAGCCGTTCTTGTGCCAAATCTGCCCTCTGTTTCTTCTTCAACAATACTTCCCTTTGCCCATATTGTATTGTTAAAGCCTTCCGGAAGATTGTCGCAAAGCTTGGCAGTTGCCAGACCCTTTACGGTTTCGGAATCTTTGTTTTCAAAAGCGTAATAAACCGCTTTAAGTCCCGCGCTTACATCGCTGTCAAAGTAGCAGTTGCTTATTGTAACTCTACTATCATAATTTCCGCTGATACCACCGACATAATTATTATTGTTGTCATTTACCTTGCGTACCTTGCCTACGCTTATACAATACTCGACAGTCGAATTATTAGTGCCGGTGCCACCGATAATACCGCCGACATCGCTGCTGCCTGTAACGTCGCATGAATTGAAGCAGTTTTTGATTGTTCCGCCGTCAATTTTGCCGCAAATGCCGCCGACGGAGCTGCTGTTGCTGTATACCGTGCCGTCCGCCGCGCAGCGCTCAATCGTGCCTTTGTTCTCGCCGCAAATGCCGCCGACATTACCGGAAATGCCGTATACGGACCCGACATAAGAGCAGTCAACGATAACGCCGCCGCTGTTATTAACGCCGCAGATACCGCCGACATATGAATAACTGCCATTAACATTGCCCTCGACGGTAAGGTTCATAATCGTGCCGCTATTAATTCTGAACAAGCCCAATTTTGCCGAACTGGTGCTTTCATCAATTATATTGAAGCCATAGACTTTACGCCCGTTTCCGCTGAATTTGCCCGTGAACTCGTTTGCTGAAATACCATTAGTGCCGCTGCCTATCGGCTTATAATTTTCATCTAATTCGATATCGTTCTTGAGAACGTAATTCCCCTTAAGATTTTTATCGATATTTTGGAAATCCTCCGCCGTTTCGATATAGGTGAAATTATCATAATTTTCAGTATTATCCGTGCTGAAATTATAGACTTCAATATCTCTTGTCGCAGCAGTTTTGGTTACGGCGGTAAGTTTCGGATAAGTATAGGTCTGCGCACCGAGTCTGCCATTCTTCTTGGTTACGTTTTCATCGAAAGAACCCGCTCCCCAAACTTCATCGCTAAAGCCCGTAAGTTTTGTTATGCCGCCGCAAATTTCCGCGGTGGTTTTTCTGTTAACATTTGTTGTACTGCCTATGCCGGTGAAGCCATCTCCACATGCAATAATCTCGCCGTTTACGCTTTTGTCATTGTAGCAGTTAGTTATGTTACCGGTATTTGTGCTGCAAATGCCGTAAGCGCTGCCGCTTTCGCTGCTAATCTCTCCAAAATTCAGACAACAAGAAATAGTTCCGCTGTTATTTTGGCAAATGCCGCTGTTGGTGCCGTATGCCGCCGCGACTTTGCCGCCGTTATAGCAGTTTTCAATGGTTGCGCCGCTATCATTTTTATTGCATATGCCGCCGTTGAAGCCTCCGCCGACTATATCAGCCATATTATAGCACTTGCTGATTTTGCCGGAATTGCTCTCGCAAATGCCGCCGACCTGACCGCCGCTACTGCCTAAATATATCAATTTGCCGCTCAGCACTCCGCAGTTTTCAATCGTTCCTTTGTTGTTATCACATATCGCGCCTGCGCCTTGGTATGTGCTGATTTCCACGTTATCAAGGTAAAGATTCTTGATAGTGCCGTTATTTGTCCAAAACAATCCCACATGACGCTTATCGCTTATCTTCAAGCCGCTTATAGTTCTATTATTTCCGTCAAAAGTGCCTTTGAACTCGTGACAACTCACATCGCTATCATTTCTGTCATAACTGCCGTAACCTATCGGATTCCATTCTTTGCCGCCGAGGTCGATATCGGCGGTAAGCTTGAAATAATTATTCTCATAGCTGTTGCCGCCACTAACCTGCTTGGCGAGATAAGCAAGCTCCGCGCCGCTCGATATCTGATACGGGTTATCCTGCGAGCCGTCGCCGTTTGCAAATCCCGTGGCAGCCGCTTCAATCCACGTTTCCGCGCTTGCCGTTTTCTGCGGAATAACAAACAAAGCCGCCGCAATCAGCGCCAGCAAAGCTATTCCGACCGAAATAAGCCTGTTTCTTGTTTTTGCCATAATTTTCCTCCTAATGCAAATAATACACAAATGTATATGATAATTATATCAGCAAATTATCATTTTGTCAACCGATTTTGCGCGAAAAAACCAAATTTCACAAAAACAGCTGCAAAAGCCTGCAAATCCCGCGAAAACAGCCGATTTTAAGAAGCTTTTTTCCGAAATTTCGCCGACATTAGTTTATACGCAAAACTATTTCTTTCGTTACGCTCGCTTTCTTTTCAAGGAGAAGTTTTTGCACTGTCAAATTGAACAAATCAAGCGATAAAAAATATCGTTTTTTGTCGCTTTGCACGAAAATTGTCATTTTTTCAAAAAAAGTTAAAAAAAAGTGTCCGGTTTTGCCCTTTTTTGTAATGTATATAATAGAGGGGGAAAAAATCAAAAAACCGCAGACAGCGATTATGAAAAGGAGAAAATTATGAAAAAAACACTTGCTTCAATTCTCACGGCGGCGCTTCTTCTGAGCGCATTGACAGGCTGCTCGAACGGCACGGAAAGTTCTGGCGAAAGCAGCGCTTCAAGCGTTTCCGAAAGCACGTCAAGCAGCCCCGCAGCTTCATCAAGCACATCTTCAACTGTCGAAAGCACTTCTTCGGCAGCGCCCGAAACACCGGTAATTGACGAGGATTTTGTTGTTCCGCACAGCGAAATCAAGCTGAATCTCTTCAAAAACGGCGAGAAATCCAAGGATTTTGCACAGGCAATTGACTTGATTAATCAATACGCTTACCTCCAGTTCACAGTTATTCACCCGAACGAAAAGGACAAGTCCGACGACCCTGTTTATTTGATTACCGACAAAGAACAGTCGATACAAAAGGAAATTGACGATAATCCCTACTGGTTCTACAAGGTTATCAAAGGTGAAATGAGTTCCGAAAAGCTTTTTAACGAGAAGCTTGACAAGATTTTCACAGAGAAATTCAAGGAGGAATTTTTCAAGTACAACAAAAACGACCTGATTGTTTCCGACGGGTATATTTATCTGAACTTCAGAATGAAGAAAGTCGGCGCAATCGGCACAGGAATGAGCTATGTCGAGCTTAATTCCTTTGAGTATCCCGACGAGAACACAATTCTGCTTACCGCAACAAATGTCGGCGATAAGGACGAGTGGGGTCTTGAAGAAGATCTGCGCGAAACCATAACCGTCAAGTTCGTCAGAAACAGCGACGGAACGCTCAGAATCGATGAAATAAGCGACCCGCTCAAGGCTTCAATTGCTTTCGGATACTACAACAACCTTTACTGTGGAAATTTCACTCGCTGATTATTCCACAAACACCGCGGCGCTTTTTTCACGGGCGATGCGTTATTGTTTCCGTAAAAATCCCCCGAAACTCGGCGTTTTCGGGGGTGTTTTGTTATTCAGACATTACCGCAAGCCGCTTCAGCCGCTCGGTCAGGACTTCCCAATCGGCGGGTTTCGCGATGAAGTCCGCCGCGCCCGCCCGCAGGCACTCAAGCTGCGTTTCACGGTCGTTGTCGGACGTATAGATAACGGCGGGGATTTTGCCGAAAACATCGCTCTCGCGCAGCTTTCTCAGCAGCGAAAGCCCGTTCATTCCCGACAAATTGAGGTCAAGCAGAATAATCTGCGGCAAATCCGGCTCGGCGCCGTTTTCCTGCGCCTCGGCTATTTTTGAATTAAGCGTTTCAAGCGCCTCCTCGGCGGACTGATTTGTCAAAACGCTTCCAAAACCGTCGCGCAGCATACGTTTTACAAGGCTTCGATACATCAAATCATCATCGACGTAAAGCACCGTCAAGCCGCAGTTTTCAATCTTATTTTCCGCAAAATCAACGGCAGCTTCAATGCGCTCGAGAAGGCTTTTGTACTCGTCAAGCAGCGTTTCGTTGTTTTCCGCAATATATTCGATATCGCCGCTTTTCGCCGCCATTTCAAGCAGCCGCGCGCGTTCCTCAAGCTCCCCTGCCCCGACAATCCGCGAACCGCTTTTCAGCGCGTGAACCTGTATGCGATAGTTGTCGAAATCCTTTTCGTCAAAGTATTTTCGGATAGCTTCAAGCCGATTTTCCTCGACATACGTCTTTACAACGCTCAAATAAAGCTCCTCGCTGTTGCAGCAGTAATTCATCGCCGACTTTACGTCGAGGAACTCGGAAAGCCGCTCGACGGCGCCGCTTTCGGAGATATCGTCCTCCGTATACGAATAATTCAGAATATCCGGCTGAATTAAGTTTTCGGGCAGATATTTTCTCACGGCTTCCAGAAGCTGGCGGCTTGAAACCGGCTTTGAAAGATAATCGTCGAAGCCCGCGTTGAGATAAGCGCTTTTTTCGCCCGAAACAGCGTTTGCGGTTATCACAAGAATAGGAACGTCGCTGCAAAGATTTTGCTTTTTTATCGTTTTGAGCGTTTCCATTCCGTCCATAAGCGGCATCATATGGTCCAGAATAATAAGGTCGTATTTGTATCGGCTGATATACTCGAGCGCCTCGACGCCGTTTACCGCGGTATCGATTTGTATTCTTGTTTCCTTGAGAATACCGCGGTAAAGCTCAAGGTTCATTATATTGTCGTCAACCGCAAGCAGACGCGCGTCCGGCGCGGTAAAGCCGGGACGCATAGCGATTTTTTCGGGCTTGTGCGCCACCAAATCCATTTCTCCGAGCGGAGTTGAATCAACGATTTCCTGCTTTATGCGAAAGCTCACAGTCGTGCCTTTGCCGTATTCGCTTCGTATGTCGAGAGCGCCGTCCATCATCGCAAGAAGCTTCGTTACGATAGTCAAGCCCAGTCCCAGTCCCTGAATATTCTGGTTGCGCTTCTTATCCACGCGCTGAAACGCGGACGTAATATTTGCAAGGTCCTCGCCGTGTATTCCTATACCCGTATCGGTAACCTCCGCGTACAAATACCCCTCGGAAATGCTTTCAAGCTCCCAGCGTATCGTAACGTCAACGTGCCCGAAATTTGTGTATTTAACAGCGTTCGACAGC
This sequence comes from Ruminococcaceae bacterium UBA794, assembly GCA_002304735.1. Classification (GTDB taxonomy): domain Bacteria; phylum Bacillota; class Clostridia; order Oscillospirales; family Ruminococcaceae; genus CAG-115. The sequence continues at coordinate 14,092 of DBIU01000075.1, read as the reverse complement.
AAATTGCAGAAAATTCTCGTTATGCGCGCGCTGTCGCCGTGAAGCTCCTTCGGCATCGTCGGGTCAGCCTTAACGCGAAGCTCGATATCCTTTTTATCCGCGAAATATCTGCCGAAAATCGTCACGTCGGTTATCATAGAAACCGTTGAATAGTCGGATTTTTCGAGATTTATGCTTCCCGTTTCAATCTCGGTGTAATCCATCATATCGCTTATCATCGACAGAAGCGTTTTTCCCGCGCTTTGAATATTCACGCAATACTGCACGGTTTCCTTTTTTTCTGCGTCGCGAAGCATCATTTCGTTATAACCGAGAATTGCATTTATGGGAGTGCGGATTTCGTGGGAAATGCTGCTCAGAAAGAAGGTTTTGGCTTGGCTTGCGCTTTGAGCCGCCGCCATTGCTTCTTCCGCTTCATCGCGGGTTTTCCGAAGCTCGTTCATCGTCTGCGTAAGCGCCTGATAGTCGGGCGTTTCCATTCCGAACATAAGAAGCATAAGTCCCACCGAAATGGTGAACAGCACAAACAAAACGTTCGGAAACATAAGCTGAACGACAGGTCCCGAAACGAGTACTATGATGTATAAAACAATGGAAATGCGCTGTTTATTGTTGAATTTGCGGAAGTTAAACAGCATAATAACGCTTGTAATTATAATAACGGCAATCGGAATAATGTGAACGATAAGATAGATAGGACCGTGCTGATAGCCGTTTTCGTCAAAATAGAATATCCAGCCCGTGAAAACGTTTGAGAGCATAAACAGAACGCAGAACGTCATTATCGAATGAGCGGTCTGAATAATATAGGGCTTGTCGATTTTGCCGCGGGTTGCACAAATGCAGTATATAACGAAATAATACTCGAGAAGAATATCAAGCAGGAAGTAAATCTCGTTAAGCGCGATGTTCAGCCAAAGCGGCACGGCTTGATAATAGCTGATTGTAACCGCCGTCACAACGTCCAGAACAACCGCCAAAAGCATTGTCGCGGCAAGGCGGCGGAAATATTTATTGCTCGGGGATTCTGCCGTGTACTGAATCCTAATGTAGAGGTTCAGCACGATAAGATAAGCGATTGCCGAAGCCTCAAAATTGATGTTATACAGCATAGGCAAAGCCCTCCCGTTATTTCACCGGTTCGGAGAGGAGCTGGTCCACCCTTTCCGAAAGCTCGGAGGGCAAAAACGGCTTTTTGAGGTAAGAGGTCACGCCGAGCCTTATCGCCTCCTTAACGGTATCCGGAGTGGCGGTCGCCGTGAGGAACATAACGGGTATTTTCATCAGCTTTTCCGACTGACGTATACTCGAAAGCGTGTTATAGCCGTTAAGCAGCGGCATTTCGATATCCAAAAGTATACCGTGAACCGGCGGATTGCTTTCATCGCGCAGATATTCAAGACAGCGCTTTCCCGACTCAACCGTAACAACGTTATAGCCCTGCTTTTTCAGTATGTACTCGCAAAGCTGAAGCGTCATCTTATCGTCGTCGACAATCATTACTCTTTTTTTCATCAGTGTTTATCTCCCTCGTAATTATTACTGAAAAGATATCTGTTCGCCGCCTTTTCAAAGCTGTGGCAGCAATCAATCAGCGTTCTGTGATTTTCGCGAACGCAGGATATATCTCCGTTTTTCACGTTCTTTTCCATTTTTCCCGCAAGGCGCGAAAGCTTTTCTCCGCCGACGGTTTTCGCCGCGCTTTTCAGACCGCAGCAAAGCCGCTCGTAGGTTTGCCATTCGCCGTTTCGGAAAGCGTTGTCGAGCTGAACCGCTCTTGTGTCGATATTAACCATACAGAGGATTTTGCGGTAAAGCTCCTTGTCGCCGCAGCACCAGTAAATCCCCGCTTCGCTGTTAAACTCCGAAGCTTCGTCCGCGCGCGACGAGCCGTTCTTCTTTGAAGAAGGCGTTTTGTCCGCGGGAAGAATAAGCTCGGCGGGCAAATAATCCATAAGAAGCCGCTCGAGCTTATCGGCTTGTACGGGCTTTGCGAGGTAATCCGAAAAACCGAGCGCCGTGTACTTCTCCCTTGCGCCCGCGACCGCGTTCGCCGTGAGCGCGATAACGGGAACGTTATGGTTAGGGCTGTCAACGTTCTTTCTCATAAAATTGAGAGTCTGTATTCCGTCCATTTCCGGCATCAAATGGTCCATAAAAACAAGGTCATAGTTGTTTTTCTGCACAAGCCCAAGACATTCTCTGCCGCTGTAAGCCGCGTCTACGCATATTCTCGTCCGCTTCAAAAGCCCCTTCATAACGTCGATATTCAGCTTTACGTCGTCCACGACAAGAATACGCGCGGCGGGCGCCTGAAACAGCTCGTGGTATTCCCTGCTCGTTTCGGCAATATCGCGCCGATTTTCCGTAAACTCGCCCGCGGGCTTGTCCGAAGCAATCTCCTGCGGAATTTCAAACCAAAACTCCGAGCCCACTCCAAGCGTACTTTCCACGCCGATTGTTCCGTCCATTAATTTGGCGAGGCGCTTTGTGATACTAAGTCCAAGACCCGTGCCCTCGATATTCCGCGTTTTAAGCGAATCAAGACGGTTAAAATCGCTGAACAGCTCGCGCTGATTTTCGGGCGAGATACCCATACCCGTATCTCGTATGCTCACCTTCAGCGAAATCATCTTTTCGGAGATTTTTTTGAAGCCGAGCGACATTGTAACCTTGCCCGCAACGGTGTATTTAACCGCGTTTGTAAGGAGATTTATAATCATCTGCCTTATTCTGATTTCATCGCCGATAAGTCCCGACGGAAGCTCGGGGTCGTTTTGAATTTCAAGCAGAAGATTTTTCTTTTCGGCGCGGTTTATGATGATATTGTAACAGCTGTTCATAAGCTGATGAACGTTATATTCAACGGGAATAAGCTCAAGCTTTCCCGATTCAATCTTCGAGAAATCGAGAACGTCGTTTATTACCGCCAAAAGAAGCTGTCCCGCGGACTGAATATTGGCTGCGTAACCGAGAATAGCTTCGTCGCCGCACTCGCGAAGAATCATCTCGTCCATACCGAGAACCGCGTTTATCGGCGTGCGGATTTCGTGCGACATATTGAGAAGGAAGCTTGTTTTCGCGGCATTCGCCTTGTCCGCAAGGCTCATAGCGGTTCTGAGCTGATTTTCCTGTTCGAGCATTTTAGCGTGCTGACGGTCGAAAACATAGACCTGATACCTAATCGTCAGACCGAGAATTGCCGCGACAAGCAAAGCCGCGCGAATATTGTCCAAAATAAGAAATTGAGTAAAATCGGCGGCGCTTGGAACTACGAAATATTCCGGAAAAAAGAACTGCGCGCCGAAACAAACCAGCGCCGCGAGCATATTCAGCGCGAACATCACGACGCACAAAGCGCCCTCGCTCACGAGCCACGGGTAAATCAGTCCGAAAATAAGCCAAATCGGCATTCCGCTGTACACGCCGCCGTTGCAGAAGAACATCAGCGGGAAAAAAATCAGATTTATCGAAATGAACACCATAAGCGTTCCCGCTTTTTGCTTTCTTCGGACGGTGGAAACATAGAACGTAACCAGCAGCATTATAAAGCAAAACAGCGGAAGAAGCTTGCTTGCAATACTTCTGTCGGAAAAAAGCGAAATAACGGACGAAATTCCGCACCCGATAATGCTTGTCGCAAGCAGCATATTCTGAAGCTTATGCTTATTATCCAGCTCCTCGCCCATAATAAGGTCGTGAAGAACGCTCACAAACCGAGTTTTTTTCAATCGCGTCACCCGCCTTTCCCATTACCAAAAACATACACACTATAATTTTACCACATTTTAGAGTATTTTTCAATATAATTATTAAGAAAAAAGTCGAAAATCCAAATATTATTTTTGTTCAGCGCGGATATTATTCAACAAAATGAATATTTTCCTGCAAAAGCAGCGTTAAGATAGGGATTAACGCTTTACTTTTTGCGCCGAATGTGATATAATCAACTAAAAAAGTCCAAAGGCAGCAAGTTTTTTTGAAAAAAGTGAAACCTTTGCGAAAAAAAGTTGTTATTATTGATAGGGAAGCAAGGAAGGAGCGCAGAATGGACGACAAAGAGATTGTCCGCCTTTTTTGGCAGCGCGACGAGAGGGCGGTAACCGAAACTTCCGTGAAATACGGAAGGCTTTGCGGGAAAATAGCCTGCGGTATCCTCGGAAATCCGCAGGACGGCGAGGAAATCGTCAATCACGCGTATATGCGCCTGTGGGAAACAATTCCGCCGAAAAATCCCGAGCCGTTTATGCCGTATCTCGCGAAAATCGTAAGAAATCTCGCTCTTAACCGATATAAAGCCGAGCATACCCAAAAAAGATTTTCGGGAGAATATGCGGTTTCCTTGGACGAGCTTGACGAGTGCGTTCCCGATAAAAAGGGCGAAGAAAGCTCCGCCGCGGAAATCCGCGACTGCCTTAACGCGTTTCTGGAGCGGCAGAAGCCCGAGGTGCGGAGCGTGTTCGTAATGCGGTATTTTTTCTGCGAAAGCGTCGAAGAAATCTCGAAAAAAACGGGCTTTTCCGAGGGAAAGCTGAAGTCGCTCCTTTTCCGCACGCGAAACAAGCTCAAAAGCTATCTTGAAAGCGAGGGGATATTCATATGAAGCACGAAGCTTTTTCCGAAGCCGTTTCGATGATTGACGACAGATTTGTCGAGGAAGCGCAGAAGCCTTTTCGCAAGCGCAAATCCGCTCCCGCAATCAAGCTTTGCTTCGCCGCGGCAGCCTGCGCCGCCGCAATTTGCGCGTTTTTGTTTATACCGCGCGGAAAAGCTCCCGATATTCTCGTTCGCGGAGAAAACCCGTCCTTGGGTCCCGTTGAAGTCCTTTCGGAAAACGGCAGAAGCGGCGCTATCGCGGTTCATATGATAGAAACCGCGGAAATTCCCATTAAAATCAATGTCGGCGGCAAAACCGCCGTAAGCGTTTCGGGAGGCGTGATTTTCCCCGTCGGAAACGGCGCGGCTAAGGCTTCCTCCGAGCTTGAAATCAACGAAAGCGCGGAGATTATATGGAGCGTTGTTCTCGCAAGCGCCGACGAGGAATTTACGCTCTCGGCGAAAACGGGAAATCAAGTCCTTATACTCGAGCTTGCGTTCGACGAGGGCGCGAACGGCTGGGTTATAAGGGAAAAATCGGCTTATTAACAGACTTTATCAAAGACAACGGAGGCACAAAAATGAAAAGAACAAAAAGAATTACGGCAGGAATAACGGCGGTTCTTATGGCGGCGGCGCTTACGGCGTGCAGCGGAAACGGAAATTCATCTTCAAGCGCCGATGAAAGCAGTTCATCGTCAACATCTTCGTCATCATCGTCATCTTCATCGTCATCTTCATCGTCATCGTCATCAACAACATCATCTTCATCGTCAACGGCTTCAAGCAGTTCGGAAAGCAGTTCGGAAAGCACAGCCGAGAGTTCTTCAAGCACAACAGAAAGCAAGCCCGAAGAAAGCTCGTCCGCTCCCGAAAGCAAGCCCGAGCCCACGCCGCAGGTTGAAATCAAGGACGGAGCGGAGCTTCTGAATAAGGTTTACGGGCTGTTTTCCGAGGACGAAAAGTTCCCCGTATGGGGCGGCTCCATTGATAATGCGGTTGACAACGCGGCGGGTATGTATACAATCTCAGACCCCGCCGAAGTCGAACGCGTTTTCTGTATTCCCGCGGCGGAAGTATCGAAAATCGACAGCGCCGCGAGCCTTATACATATGATGAACCAGAACATCTTCTCCTCGGGCGCCTATCGCCTTGCGGACGGAGCCGACGCGGCAGCGCTTGCCGACAGTATTAACAAGACGTTTCAGGCGCGGCATTGGATGTGCGGCTTCCCGGACAAGCTTATCGTCGCTTCGGTCGGCGATTATCTTGTAAGCGCCTTCGGAAACGAGGACTTGATTGACGCGTTTGCAAAATGCCTCTCCGAGGCTTATCCCTCCGCAAAAGTACTCGTAAACGAGCCTTTCCAAGGTTAATTCAAGGATATGAAGCATAAAATTATTTCCGCGGCAATTGCGGCAATTCTGCTTGCGGGCTGCTCGGCAGGCGGCGCTTCTTCGGGCGAAAGCTCCGAGATTTCCGCTTCCGACAGCGCGGCAAGCTCCGATAATTCTTCCGGAGAATACGTTCCCGGAGAGCGCGACCAAAACGGCGTTTATGTCGCCGAGGGATACGCGGCAAGGCTTGAATATCCGCTTGACGAGAAGTCCGTAAGCTATGCGGCAAAGCGCTTTCAATACGTTTACGACGAATATCTGAACGGAAAAAGCGGGAATGTTTTCGTGACCGTCGTTCCCGACAAAAACCTTTTTCTCGCGGAAAAGAACGGTTATCCCGCGATGGATTACGCGAAGCTTGTTAAGCTGCTGACGGAAAATATGGATTTCGCCGAATATATCGACGTTTTCCCGATGCTTGAGCTTTCGGATTATTACCGCACGGATACTCACTGGAAACAGGAAAAAATCACGGATATCGCTTGCTTTATCGCCGAAAGAATGGGCGTTGGGCTTTCCGCGGAATATACGCTCGAGAAGCTTGACAAGCCGTTTTACGGCGTGCATTGCCGACAAGCCGATATCGACGTCGAGCCGGACGAGCTTGTTTACCTCAAAAGCGCGTTTATGACGGACTGCACGGTGCTTGACGGCGAAACAAACAAGCTTACGGATATCTATAATTTGCAGCTTGCCGAGGGCGACGACCCGTATGAGATTTTCCTTTCGGGAGCGAAATCGCTTATGACGATAGAAAACCCGAACGCAGCGAGCGGCAGAGAACTTGTGATTTTCCGCGACTCGTTTGCAAGCAGCATTGCGCCGCTCCTCGCCGAAAGTTATTCAAAAATCACGCTTATTGATATTCGTTACCTTGCGCCGGAGCTTCTCGGAAGGTTCGTGGACTTCGGCGGCAGCGACGTTCTGTTTATGTACAGCGCGCCCGTGCTTAACAACAGCGTTACGATAAAATAAAAAATCCGCTCTGACGAGCAATTAAAACGCGCAGAGCGGATTTTTATATCGCCGCGGTATATTAAAAAATATGCATTTTTCCAAAAAGTACTTGACAATCAGGCGGCTTTGTGATATAATAGTTGTGTTCAGCGGGAAACCGCCGAGCTTAATACGCAGGTGTGGCGGAATTGGCAGACGCGCTAGCTTCAGGTGCTAGTGATCGCGAGGTCGTGTGGGTTCAAGTCCCGTCACCTGCACCACCAGCGTAACGCTGGATCTTTATCGCCCCTAGTTTCTGCTAGGGGCGATTTTTTTGCCCGCGAGGGGCTTTGCTATGCCGTTGAATTTCACAGGCAGCGTAACGCTGCACCTTTATCGCCCCTAGTTTCTGCTAGGGGTTATTTTTTTCCCGCAAGCGCTAATCTATATTGTCAGCGATTTTGTTCAATTATATCGCAAAGCGACATCAAATGCATAACATTTAGGCTTGTGAAACCATAATCGGGAAAGTGGTTGAAAAAGGCGGGAATAAATGTTATAATAAAAATGTCCTCGCGCATACATTCGCCGTCGTCGAACGGCGGCGCTATGGGTTTGAGAGTAGTGTAATTTCAGAGAGTAGCAAAATTTTAGCCCTATCCGGCGGACAGGGCTTGCGGTTATATTAAACATAATTTTTCTTGATAATAATGAATATTTTGCAATTCTGCCAAGACATTTTCTTGTTTTAATCACTGCCTTTCTTCCGCGGAGCATATAAAGCAATCGGATTTTCTTATCATAATTGAACACAAAACAATCAGTACAATAAATATCACTGCAAAGTAAATCCACGAACACCATATGGGATAAACCGGCTTGCGCCGAAACTCGGTGAAATGCAGCCATACGACCGAATTTGCCATCGGAAGCGCCCACATCAGCTCCGATTTTATCGAGCAAAGCGCCGACCCCGCCGCGATAATTCCGCCGCAGACAACCACTCCCGCGGTCTTTTTTCCGAGAATTGTGAAGAACAGCAAAATTATCCCAAGCAAAAGCAGGTAAACAAACACGAAAAGCGTGCTCCAAGCCGCCGCTTCGGGCAGCGAAAGGTGATTGTAAAGGTTCTGCGGGAGCAAAAGCGCGCCGAAATTCTGCGAGTATTTTGGATATTCAACGCTGAAATTAAGCGCAACATCGCTCCATTTTGTTCCCCAAAATCCGCTGAAAGCCGTGAAAAATGTGCTTGAAACGAACACCGCCGCAAGATAACCCGCGCACATCATCAGCAGGTTTACAAGCTGTCCGAGAAGCCAGCTTTTCCTGCCTGTTCTGATTATACCGAACATTGCGCTTGCGTCAATCACGGGGAAATCCGACGATACCGCGAGAAATCCAAGCGGAATTATCAGCAGCAGCGAGCCGGAATTAAGCGCCGCAATGTACGGTTCAAGCGCGTTCAGCGGCTTGCCCATTATCTCGGCGTTTTCGCACAGCGGCTTTACCGCAAACACGAAAACGAACACCGAAAGCGCCGCTAGGATAATCATACGCGGGCTGCAGAGCCACTTCCCGAAATCGGTCCGCGCGCATAATAAAGCCGTTTTTGCGTTGACCTTATTCATCGTCAGCACCCCCTGTCGGCGCGTTTTTCCATAATCACCGAAAATCCCGCGAAAACAGCCGCCGCGATAATTACATTTACTGCAATTAGCGTGAACAGCGTCTTGCTTTCCCGTATATCGAAAATGAAGCTCAGCGAGCTTGGCTGAAACGGATAAATCTTTTCGTATATGTCGGTAATTCCCGCCGAAACTGCGTTGTTTATTATCTCCGAAAAAAGCGTTTCAAGTATAAATCTCAGCAGAAAAGGAACGCAGAGTATTATGTATGGATTTGTGCAGAACGAGCAGAGAAAAAACGCGGGCAGAACGCTTGCCGCGCCGTAAATAAACGCGGAAAGCGCTTTTTTTACGACTGTTGGGAGCGCTCCGTTCGGAAGATAGTCCGCGAGCATTTCCGCGGGCTGTCCGCCCGGGAACAGAATAACCGTCGTCAGCGCGAAAAGCAAAACTCCGAGCATTGTGCAAAGTCCGCCGCAAATCACCGCCGCCGCGAACTTTGAGCAATAATATTTCGCTCTGCCCGTGCGTGAAATCACGAATCGCATATTTTTGCTGTTTCGCTCCGAGATAAACGCGAAAACGAACGGAAACGCCGACGTTACGGGAAGCGCCATCGCCGAATAGCCCGAAAGCGCTTTTGATATGATTATTGCGGGATTGAAGTCCGCGTTATTCAGCATAATTTCGCGGTCAATGCTGAAAATCGCTTCAAATACCGAATATGTTTTGCCGTTTGAACTGTTATAGAAAATCTGAACCGTAAAGCAAAGCGCCGCGGTTACGGCAGCCGCGAGAATAAACCCGCGCGTTGCCGCAGTGCGGAAAAACTCGCTTTTTAATGTCCTTAGCATAGCTTATCCTACCTGAACATAGAGATATATTTCGCCCGTAATCATATTAACAAACGTGTGATATGTTTCTCCGCCGTGTATCAGCTTGAATTTCCAGCAGGGGTGAGCGGCTAGGTCTGTAATTTCATTCTCCGTTTTTTCGGGCAGCCACACCATCGAAACGTTCTGTACATACAAGTCCATCGCCCCCGAAAGAAATTCGCTAATCATATCGGCGGCGGTTTCAAGCGTGATAACAGTCGTCTGCGGCTCGCCCTCGATTATTTCGTATCCGTTCGCGATGTTCAAAAAACGGCTGATTTTATCCGTTTCAATCATATCAATATCGCCATTAGAGGAATAATAGCTTCGGCTGTCGTAATCGGTTTCGCGAAGAGTGCTTCCTGCTACTTTGCCGCGCGAAAAGCGGTAATCGAAATTAATTCCTTTATATTCGCAAGTTGTCACAAAATTATAGCCGAAACAGCCTTCGCCGATATTTACAACATTCACTGCAGCGACGCGCGGTTTTGGAATATTTCCCTCGTATGGCGATATTTTTAGATTGTCAAGATAATTCTGCGCGAATTTCGCCGCGTCTGCAATCGAAATTTCGCCGTTTACGAGGCGGTATGTATCGGTGCAGGTTAAATCCTCCGTGAAAAAAACAGGGTAATGGCTGCCGTTAATCATAAAGTAGTTAAACAAATACCTTTGTTCTTTTTTATCAAATTTGGCAAGAGAGCCGTTGTCATATCCGCGCAGCACTCCGAACATCATATCAATGAAATAATCTTTGTTGTCAATCGTCGGCCACGGATAATCCGTTTCATAGCCTTCCTTGTATTTGTCAACATCGGGGCAGCTATAAGGATACGACTTGCCGCTGTCGTCAGTATAGCTATTCGCTGCGTCAACAAAGCGAATTTCGTATCTCTTTTCCTCGTCCGTGTACTTTTTATCCGTGAGTATATCAACGGTTTTGCTGAAAAAATCGTAGATTTCATCGGTAGTTTTGCCCATAAGCGGAGTCATAGTAAGCTCGCAGACATAATCCGCCTTAGGAGCGGTATAGGTTGTGTCCATAAAGATAAGGTTATCGTATTCCTTGCTGCAAAGCCTGTTAAAATCTTCTTCAAATCTTTCGCAAACCTTCGATATATCGTCGGTGCGTTTTGCGGCGCCGCCCGTACAGCCCGACAGAATTGCCGGCGCTATCAATGCCGATAAAATAAGCGCTATAATCTTTTTCATACTTACCTCCCGAAAGAAATTCGCTAATCATTCCCGCAAAAAAGCTTCGCGGGAATGAGAGCGCAATACAAAATAATAGCTTACATATTGTACAAAATTCTTCCACTCGCATTACAATTAGTCGTTGACCTTAACGCACTGAACTTGAAGGTTACTAATTTCCCATAGTCTGTACTGTATGGAATTATACTTCTATATGTTCCGGTGTTTGTAAATCTAAAAGTAGCATTTCCGGGAGTAGTTACATCAACTAATGCATCATATCCGCCTTCAAAATGTGTACAATCGACTATATAACCATGCCCATAAGCCGGGACATCTTCATATATATACACCTTATTAACGGACGCTGGTGCAGATGTATAAAATAGCGCCATCCAGTTTTTTGCCACATTTTCTGCTGACGCCGAAAGTGTGGTTGATATCATCGTCACTGCTGTTGCTCCTGCCGCAACAATTTTCTTCATGGTTTTGTTCATAAAATACTTCCTTTCGTAGTTTCCTGAATCCGGCATATTCAGGAAAAAGTGTAGTGATTGATTACAATAAGATGCACACATCTGCCGGAAAATGAATGCTTCCAATTGTATTATACACTATAGTTTGATTAGAATGAAGATATTATAGTATCGGTTTCAATAATTTTTCGTTTCAGACACTTTATGACGCCCACGACTGAAATTCTCTTAACATCACATTCATTATACCACAATCAAAAGAAAAATGCAATATGTTTTTTTATGTGAAATGAAATTATTTCAAAATTATTCGCGGATTGACCGGCGCAAGGAATAAATTAAACGCTTCAACAGCGTTATAACGCGCGAAAGGAGCAGCCGCGCGGCCGCTCCTTTTGCGTTAAACCGATTAATTTCTCATTTCGCCGCAACCGAGAACGCAGGCGCCGCGCCCTTGCGCCCGATAAACGAGTAAACGGCGGAATAGTTTGCGTCCGTGCAGATATCTACGCTGAAATTGTCCAGATTATACACGCACGACCATTGCGTGAGGTCGCCTTGATTAACTTTGTCGAGGATATCCATAGCCTTTTCTGCGGAAATATCGCCGCTTGAACTCAATTCTCCCGTAATGCGGTCAAGCCTGCCGTCCGGCTCGCCCTCGCCGAAGTGTTTTCCGGGAGTAACAACGGAGTTGGTGACGGCGGGAAGCCTGTTTACCGTCATCTTTCCGTCAAGCCATTCTATGACGGCGAAATCGCCCGTTTTGTCCGCAACGAAAAGATGATACGCTCTCCCAAGGTCGGAATGAACGTCGTATCCGTCAAGATAAGCTATCGCTTCCTCTACCGTGGCGCAGCTGTCAAGAAGCGCCCTTATCGCCATAAATATAAGCATATCGGGCTTGCCCTCGTCCTGATGTATCTCGTCCATCTTTAATTCAAGTATGCCCGCGCCAAGCCCCGCTTCGTTAATGCCGTCCATCACGATATAGGGAAGCACAATCATTCTTGCTCTGCCCGCAATCGAATTTACGCTGTTCGGCTGACCGCGCCCTACCTCTACAAAGGTCATATCCGCCATACCTATGGAAGCGTAAGCGCCCTCGGGTTGTGAGTAGACAAGCACGGCGTCGGTGTCGTAATAGTCGAAATTGCGGCAGAAAAGGCGTTCTCCTCCCGACGAAGCGGCAAACGCGGCGCAGCCGAAGTTTTCCCTGTTTACCTCAATCGGAATATTGAAAAAATGCTTCTCAAGCGCACGGTTTAGGAAATCGTCGACGCTTTTTAGGTTCGCTTCTAACATTCCGCGGGTATCGTTACATTCGTAGTTCCCCATAATATAAAGCCCCGAACCCGCTTCGGTAACGGAAACGGCGGTGAGGATACGGTTGAACAGGACGATACAAGCGACTGCCGATAAAACAGCCGCGGCGCCGAGCGCGGAAGCGGCGACTTTCCTTTTTTTCAGCCCGAACACAAAGCATATCTCAAAAACCAGCGCAGCGAACAAAACCAAGCCGCCCGCCGCTATGTACGGTATTCCGCAAAATTCGGCGGGGAACAGAACGTCGGCGGCTTCAAAATAATATGACGTGAAATTGTTCAGCTCTTTTTCGACAAGCTGCTCGGCGGTAACGCTTTCGCCGAGGTGTTTTTTTATCTCGTCAAGGTTTTCCTCAAAATAACTCCGCACCCAAGCTTCAAGCCGTGAACGCTGTGCCTGCTCCTGCGCGGGTTCATATTTGCAGACAATGCCCGAAACATAACATTCGTCGCCGTATTTCAGCGCCGCGCGAAGCTTTTCCGCACGCTGAGTATCAATATTCGCTATATCCAGCCCGAACCACAACGCGGTGTAGTCGTCCTCGGAAACGTCGGGGTCCGCAAGCGTCAGGAAATAATAATCCCGCGCGTTCACGTCAACCGCCGTATCCGAAGCGGCTATAAGACGATTTGCGCCGATGTCGCCGTCGGCAATCTTTGAGGGATAAAAGCCGCTTTGCGATTGATATAAGCCGCTCAGAAGCTTTTCGCCGCAAGCGCCGAATACGATAGCCGCAGCCGCCGCAAGAATAATCACGGCGGTTATTATTACGGCTTTTATGTTTGGCTTTGGTTTGTTTGCGTTCTTTTCTTTCATTTCCGCACGCCTTTCCTGACTTGAAGAAGTGTTGCACCGCTGAATTGCTTTCGCTCTGATGTAATTGTCGGGCAGACGCCCATAAGAGCGAAGCGTTATGGTATAATCGTCCGATATGCGCGGAGTTCGACGACGGCGAACGTATGCGCGAGGACATTTTTATTATACCATATATTCCTACTTTTTTCAACCACTTTCCCGATTATGGTTTCACAAGCCGAAATGTTATGCGTTTGATGTCGCTTTGCGATAAAAATGAACATACTCTCAAACAATTGATAACTGGAAACGACTTTTCGCAAAGTTTTGCTACTCTCTGAAATTACACTACTCTCAAACGAAGGGGGCAAGGCGTCACATTTACGGCTGGTTTTGCTACTCTCTGAAATTACACTACTCTCAAACTGCTGTTCGCGATACACACGCCGCCCTCGCGTTTTGCTACTCTCTGAAATTACACTACTCTCAAACATTACTGGGGGCTGCATTTGTATCTCGGTAGTTTTGCTACTCTCTGAAATTACACTACTCTCAAACCAAAGGTTGCATAACAAAGCCAAATACAAGGTTTTGCTACTCTCTGAAATTACACTACTCTCAAACCGCGTGTTCGATAACAGCGCCGCAGATTATGTTTTGCTACTCTCTGAAATTACACTACTCTCAAACGCCGTCATAGACGTAGGGGTTAAAGTCATTGTTTTGCTACTCTCTGAAATTACACTACTCTCAAACTGCGACATACCCCGACGAACCTTGCGCGACGTTTTGCTACTCTCTGAAATTACACTACTCTCAAACACGAGGAACAAACGCATAGCGGGCGCGGCAGTTTTGCTACTCTCTGAAAT
>DBIU01000071.1:3115-5011 GCA_002304735.1 Ruminococcaceae bacterium UBA794 | reverse complement strand
GTGCATCTGCATTGAGTTGTTTATCATGCTCAGTAGCAAATGCGACGGAGGATTACGGTAATAGCGTAGTTGCGTCAAGCGATAATCCACACGGTGGAACGCTGATGAAGAATGCTGTTACAGGAGAAGTGACTTATCTGACTGATGATTTTTCTGATAATGGCTTGTGCGATGATGTGGAGGTTGATTCTATTGATAATGATGGTGGAATTTCAACCCAAGCTATTATTGGCAGCGATGACAGACAGAAAATAACATATCCATATAACAGCAGTCAATTTAGGAGTACTGTATATATAGAAACTCACACTGCTGATGGCGGCATATATCGTGGAAGCGGATTTATGATTGGACCAAATGCCGTTGCGACAGCTGGTCATGTTGTGTTTGCACATGGACATGGCGGGAATGGATGGATTACATATGCAAAAGTTACTCCCGCATTGTGCAGTGCTGTTTCGGGGTCAGGATATTATGGATATGCAGAGGCAATAGCATATCAATGTGGCGCGAATTATGCAAATGGTGAATCAGCAGATGACGATTGGGGAATTATAATTTTGGATAGAAATATCGGAAACCAGACTGGTTGGCTTGATATAGCATCTTTGAGTCTTTCTTCATATAATAATTTGAGTGTTAAGTTGAATGGTTACCCTGCGGAAGTTAGGGGTGAATATCAGAAAGATTTGTTCATGTCAACCGGCACAATTAGTAGTGCAACGTCGAGAACATTAACAAGCTACAATATTGACTGTACAGGTGCAACTAGTGGCGGTCCGTGCTATTATGCTTCTAATGGTCAATACAAGGTAATAGGTATTTGCAGAGGTGGCAGCAGTGATGAAGCAACTACACCGTATACTGACTTTTTGAGAATTGATAATTGGCTTTACAATAAATTCATATCATTCAGGAACTCTACGCTTTGATAACTACATTTAGGAGGTTTTTATGAAAAAGAACATACTTATAGCGCTGATTTTATGCGTTATAACGGCGCTTGCGGTCGGCTGCGCGAAGCAGGAGGACGATTTCACCACGCGTGAAACGGCTGAACCGGAGTTTGCCGAGGGGGTTGTGATGACGGCGGAATTTGCCGAATATGACAAAAATCTCGAAAAAATCACAGTTACCATAACGAATAACGGCGACGTTGATTTTGGATTTAACGGACAGGATTTTTCCTTGCAGAAAGATACGGGCGAAAGCTGGCACTATCTCAGCACAAGCGGCTCGATTAACGGAAGCTGCCAAATTGTTGAACCGGGAAAATCGGGAAGCTGCACGGTTTACGTCGGCGAGCATATAAAAACGCCGGTTTCCGCGGGAAATTATCGTCTTATTCTCGGCGAGGGAAAGAAAACAAGCGCGGAATTTACGGTTAAATAAAGCCTATACGAGCAAAAAAAGCGGGGATTAATTCTCCGCTTTTTTGTGTTATTTTCGGTACTCCCTTGACAATTCCCGCAAGATGTTGTATAATGTAAAAGGATTATTATTTACGGAGGAGAAAGAAATGGGACTTACATTAACGGAAAAGATAATAAAGGCGCACATTATCGACGGCGAAATGAAGAAGGGAACGGAAATCGGGCTTAAAATCGACCAGACCCTCACTCAGGACGCAACGGGAACTATGGCGTATCTTCAGTTCGAGGCAATGGGCGTCGACCGCGTAAAGACGGAGCGTTCGGTTGCTTATATTGACCACAACACGCTTCAGAGCGGCTTTGAGAACGCGGACGACCACCGTTTCATCGGTTCTGTTGCGAAGAAGCACGGGATTTGGTTTTCGCGTCCCGGAAACGGTATCTGTCATCAGGTTCACCTCGAGCGCTTCGGAAAGCCCGGAAAGACCTTAATCGGCTCGGACAGCCATACTCCCACGGGCGG
>DBIU01000071.1:0-3010 GCA_002304735.1 Ruminococcaceae bacterium UBA794 | reverse complement strand
TATTACATAACAATGCCGCAGGTAGTTAAGGTAAATCTCACGGGAAAGCTTCACGATTGGGTATCCGCAAAGGACGTTATACTCGAGGTTCTGCGCAGACTGTCCGTTAAGGGCGGCGTAGGAAAGGTTATGGAGTACACGGGCGAGGGCGTAAAGAGCCTGTCCGTGCCGGAGCGCGCTACAATCACGAATATGGGCGCGGAGCTTGGCGCGACAACCTCGATTTTCCCGTCGGACGAGGTTACGCTTGAGTTCTTGAAGGCGCAGGGCAGAGCGGAGGATTACGTTGAGCTTGCGGCTGACGCAGACGCCGTTTACGACGAGGAGGTCGATATCGACCTTTCCGAGCTTGTTCCGCTTGCGGCTTGTCCTCATTCTCCCGATAACGTAAAAACCGTCGATGAAATCGGCACGATTAAGATTGACCAGGTTTGCATAGGCTCCTGCACAAACTCGTCGCTTCAGGATATGAGAAAAGTCGCTCATATTCTCAAGGGAAAGACGGTTCATCCGGACGTTTCGCTCTCGATTGCGCCCGGCTCGAAGCAGGTTTTCGAGCAGCTCGCTTCCGAGGGAACGCTTGCAATCCTTATCGCTGCGGGCGCAAGAATACTTGAAAGCGCCTGCGGACCGTGCATAGGAATGGGACAGTCGCCCAACTCGAAGGGAATTTCGCTGCGCACGTTCAACAGAAACTTCCTCGGCAGAAGCGGCACAAAGGACGGACAGATTTACCTTGTTTCGCCCGAAACGGCGGCTGCTTCGGCGATTGCGGGCGTGTTCACCGACCCGAGAACGCTCGGCGAGATGCCTCCCTACAAGATGCCCGAACGCTTCCTCATCAACGACAATATGATTGTGAAGCCCGCGACTGCTGAAGAAGCGCCGTCTGTTGAGATTTTGCGCGGACCGAACATTAAGCCGTTCCCTGTGAACAAGCCGCTTGCCGAGAGCATCGAAAGCGCGGTTACGCTCAAAGTCGGCGACAATATCACAACCGACCACATTATGCCCGCGGGCGCGAAGATACTTCCGCTGCGCTCGAATATACCCGCGATTTCGGAGTACTGCTTCACGGTATGCGACGAAACGTTCCCGAAGCGCGCAAAGGAAGCGGGAACGTCAATCGTAGTCGGCGGAACGAATTACGGTCAAGGCTCGTCGAGAGAACACGCGGCGCTTGCTCCGCTTTATCTCGGCGTAAAGGCGATTATCTGCAAGAGCTTTGCGAGAATACACCGCCAGAACCTCATAAACAACGGTATTCTGCCGCTCGAATTTGTGAACGAGGCTGATTACGACAAGATAAATCAAGGCGACGAGCTTTTGATTGCGAACATACGTTCGATAGTTGAAAACGGCGGCAAAATTATGGTTGAGGACAAGACGGCAGGGTTCTCGTTCGAGGTTAAATGCGAGCTTTCCGAGCGCGGCAAGGGAATGATGCTCGCGGGCGGTCTGCTGAATTATACGAAGAAAAACGGCTGAAAGGAGCGAAAAAATGAGCAAAATCGGCGGATTTTTTCTTGTTTTGTTTGCGTTCATAGCGGGATTTCTTATGGGAAAGCAGGCGCAGTGCTGCTGCACGAAAGCAGATGACGGCGAAGAATGTGACAAAAGCGGTTTGGGCTGCGGAAATAAGATAAACAACGTCGTCAATTGGTCGTTTAACGTCAACAAAAACTAAACGGCAAAACGGAAAAAACGATTGACGACATAATAATCGGAAAGGAATAACGAAAATGGCTGAAAAAATACAGATGACAACGCCGCTTGTTGAGATGGACGGCGACGAGATGACCAGAATAATCTGGAAGATGATTAAGGATATTCTGATTAACCCTTACATTGACCTGAAAACGGATTATTACGACCTTGGACTTGTTCACAGAAACGAAACTGACGACCAAGTGACAATCGACTCCGCGAACGCGACGAAGAAGTACGGCGTGGCGGTAAAGTGCGCGACGATTACGCCGAACGCACAGCGCGTTGAGGAGTACAAGCTCAAGGAGATGTGGAAGTCGCCGAACGGCACAATCCGCGCAATTCTCGACGGAACGGTGTTCAGAAAGCCCATTCTCGTAAACGGCATCACACCGTACATTCCGACGTGGACGAAGCCTATTACAATCGCGCGTCACGCTTACGGCGATATTTACAAGAACACGGAGCTGCGCGTTCCCAAGGGAAGCCGTGCGGAGCTTGTTCTCACCGATGAAAACGGCAAGGAAACCCGCGCGCTTATCCACGATTTCAAGAACAGCGACGGAATTGTTCAGGGCGTACACAATCTCGACAGCTCGATTTCAAGCTTCGCGAGAGCCTGCTTCAACTACGCTCTTGACGCGAAGGAAACGCTCTGGTTCGCTTCCAAGGACACGATTTCCAAGACTTATGACCACCGTTTCAAGGATATTTTCGCTGAGATTTACGAAAACGAGTACAAGGCAAAGTTCGAGGCGGCGGGGATTGAGTATTTCTACACGCTGATTGACGACGTCGTAGCGAGAGTAATTCGCTCCGAGGGCGGGTTTATCTGGGCTTGCAAGAACTATGACGGCGATGTTATGTCGGATATGCTTGCGACTGCGTTCGGTTCGCTCGGACTTATGACGAGCGTTTTGGTATCGCCCGACGGAAAGTACGAATATGAAGCGGCTCACGGCACGGTTACGCGTCATTATTACAACTACCTCAAGGGCGAAAAGACCTCGACAAACCCGATTGCAACGATTTTCGCGTGGAGCGGCGCTCTGAGAAAGCGCGGCGAGCTTGACGGAATTGCGGCGCTCTGCGATTACGCGGATAAGCTGGAAAAGGCTTCTGTTCAGACGATGGAAGAAGGCGTTATGGACAAAAATCTCGCGGCGATGTCGAAGCTCGAGAACAAGCGCGTTGTGGACACCGAAACGTTCCTTGTTGAAATCAACAAGCGCCTTGCGGAGCTTATGAAATAAAATTTGCATATGATAAGACCGCCCTCGTTTTGAAGTGCCCCCGAAAGTTT
>DBIU01000092.1:31947-79482 GCA_002304735.1 Ruminococcaceae bacterium UBA794 | reverse complement strand
TCAATAGCGTTGATGATTTCATTAATGAACTTCATAGTTATATCTATTATTACAACAATGATAGAATTTCCACCAAACTAAAAGGAATGAGCCCGGTGCAATACCGGACTCATTCCCAACCAATTTAATATTCTTATTTTGTCTAAACTTTCGGGGGCACTTCACTCTCGTCAAAAGCGGCTGTTCTCAATTCTGATTACGGCGATACCAAGCCCATAAACCCTAAGCTGAAATAGCTTCCCGGAGTTCCTAAGTATTTATCAATACTCGTATCCTTCGTGCTTGAGCAAACGCCGAGGAACATTCCCTTCGCATTCAGTCCGTTGTCCGTAAGCAAAAGGTAATTTTCCTTAAAGTCGTTGAAATCTTCTCCGCATGTGGGAAGCTCCGTCGGGCAATACGCCGAAGCGAGAACCCTCACGGTGTTCGTGTTCGGCTCGCCGGTCGCCTTGTTCTCATTGTTTTCAAAGTAAACGTACGCGTAATACATTCCGTCCTGCGCCTTGAACAGCGGCTCAACGTCGCTTTTATACAATCTTTCAAAGTTCGTTTCGGTGGAAACTCCGCCCTTTTGGTAAAGAGCGATTTCAGCCAAGCTTATGCTGTCAAGCGCTACCACGTCAACGTATTCAATCTGCGACTTATCAACCTTCATCGCAATCAAGGTGAATTTTTTCTGAGGATAGTTGCCGAAAAGCGCTTTATCATACTCGAAAATACAGTTGCCCGAGGTTTCGTCCGGGTCTTTTCCGAGCTGCTGCTGCTTCAATTCTTCGGAAAGATAACCCTCATAGCGCGAATATTTTGTCACAAGGTACTGCACAGCCGAATAATAATCCTTCGCTGCGGAAACAGATGCCTTTTTCTCCGCTTCTTTTGAAGAAAGCGTGGGCAAAATCATCGCCGACAAAATCGCAATTATCGCAATCACGATAACCAGTTCAATCATCGTAAAGCCCTTTTTGCCAAGAATTTTCCTCATATAATCTCCTTTCCAAAGCTTTTGTTTGTATGAACTCTCGAGCGCACACAAACAAAAGCTCTGAAACCTCACAGCCTTATCAAATGTTTGTAATAATCGGCGAAGTGCCTATTATTATCCCGTCTTCGCCTATTCCGTTCTTGCTCTGCCAGAAATCCGTCTTCTTAAAATCGCCGGGAAGCGGCGCTCCGTTTGGCGCGGAATCGGTTTCAACGTAATAAAGCGCTTCAAACCTGCCGTTTACGAGATAAGCCACCGCATATTTCTGCAAGTTGCCGAGCGCATTTTCGCAATATTCGTGCAAATCCCGCTCCATATCGGTAATAACGGCGCTGTCCTGCCAAAAATCGCCCACGAAATTCGGCGCGTCAAAGTGCCCGTTCGAGCATCTTATCTCAACATAAACGCTTCCGTCGCCGTTTCCGCCGGTTGTATAAACCTTTTCGGCATTTTTCTGCACGAGCCAGGAATTGAGCAGCTTTCTAACATCGCCCGCAGTCTGATTTACCGAAGCGACGTGCGCTTCTCTCGTCTGGCCTATCAAAATCGGCACGATTATCGCGGACAAAATTCCGATTATCGCGATAACCACAACAAGCTCTACAAGCGTAAAGCCTTTATTTCCCGTCGTTTTTCTCATTTATGTACCAACCTTTGAATACACATAATCCCTCGGCAGCCGAAGCCGCCGAGGAATGTTTTGTGTGTTTTCGCTTATTGCCGTAAAGCAATCAGATATTACTGATGAGCGATTACGGGAGCAGTACCGATGATAATGCTGTTAGCGTCAAGACCAGCCTTGTTGCCTGCCCAAGTTCTGTGACCTGCGTTGAACTCAGCAGCGGTAGGCATTGTAGCGCCATTGGGAGCAGCAGCAGCGCCTTCGATAGCAGCTACGCCGATTACCTTGCCGTCAGCGCCGATGTAAGCGAGCGCATAGCACTGCTTCATATCGGTAAGAGTATCAGCGATGTAAGCGGTAAGCTCGGTATCTCTGGTAGTGATGCTCATGGTGTTAACGCTTCCGCCGTAGTGGTTTTTGCCATCGAGCCAGTCAGCAGTAGCGCTCTGGTCGATTGTCCAGTCAGAACCGCCCGAAGCGTTCTGAGCAGCAGTAATTGTGAGCGTCTTAGCTCCGCCAACATAGGAACCCTTAATGGTGTCCATCTTGGAGAGGAACTCGGTAATTCTGCTCTTGATGTTGGAAGCGAGGGTGTTCGCAGAAGTAATTCTGGAATCCTGTACAACACCGAGCATGGTAGGAACGAGGATTGCAGCAAGTACGCCGATGATAGCGATTACTACAACCAGCTCAACGAGCGTGAAGCCCTTTTTGGCTTTGAGAGCCTGAAGTTTCTTTATCATTGTAAAGACCTCCTGTAAAAAAATTTTTTTATGTATAACCCCGACGGGGCTATATCCAAATTCAGCAAACCGCACCGCTTGAAAACGTTTACAATGTTCTCGGAGGCTTCTGTTCGGTTTGTATTTATATTATACTTGAAACGTTTTAGAAATGCAAGCGTTTTTTCAAAATATTTTACATAAACGCTCATTTTCGTAAAAACTTTTCAAATATCGCTTGATATATATAGCTATTTTGACGATAAATTTATGTAATTTTCGTGTAACTTAGTTTACGCCCATTTCAAGATAGCGCTTGTACTCGCCCAAATCCTGAACTCTTGTACGAGCAACCGCGTCGTTTACCTTGCCCATTCTTACAAGACGCGCCAAATCCTGGTCGAGCGTGAACATTCCGTACTTCTTTCCCGTTGCGACAGCGGTCGGAACCTGGAATATCTTGCCCTCGCGAATCATCGAACGAATAGCGTCCGTTGCCGCAAGAACCTCAAGAGCCGCGCAGCGCCCCTTGCCGTCGGACGTCGGAACGAGCGTCTGCGAGATAATTCCCACAATCGCGTTCGCGAGCTGCGAGCGGATTTGTCCCTGCGAATGAGGCGGATAAACGTCGATTATACGGTCGATTGTCGGCGCAGCGCCCGTTGTATGAAGCGTCGAAAGAACCAAATGTCCCGTTTCTGCGGCGGTTACGGCAGCGTTGATTGTTTCAAAGTCACGCATTTCTCCGACGAGAATTACGTCCGGGTCCTCACGGAGCGCCGCACGAAGCGAACCTGCGAACGAATCAACGTCCTGTCCGATTTCACGCTGATTTATCATCGACTGCTTGTGGGTGTGAAGATACTCGATAGGGTCCTCAACCGTGATTATGTGGCAGTTTTTCTGGCGGTTTATGTGGTCAATCATCGCGGCGAGGGTCGTCGATTTACCGGAACCCGTAGGTCCTGTAACAAGTACAAGTCCGCGCGGTGCAAGCGCAAATTCGCCAAGCGTTGCGGGAAGATTAAGGTCCGAAAGCGTCGGAATGTCGTTTCTCAAAAGACGGATTGCAACCGCATGGTAGCCGCGCTGACGGTAAACGTTAACTCTGTGGCGGTATCCCGCGGAGGATACATACGAAAAGTCCGTGTCGAGTCCCTTTGAAATCTGCGACTTGTGCTTAATCGAGGTAATCTGATTGATTACGTTTACGATAAGCGGCTCGGTGCAGTCGGGATAGCCCGAGAGCTTTCTTATCGCGCCGTGAAGTCTTACAACGGGAGGAAGTCCCGCCGTGAAATGAAGGTCCGAGCAACCGAGGTCGCGCGCCTCGTCCAAAATACGGTTGATGTCCATAATATTATTGTTCATTTCCACTGCTTTGTTCTCCTTTTATTTTCTTCGGGGCTGTTATACGGAATATGTTGCCTTTACAAGTTCGTCCATAGACGTTCTTCCCGCAAGTACCATCTGCGTTACGTTATCGCGCAGAAGAAGCGTGCCATTCTTTCTCGCGAGTTCGCCGATTTCCTCCGCCGTCGCGCCCTTGGATATAATCTCCTTGAGGTCGGGCGTTACAACGATTATCTCGTGAATTGCGGTTCGTCCCGCATAGCCCGTGCCGCGGCAGTTCTTGCAGCCGCCCGCGTGAGGTTTGCAAATCTGAACCGGCTGAGTCTTGTTCATCAGCTTTAAGTCGTTCGGGTCAGAAAGCGTGAAGGTTTCCTTGCAGGACTTGCAGAGCAGCTTTACAAGTCGCTGTGCGATTATTCCTACAAGCGAGGACGCAACCATATAAGGCGCGACTCCCATATCAACAAGACGCGTAATCGTCGTCGCAGCGTCGTTGGTATGCAGCGTTGAAAGTACGAAGTGTCCCGTAATCGCGGCTCTTATCGCGATATCGGCGGTTTCGCCGTCACGAATTTCTCCGACCATTATGATATCCGGGTCTTGACGGAGAATTGAACGAAGCGCCGCGGCGAAGGTCATTCCTGCCTTCGAGTTAATCTGGCACTGGTTTACGCCGTCGATTTTCTTTTCGACAGGGTCTTCTACCGTTACGATGTTTACGTTCGGCTGAGAAAGCTCGCCGAGCGTCGCGTAAAGCGTCGTCGATTTACCGGAACCCGTAGGTCCCGTAACCAGCATAACGCCGTTCGGGCAGCGGATTATCTGCTTGAACATTTCGTAGTTGTACTCGGTCATACCGAGGTCCGTAATCTTACGAGTTTTATCGTCCGCCGTTGAAAGCAAACGTATAACGCATTTCTCGCCGTATACGCAGGGAATCGTGCTGACACGCATATCGAGGTTTACGCCGTCGATGCGCGTTCCGAAACGTCCGTCGAGCGGTATTCTTCTTTCGGCGATGTTCATTCCGCCGAGAATTTTTATACGGGTGATAATTGAATTGTGGAAAGACGGCGGGATTTTCATATCCTGCTCGACAAGCTCGCCGTCCATTCTGAAGCGTATTCTCGTCCTGTCCTTAAACGCTTCGATATGAATATCTGTAACTTGGTTTCTGAAAGCCGTTTCGACCATCATATTTACGAGCTTTACGATAGGTGCGTTATCAACGCGTCCCTCGGACTCAGCCTTTGCGAGGTCCTCGCCGATATCGCCGGTACTTTCAGCCTCGTTTTCAAGCTCGTTCATCGTGCTGTCGATTGCCTGCGATGAATAATACTTGCCGATTGCGTTTTCAATCTGCGTTTTCGTGGAAATCTGCGGTATGATTTCCATTCCCGTCTGAACCTTGAGGTCCTCGAATATGTAGAAGTTTACAGGGTCGTTTGTCGCGACGTACAGCCTGTTGTTCTTCATCATAAACGCGATTACGCATTTTTCTCGCGCCGCTTCTTCGGGTATCTTTGAAACCGCGTTTATATCGACCTTGATTGACGAAAGGTCAACAAACGGCACCTTCAGTCTTATTGAAAGCGCCTGAGCAAGCTGGCTCTCGGAAACAATCCCCATCTCAAGCATAATATCGCCGAGCATCTTGCCCGCGCTCTTTTTCTGTGCGACAAGCGCGTCCTCAAGCTGCTGCTTGGTGATAAATCCCTGT
The DNA here is from genome assembly GCA_002304735.1 of Ruminococcaceae bacterium UBA794. Classification (GTDB taxonomy): domain Bacteria; phylum Bacillota; class Clostridia; order Oscillospirales; family Ruminococcaceae; genus CAG-115. The sequence continues at coordinate 74,083 of DBIU01000092.1, read as the reverse complement.
TCAATCAGGATTTCTCCTATGGGTAAATTCTTTACTGGTCCCGGCATCTGATTTCTTCCTTTCGGATTACTTTGGGCGATACCGCTTTTACGATATCGCATTTATAATATGAACGACGTTTTATCCTTATCGCGGATTACGTCCTTCAAATTCCTGTTTTCGCCCCAAAAACCGCGCGTTTTCAAAGGTTTTTTCGGGCTTCCTATTGCAAAAAGCGCTTTTTTATGGTAAAATAAGTTTATCAAATATTTTAAGGAGGCGGTCATATTTATGTCCGGCATCGAAACCGCGGTTTATGCGGTATTAGCGTTTATCTTCGGCTCTATTATCGGCAGTTTTCTCAACGTTGTTATCCTGAGAACCCCGAAAAAGGAGTCAATCATTACCGAGCCTTCGCACTGCTTTTCCTGCGGTCACAGGCTTGCGTGGTATGATATGTTCCCGATTTTCAGCTGGATTTTCCTGCGCGGAAGATGCCGCTATTGCAAAAGCAAAATTTCTCCCCGCTATATGATTATCGAGGCGGCAACCGCCGTTCTCTACTGTCTGTCTTTCTTATCGTTTAGATTTATCTGGGACGGAAACGTTTGGAAGCTCGTCTTTTCGGCTGTCCTTTTCCCTATCCTTATCGTCCTTTCCGCAATCGACATTGACTGCTTTGAAATCCCCTACTGGTGCAGCATCTCGATTGCCGTTCTCGGGGCGGCTTCTTTCCTGCTCTTCCCCGATGAAATCGTTTGGTATGAACGCTTGATTGCTTTCGGAATTGTTCTTGTTCTCTTCGCCATAATGGTTCTTATCGGCGGTATGGGCGGCGGCGACCTCCAGCTTATGTGCGGAGCCGCGCTTTTGCTTGGGTACAAGGTCTTTATCGCGCTCTTTATCGGTATCCTTTTCGGCGCGGTTTACGGAGTTATCAAAAAATTCCGCGACAAAAAGGTCGAGCGCGTCGTCAGCCATACCATAAAAGGCATAGCCGAAAAATGGTATCAAAATCAGCTTGACCGTGAAATCGGTTTTGTTATGGACGGTCACGATGACGTTATTGTCGGAAGTATAAGCGAGGGCAATCCCGATATAGAATGGGAATTCCTCGAAGAAAAGGTTTGGAAGGGTCTGCCGGATAAAGCCGAGCTTTCGCAGACGCTCCGTGAAAAGATTAAGGACGAACGCGAGGGCGGCTTTAGGATTTACATAAAAGGCGATAAGGTCGAGAAAGTCAAATACTCCCGCAGAATGGTCTTTGGGCCTTTCCTCTCGCTCGGAATCGCCGCCGCGTGGCTGGTCGGTTCGTTTATTATGAATTGGTATACAAGCTTGCTTTAAGCTCGTTTTATCGGCAAACCATCGGGGCGGTTTTACGCCCCGATTTTGTTTTGCTGATATTTTACGGCGTAGGCGTGGGAGAAGCTTCGGAAGCCATTGACCTTCTGCCTACATAATAAATAAAGGTTGTGCTGTGGTCGTTTGAGCTGTCAAGCGTTTGCGTCGGGAAAAACTTGAGTTCTCCCGTAGGATTAATGAGCGGGTTCTTGATTGAAGCGTACTCGGTAAAACCGACTCCGATAAACTCGGGAGCCTTCATATCCTGGTCCGAGAAAACCTCCGTCGTAAGCTTCAGCGCGGGAACCGGCTTCTTATCGTCGGGGTCCGACGGGTCTGCGCTTGAATCTCCGGGCGCAACGTCCGTTCCTTCAAGCTGCTCTGCGGTAAATTTCGGGAAAAGCCCGTCATAGAAGCAATTTTCAAACATCGGAATAGGATTCATATTAATTGCCGCCGACGACGTGTTTACGAACGTTTCGTTCATTACCATATACTTGTGCTCGAACGTCTGAGTGTCCTCAGCCCATGTAAATGAAATGCATTTCAGCTCGTATATCTTTTTCCCGTCCTGGTCAAGGCGCTTGTTGGTATACTCCAACATTTTCTTAATGTTCTCGTTCTCCGTGATAGCTCCGCCTTCGTATGCGTCGCTTCTGTCCGCGTTTGTAACAATTTGAACGAAGCAGGCGGCTCTTGTACTTCTGGAGATGAAGTTGTTTACCGTTTCCGCAAGAAGCGACGCGCGAACGTTTCTTTCGTTTGACGCGGCTGACTTCAATACGGGCGTAATAAACAACGTCACGCCGAGAACCAAAATTCCGAGCAATCCGCAGGAAATTACCATCTCAACCAGCGTAAAGCCGCTGTTTTTTCTTTTGCGCTTAAGACGCCAAATAAGCTTTTTCATTACGTTTCACCTCCGACGTCTTACTTGTAGTTTCTCTTATACATATATGCGCCGTAGATGTAATTGCTTGTCTTTCCGGATTCCTCGTACTTGCAGTTTCCGTCTGCGGTGTACGTTTCCTTGTAGATAGGGCAAGCCCTGTATACTCCGTTTGACTGCGCGTTATGACCGAACGACGTTCTTGTAAGGTTCGGGTCCTTGTCGAAAACAACGTAAAAGCTAAACTTACGGTTATTGAACAGCTGCGTTCCGCCGTCGTTTACATAAGGCGAGCTTATTCTAAGCGTGTTATCGCCTGTTTTGGTTATGCAATACGGGCTTTTGTCGCTGCCGGAAGAATAATTTTTCTCCATAACGACGGACTTTGCGTAACTCCAGCTTAAGGTGTCCGAATTGATGTATCCCGCGTCTATAATGTACGCTTCCATCGGGGTTTCTCTTGTATAAGTTTTCTTGCTGCCGGCGTCGTCGCGCTCTTCGGTTTCCGAAACAGTATCGGTCGAGAAGAAGTTCAGCTTGAACATAGCGTATTTCGCCTCGTCGGCGGTCATAAACGGCGCGTTTGCGTGCATCTGAAAATAATAGCAAACGCCGGGTCCCTCGTAGTCGGTCGCTTTTTCAACCTTATCAAACGCAATTGTATCAAACTTAGGAGTGCCCGTTATTCTCGCGTCAACCGTGCCGAGCTGTCCCTGTTCGCCGCCCTTGTTGGACGAGCCTCCGCCTGTCGACGGCGATTCACCGCCCTGCGAGTCCTTTGAAACAAAGTAAACAAGACCGCCGCCGACGCCTTCCGCGTCGCCGTTTGCCGCTTTCATATTATAGGCGATTTTGCTGGGGTTATCATTGCCCTTAATGTTAAGGACAACCTCGCCGTCCTGCTTTTCAAACTCTTTTTTGCCGTTTGCCGCAAGGTATTCCTCCTGCTGCTCGAGCGATTCCATAAACCTTACGTTGTCGGACCTCTCGCGGGAAACAAACGTCAAAATCTGCATTATTGCAGCCGCCATTAATGCGAAAACCGCAAATGCAACCACAATTTCCACTAATGTGAAGCCGCTTTTCTTTGAAAAAATTCTTTTAATCAATTAAAGCACCTCCTCATTAATATGTCGCCTTGAGCTTAATTCTGTATCTCTTTTCGGATACGGGGTTAAGCGTCGAATTAAGTGATTCTTCGTCAAATACGTTCTGCGGAGGATAAACGCTCGGCCAGCACGCAATAAAGCTGTTCTTCGAGAGGAATTTATAGTCCGAAACGACCATTCCGCCCATATGCATAAGATAGTCGCCGAGGTCCTGACCGTTTGCCTTATAGGACATATACGGAGCGTAGATAAATCCAACAAAGCAGTTGTATGAAACGGGACCGCTGTCGTCAATTTTCTGACCAAATCTGAAATCCGCGCTCTCGGAGCAGGAAACAAGATAGATGTTGCAGTTCGGAATTACGATATTGCCCTTGGAATCACGATTTACGGGACGAGTTGTGCTGTCGATATTTTCAAGAGCCTTTTCACAAACCTTTTTCTCAACTCTGTCCTTGCAAACTCCCGCGGGATTGATTTTGGGGTTCTTTTCGCTGCCCGAAAAATATTCCGCGTCACAGTTCGGGCAAATGGAATATTCCTCGTGCTTGTCGCACTTTACGGAATATGTAACCTCGCTTCCGCAGTATTCGCACTTATCGGAAGTCTTTTCAACGTCATAATGACAGCCGTCGCCGTCTTCGCAAGCCGAATGAACGTAATCCTTGAGGTTCATTCCGAGAAAAGCGTCCTGTTTGGTCGTATAATACTTTTTGCCCGCCTGCTCGGCTATTCCGCTTCCGTTTGTCAGAATATACCAGTTATAGTGCGCAATACGAACGTTGTTTGATTCCTGATAAACCACGCCCTCGGGAACGTCGATTACAAGCGAACCGTTGCCCTTTACAAACACCTGCATAGGCGCGTTTGTCTGCGAGCCGTCGGGATTTTTGGGCGACCACGAGAAATATTCCGTGCCCTTTTTGCTCTTGTTATTATTCTTAAGACGAATAACAAAAGTGTTTGAAGCGTCGTCGCCGGTATCAATGATAAGCGTAGGAACATTGTTTACGCTATTGTTTCCGCCGCCGTCAATCTTGATATCGTTGAGTATAAAGCCGTTTCCGTCTTTTCCGTATGTATAAACAATCGGCTCATACATAGACTGACCGTTAATGCTCTTGAACACGAGGTCGACTTCTTTTCCGCCGGAAATCGTGCCGTCCGCGTTAGTCTTGCCGATAGAGCTTCCCAGCTTGCTTTCGTCAATCTTCCAAAGCTTGTATTGTACGTTCGGAGTCTTGGATTCAAGCATCTCCATAGCTTCTTGGAAGGACATACTCATTATACCGTGAGCCTTATCCTGGTCGTTCTCCCACCAGTCGTCGCTCTTGTTTTCTTCCTTAACCGAACCGGGGTTGTATGAGTTCTTGTCCTTGCCCGTCAGATAATATACCTCGTTGCAGTAAATAACGCCGGGAATACAGCTGCTGTTACCGGAATTGACGTATACGTTGCCGGCAACATAAAATCTAAGCCTGCTGTTGTTAAGGTTCTGCGCGCCGTCCTCAATATAGAGGTCTCCGCCGATGTAAACTTCAAGAATATCGCCGCCGCCGGAGGTGTTAAAGCCTCTCGCCAAATGCATATCGCCGCCGACAAGAATATAGCTGTTGCCCTTTATGCCTATTCCGTCGCCCGTGCCGATATTATAGTCGCGTCTTACCGCGTGTACAATAGGACCGGGAGCGTTATTCTTGATGTTTACGCCGTCAAGCAGCGTAAACGAGTTTTCGCAGTAAATATTGGAATAGAAATGAAGCTCCGTTCCGCTGAACGCGCCTGCAACGACGTCCTCGTTGCTGATATACATATCAGAATAGAACGAGCCTTTGCTGATGAACGAATCGTTCGGAACATAGCCCGTCGAAGCGAAAATCTTGCCCTTTTGGTTGGGCGAGCCGCCTTCTTGGATTACGTTTACAACCTGATGATAAACCTCCTTAACGCCGGATACAGAGGTCGTGACGGCAATATCAACGGTTAAGAACGTTTTGCCGTCCATCTTTTCGTCCGCAAGACGCGTCATCGTAACGTCGTATGCGCCGAGATAATTGTCGTCGTCGCTCGACGCGCTCGGATTAAGCGTCTTAAAGCCGTTTCCGTCAGTCGTAAGAATGGTTTCTCCGACAGGTACGCTCTCAATAGACACGCCTGTATTTGAAAGAAGGTCGTTCATACTTCCGACAGCCATTTCAGAAATGGATATCGCAGACTGATAGGACTGCTGCTGGTTAAATACGGAGATTTGTGCGGAAGCCGATGAAAGCACGGCAAAATACATCGCCATACACGTCACCATCAACGCCGTCATAGTACTCAATACCATAAACAGCGCGCTTCCTCGATTGCTTAGGTACTTTCTGAGTGAATGTGCCATTATATCCTCCTTTTCTCAAAAGTTACCCGAAAAAAGGTTATGCAGAAAGACCGTCCTGCTTGTCAAGCTGCGCCTTGGGGTTCTGCATACGCTCGATGCTGAAGAAAGTAATCGAGGTTTCAACTCTGTAAACGATATCTTCTACATCGACATTCTTATCGTCTTCCGATTCATTTCCATTTGAAGTCGTACCGGTTTCCTCATAGCTTTCGCCGGTTTCTCTTGCAAAAGCTTCTTTACCCACTCTTTCAGCCTCTGCGTTGATTGACTCGACAACGGAAGAATATTCCTTCTCGACTTCCTGGCAGCTGAACGACAGGCTGTTAAGCAAAAGCGCCTTTCTGGTCTGCTTGTTGTTTTCCGTTACAAGATACTCGTTTACATCGTCCGCAAACTGAAGAAGCTCGTCGCGGTCGATTGCCGATACAGTGAACGAAACGGTGCTTGCGCCGATTGTCTGAGCGCCGCCGAGAGCCGTCTGAAGCTGCGTAAGACGGTCGATGCGCTTCTGAGCCGCTTCGTCGTTGCTTGCGCCCTGAGTCGCGTAATTCTTCAGCTCGTATGCGACTTCATCGCTAACATAGAAGTAAGGAGAAAGCGTCGCGGTCGTGGGTTCTTCAACCGAAAGCTCTTCGACAACGACATTCGCCTTGCACTGTGCAAGGAACGTTCTCAAAGCCTCGTCCGCCTCATAGGAAGTAAGCTCCGGGAAGAACATATCAGCCATATGCTCGCCGTCCTTGTAGGTTTCCTCAATCTGCGTTCTGAGCGAAGCCTTTCTTCCCTGCTTTTCAATGCACGCGTTGTATTCCGCCTTCTTGTTGTCGAGATTTGTCTGTGTGCTTGACATCTTTTCAAATGCAGGCTTTATGAACACGAAAATTCCGACTGCAAGAATAACTATTATAAGTATAACTATCGTTGCGATACGTTCCTGTTTACTGAGTTTCATTATTGGCCAGCCTCCTCACTTGTATTTTCGGATATGGAAATCTTTGCATTCTTCTCGTCATTTCCCATCTGAAGCTCCATTTCGATATCAAACGAGAATATGGTGTCGAAGGAGGTTTTTCCTTCGCTCTGGAGATATGCGTAGGTGTTCCACTTCGTGATGTTTTCTTTCTTGAAGCCGGTGTAAATGATTTTGTTGAAATAAGGCTCGTCATACTGATTGAGAACCTTTTCCGCGAGATACTCGGTGTACTTCGAGGGAATAGCCGACGGGTCGCCGTGCGAAAGTCCCATAAACGAAAGCTTTACGGAATAGCCGCTTACCTCAAACTCCTTCACCTTAAGCTCTTCGCTTGAAGTGAGAATGTTTTTAATCGGCTCGGTCGCTCTCTTGTAAACGTCGCTCGTGATTTTCGGCTGATAGTTGAACAGATTAATCGTTCCGTCAACCGTGTTGTTGTAATTCTGGAAGCCGCCGAGCATATTGTCGCGCTCGTCGACAATCGCAAGGTCCGCCTTAAGAGCAGGGGCTTCAATCTGAGCCTGAATTTTGCTTATTTCATCGTTCATTCCGTTGCTGATAATATTAACGACAAGCGTCGCGCCCGCTACAACTGCGATTGAACCGACAACAACGCCCGCAAGTCCCAGAAGGAACGTGTTTCCTGCGGCAGAGCCCTTTGCGGAGGTCGCTTCAAGCAGGTTGATATGCTCAAGCTCCTTATTTCTGCGGTAGAGCGCGCCGATTGCGTTTGCGAATTTCGCAAAATCGAACTGCGCCGACGTAGAAACAGTCGTGGGCATTGAAAGCATATTCGAGGGAACGTTGTACGAAGAAATCGCGTTCGTAATCTCGATAAAGCTCTCGATTTCGCCGTAGAACATAATCTCGCGAAGCGGCTTCGCGCCCTTGCGGCTCTTGATAAACTGCATCATTCTGAACAGGTTATCGTTAACAGCGCGCGTAACGTAATCCGGCGCGTTGTCGTAATCGTTGGGGTCGATATTGAAGAAACGCGAGAATACAATCTGATTGTCCTCATAGAGGTTCATATTGAGGAAGTTCTTATCAATCTGGATAAGAAGCATCGGCATTTTATCCGCGAGCTTGGGAGTATTTACGATAAGACGCGTAACGGAGTTGTTGGAGATATAAACGCCCTTAAGCTGAAGACCGATGTGCGAGAAAAGTCTAACATATCCGTCGACAAGGCGCTGGGGGCACGCAGACGCGATAACCTTGAGCATCTTGTTCTTTTCCTCGTCCTCGGTTTCGCCGGCAATCGTAAAGGAAATGTTGTAATCGCTCGAAATGTTCATATTCGACTGAATCATCGCCTCGATGATAGCCGGATTTTTCATATTCTTGGGCTTTGCAACAAGCAGCTCCTTGTAAACAATCGCACTGGAGGTAATGGAAACAACCGCTTCCTTCTCCTTTATGTCCTTCTGCTTGATGATGTCGTTGAGTTCCGCCGCAACCATGGGAACGTCGGTTATATAGCCGTTTGAAACCATTCCCATCGACAGCTCGCGCATATCAGCGTCCTGAACCTTGATTTTGCTTCCGCTGTGTACGCCTCTGACGAGCTTTATCTGCCTGTCTGTAATATCAATTGAAAGCATATCTTCACCTCATACTTATTATTATATTGCGGAACGGAAATTCCGTTCCCCGAAATCTTAGCCGCTTACCTTGGTCATTCCGCCGTAGAGCATCGGGAACATACCCGCAAGGAACAGACCTATCGCAATACCCATAAGGATAATCATAACAGGCTCCATAAGTCCTACAAGCTTTGTAACGGCAGCGTCCGCTTCTTCATCATAATAGTCCGCGCTCTTTGCAAGGATTGTATCGAGAGTACCGGACTCCTCGCCGACGTAGATAATCGACGTAAACATTCCCTCGAAAATGCCGGTTTTCTCAATCGCCTTCGACATACTCTCGCCGAGCTTAATGTCGCTGACAACTTCCTTGAACTTGTCGTGAACGTACATATTGTTGACTGCGGCGATGGACTTTTCGATACACTCGACCATCTGAAGACCCGCGCCGTACAGGTTGGACATATTTCTCGCGAAAGTACCCGTATACATCGTCGCAACAAGCTTTCCGACCTTCGGACATTTAAGCAGAAGTTCGTCCATCTTTCTTCTCGTAGACGGCGTTCTTCTCATAACGAATATAGCGACTACAATTCCGACAATTACGATTATGTAAATGTACCACTGATTAATCAGCGAGTCGGAGAACGCCATAAGCGCTTTTGAAAGCGGCGTCATATCCTCCTCGGACATCATATCCGCAAAGGTCGGCAGAACCGACGTAAACAGAAGTATGATAACCGCCAGCAGCAAAACAAGCAGTATGAGAGGGTAAATCATCGCGCTCTTAGCCTTGTTTGCGGTCTTGTTTGCGTTTGCATAGTGGTCCGACAGTCTGTTGAGCATCTGGTCGAGAGTACCCGAAGCTTCGCCCGCAGCCACAAGGCTTACGAACATCTCGGGGAAAACGCCCGGCTTCGACTTCAAAACGTCCGAGAAAGACTTACCTTTCTGAACCTCCTCATAGATATCCAGCAGAACAGCCTTCGCCTTCTTGTTTTCCTGCTGGTCCTGAAGAATGTAAAGCGCTCTTACAAGCGAAAGACCCGCCGAGGTCATCGAGCCTAGCTGACGGCTGATGAAGGAAACCTCCTTGGTCTTAAACTTGTACTTTACGTCAACCGTTCCCGTGCCGAGGTCGCGATAGCTTGTAACGTAAAGATTTTTCTCTCTGAGCTTTTGCTGAAGATCTCTGAAATCCTCTGCCATCTCATTACCACGAGTGGTTTTGCCATTGACGTCAGTGGCAACATAAGAGAATTTATTCACCTGAAAACCTCCGTTTCCGCAAAAAATATTTTTTGGGCAGCACGGCGCAAGGCGCAATAAGACGGAACAGCCGATAATTTCCGAAAAAGGGCGCACTCTGCCCATAGCCGCTTACTTAACACAATTATAACATAAATAACCACATTTTTCAAGCACTGCCAACGGCTTATTAAATATATTTCGTATAAAATTTAAGCGCCCTCTTATGTGCAATATAAACAAAAAGGGCGAAATAATGCCGACTTTGAGGTGAAAATAAGCTGATTTTGCGCGCAAACGCTTGATTTTATCGGCGCAATATGGTAGAATAAGTAAGTATACGGCGATGAAAAATCGTTGCACAAGGGAAAAAGGAGAAAAATTATGATTGATAAGACCCTGCTTAAAAACGATTTCGAGGATATTCTGCGCGACTCGGCGGCAAACGGAAAGCGCCGTTCTCCCGCGCAGCTTCACGACGCGCTCTCAAAGGCGATTATGCGGCAGGCGGTTCCGATGATGAACTGCTCCGCGCCCGACGGCAGGAGAGCGGGCTATCTTTCGATGGAATTTCTTGTCGGAAGGGCGATATATAACAACATTTTATGTCTTGGGCTTGCGGACTATGCCGAGGAGCTTCTGAACGAAGCGGGCGGTTCGCTCTCCGACCTCGAGGAAATCGAGGACGCGGCTCTCGGAAACGGCGGTTTGGGACGTCTTGCGGCTTGTTTTCTCGACAGCGCGGCGACGCTCAAGCTCCCGCTTACGGGCTACGGAATACGCTATAAATACGGTCTGTTCAAGCAGACAATCGAGGACGGCTTCCAGCGCGAATACGCCGACGACTGGACGAAATTCGGCGACCCTTGGAGCAGACGCGCCGAGGACGAAACCGTTATCGTTCATTTCGCGGACGGCGACGTTAAGGCTGTTCCCTACGATATGCCGATTTTCGGCTATAAGAACGACTTTGCCTGCACTCTCAGATTGTGGCAGGCAGAGCCGATAAACGCGTTTGATTTCGACGCGTTTAACCGTCAGGATTACTTTGGCGCGGCTCGCGGCGAAATCGAAGCCGAGAACATCTCCAAGACGCTTTATCCAAACGACGACGCGCGCCCCGGAAAGCTTCTGCGCTTAAGACAGGAATATTTCTTCAGCGCGGCTTCCGTTGAGGATATGATAAGAAAGCACCTTGAAGCGGGCAGGCCGCTCTCGAATTTCGGCGAATACAACGCAATCCAGCTTAACGATACTCACCCCGTAATCGCAATTCCCGAGCTTATCCGCAATCTGCTTAACCGCGGCTGTTCGTTTGAAGAAGCGCTTGAAATTGCCAAAAAGACGTTTAATTACACAAACCACACGATTATGGCGGAGGCGCTTGAAAAGTGGCAGAGCGATATCGTCGAGGAGCTTGTTCCGGAGGTTTACGCGATTATTCTGCGCATAAACGAGGAATTTATCTCGGATATATACCGCCGCGGCATAAAGAGAGAAAAAATCGCGTCTATGCAGCTTGTCGCGGGCGGAATGGTTCATATGGCGAGAATGGCGATTTACTGCTCCTCCCACGTTAACGGCGTTGCAAGAATACACACCGAAATTCTCAAAAACGACGCGCTTCACGATTGGTACGAGCTGTATCCCGAACGCTTCCTGAACGAAACAAACGGCATTACGCCGCGCCGCTGGCTCGCATTGTGCAACAAAAAGCTTGCGGATATGATTACCGAGCTTCTCGGAAACGAAAAGTGGCTTACGGACCTTTCTCAGCTTAAAAATCTGCGTCCGTTCTGCGACGACAAGGCAATCCGCGAACGCTTCGGCGCGATTAAGCAGGCGAACAAGGCGGCTCTCGTGGAATATATCGCGGTTCACGAGGGCGAGGATATCGACCCCGAAAGCCTTTTCGATATTCAGATTAAGCGCCTTCACGAGTACAAGCGCCAGCTCCTGAACGCGTTTTCGATACTCTACATCTATTTCGGCATCAAGGACGGCTCGATTTCCCTTGATAATTTCGCGCCGACAACGTTTATTTTCGGAGCAAAATCCGCCCCCGGATACGCGCGCGCAAAGGCGATTATCAAGTACATAAACGAAATCGCGAACCTTGTAAACAACGACCTTTCGCTTAACGGCGCGATAAAAGTCGTTTTCGTACAGAACTATAACGTTTCCTACGCGGAAAAGCTTGTCGTTGCGGCGGATATCTCCGAGCAGATTTCAACCGCCGGCACAGAGGCTTCGGGAACGGGAAATATGAAGTTTATGCTCAACGGCACAATGACGCTCGGCACTTACGACGGCGCGAACGTTGAAATTGCCGAGGAAGCGGGCGAGGAAAACAACTACATCTTCGGCGCGAGAGTCGAGGACCTCGAAAAAATTATGCCCGAATATGACCCGCGCAAGCTTTATTCCGAGAACACGAGAATTGCGCGCGTTCTGAATACGCTTATCGACGGGACGTTCACAGACGGCGGAAACGGCTCGTTCAGAGAGCTTTACTACTCGCTTCTCGACGGCGCTTCTTGGCACAAGCCCGACCATTATTACGTTCTCGGCGACCTTGAAAACTACGTTCAGGCAAAGCTCAAGGCTAACGCGGACTATAAGTTCAATCACGACGAATTTATCAAGAAGTCGATGATAAATATGTGCTTCGCGGGAAAATTCAGCTCCGACAGAACTATCGAGGGATACGCGGAGGATATCTGGAAAATTTCGCCCGATAAGTGAAAAAACCCTTGACAAGCGCAAAAAAATCTGATATAATAATAGAGTTAATCGCCGAAAGCGAATAACCCCTTTCTCGCGTCAAGAGGCGCGGGATATATATCCATAAGGAGGTGCAAATATTATGGCAAAGCTTGATGCAAAGTACGAGGCTATGGTCGTTTTCTCCGTAAAGACCAACGATGAAGAGCAGATTAAGGCTCTCACAAACAAGTTCTCGGAGCTTATCAAGAACAACGGAACTCTCGAGGGCGTTGACGAGTGGGGCAAGAGAAAGCTCGCTTATGACATCAATTACGAGAGCGAGGGCTATTATGTTCTCTACAATTTCGAGAGCAAGCCCGATTTCCCCGCAGAGCTTGAGCGTATCATCAGCATTACCGATGGCGTTCTTCGCTCAATGGTTGTTCTTAGAAAGTAATCGGACAAAGAAGGCGGAGGTGTTATTATGGCATTTAACAGAGCAATATTAATGGGCAGACTTACGCGCGACCCCGAGCTTAAGACCACTCCTTCGGGCGTGAGCGTATGCACCTTCAGTATTGCGGTTGACCGCAGATATCAGACTAAGGGCGAAGAAAGAAAGGCTGACTTCTTCAACATAGTTGCTTGGAGGCAGCAGGGCGAATTTGTTTCCCGCTATTTCAGGAAGGGAAATATGATTCTTGTCGAGGGCGAGCTTCAGACGCGACAGTATACGAACAAGGACGGAATTAACGTCAATGTTACGGAAATTATCGCGGAGCAGGTTTGCTTTACGGGCGAAAAGTCGCAGGGCGGCTCGGGAAGCTATTCTGCGAGCGGCGACCCCGGCTATGGAACGCCCCCTCCCGCAAGCGGTTCTCATTCCGCGCCGTCTGCGCAGTCGGAAAGCAACAATTCCGGTGCTGCGGATTTCTCCTCTGCCGACAGCGACGACTATCCGTTCTGAGAAAAATGTGAATTATCGAAATCTTACAGGAGGAAAAAATCATGGCTGAAAAGACCGAAAGACCCGTTCATGCCGCAAAGCGCAGCCGTAAAAAGGTTTGCCAGTTCTGCGCTGACAGAGCGGAGTTCATTGATTATAAGGATATCGCGAAGCTCAGAAAGTTTATGACCGAGCGTTCAAAGATTCTTCCTTGCAGAGTTACAGGCTGCTGCGCTTTCCACCAGAGAGAGCTTACAAAGGCTATCAAGAGAGCAAGACAGGTTGCGCTTATTCCCTACTCTGCCGACTAATCGTCAAAAAAGCGAAAAGCAGGTTCCGAAAAGAGCCTGCTTTTTTGTTTTATCGGCGAAAATATTGCAAAAAATCGGCAGGAACGCTAAATTCCTGCCGAAATTCGCCTTATTTCGACATAATCTCGCAAATTTTGTTCGAGAAATCCACGGGGTTTTCAATCGGCATACCCTCAATCAAAAGCGCCTGATTGTACAGAATATCAGCGTAAACCGCCGCCTTGTCCTTATCGCTCTCGTAAAGCGACTTCAGCTTCTCGAAAATCGGGTGATTTGGATTGATTTCGAGGATTTTCTCCGCCTTTGCGCCCTCGGCATTCGGCATTGCCGACAGCACCTTCTCCATTTCAACGGAAAGTGCGCCCTCGCTCGTTATGCAGACAGGGTGATTTTTAAGGCGCTGCGACAGCTTAACCGCCTTAACCTTACCGCCGAGCTTCTCGGTCATAAAGTCGAACAGCGGCTTGTTTTCCTCCTCAGCCTTCTTGATTTCTTCCTTTTCTTCGGGCGTGTCAAGACCGAGGTCGTCCGCGGAAACCGACTTAAACTCCTTGCCCTCGTAGTCGTGCATCATCTGAATCATAAACTCGTCAACGTGTTCGGTAAGATACAGAATTTCATAGCCCTTATCGCGAACCTGCTCAGTCTGCGGCAGACTTTCGATGCGCGAAACGCTGCTTCCGCTTGCGAAATAGATGTATTTCTGCTCCTCCTTCATACGCGAAACGTACTCCTCAAGCGTTGCCGTGCCGCCGTTTGACGTCTTGAACAGCAGAAGCTCCTGCAAATCCGCCTTATTCATACCGTATGCTTCGTAAATGCCATACTTAATCTGCGCGCCGAACGTTTCAAAGAACTTCTCGTACTTCTCGCGCTCGTTCTTCAGCAGCTTTTTCAGCTCGTTTTTGATTGACTTTTCAATGCTCTTTGCAATAATCTTGAGCTGTCTGTCGTGCTGAAGCATTTCACGCGAGATATTCAGCGACAAGTCCTCGCTGTCCACAAGGCCCTTTACAAAGCTGAAGTAATCCGGAAGCAAATCCGCGCACTTTTCCATAATCATAACGCCGCTTGAATAGAGCTGAAGCCCCTTTTCATAGCTCTTTGAGTAATAATCGTAGGGCGCGTTCTGCGGGATATAAAGCAGCGCCGAGTAAGTCGCCGTGCCCTCCGTTCTCGTGTGAATATGAAGAAGCGGGTCGGTGTAATCGTAGAATTTTTCCTTGTAGAACCGGTTATAGTCCTCGTCGGTAAGCTCGGATTTTGCCTTCTTCCAAATCGGAATCATCGAATTAAGCGTTTCCGTGACGATTTCTTTCTCATATTCGGGGTCTTTTCCGTCAACACCCGTTCCCTCTTTAAGCTTTTCGTGTTCGACGTCCATTTTAATCGGATAGCGGATATAGTCGGAGTACTTCTTCACAAGCTCCTTTATCCTGTAAGGCGTGAGAAATTCGTCGTAATTTTCGTCGTCCGCGTTATCCTTGATATGAAGCGTGATAACCGTGCCGCAGGAGTCCTTTTCGGCTTCCTCGACAGAATAGCCGTCCGCGCCCGTGCTTTCCCACAAATAAGCCTTATCCGCGCCGTAAGCCTTTGAGATTACGGTAACTTTCTTCGCTACCATAAACGCAGAGTAAAAGCCGACGCCGAATTGTCCGATTACATCGACGTCCTCAGCCTTTTCATTGTCGCGCTTGAACTCAAAAGAGCCGCTCTGCGCGATTGTTCCGAGGTTGTTTTCAAGCTCGTCCTTTGTCATACCGATGCCGTTATCGGTGATTGTGAGCGTGCGCGCGTCCTTATCCGCGGCAATAGTAATCTGCATATCCGAGCGCGTAAGCCCCAGATTTTCCTCCATAGACTTGAAATAAAGCTTGTCCATAGCGTCGGAAGCGTTTGAAATAAGCTCGCGCAGGAATATTTCCTTGTGCGTGTAAATGGAGTTTATCATCATCTCCAGCAGGCGTTTTGACTCTGCCTTAAATTCTCTGAGTTCGGTTTTTTCTGACATAATTAATTCCTCCCTATACGTTAAGCGCCGTTTTCGGCATAAATATCATTTTTAGCACTCACCATATTAGAGTGCTAATTATATTATACATCAATTTTTACGATTGTCAAGTCTTTGGAGAAAAATTTTACGCAGAAAATGTATTTTGCGCAAAAAAAGCCCGCAGACAAGGGGGCGTCTGCGGTAAAATCAGGAAAAATTGCCGACTGTTTGGGGAAAACAGTAATTCGGCTGAAAATAATTGGGGAAAATATATAAGAAGTATAGTGGCACAAAGCCATAATACTATCTTGTCAATTTATTACAATGTAATTATACCATTTTTTCCTATATTTTGCAACAATAATTTACAACAAATTATTAGTGTTAATTTTGTGCATTTTTACATAATCCAGCCGCAAACAGCCTCGTAAAACGCGAGAATAAGCGGCATTGTGGCAATACTCAAAATAGTTGACGCAGCAAAGTGATTTGAAGCGTAACCCGCGTTTTTCCCGAATTTATGCGAAAACATAATCGCCGCCGAAGCCGTGGGAGCCGCCGCCGCAACCAGAATTGAGCCGACGGCGGTTTCGTTTGCGCCGAAACGCCTTGCAAAAGCGTATCCGACGGCAATAATCATCGGCAGAATAACAAGCCTAATCGCCTGCAAAAAATACACTCGCTTATTCGTAAAGCAGCTTTTTATGCCCGTCATCGCGATTGTAGCTCCCGAAACAATCATCGCAACCGGCGTATTCAGTGCGCCGAGGTAATTCAGCGGCTGCGCGATAATCTCGGGAACGCGAAATCCCGTGAAAAAGCAGACTAATCCGAGAATTATGCTTAAAATCGCGGGCGAAAGCACGATTTTCACAAGCCCTTTCGCGGACAGCTTTTTTCCGCTCATCAGCACGACTCCGTGCGTCCACATAAACGCGTTGAACGCGGTGATATATGCCGTGATGAAGAACACGCCCTCCGTGCCGAAAGTCGCTTCGGCGAGCGGTATTCCCATAAACGCGCAGTTTGTGTAACCGACCACGAAACGCTCGACCTCAAAATCCTTTCTGTTTTTCCGCACAACTAACCGAGCCGCCATAACAAAGAACCCCTGCGTGGCGAACGCAAGCGCGATTGCCGTCAGAAGCCCTTTAAGCAGCTCGGTATTAAAATCTGTCTGATACGCGTTGAAAATGACAATCGGGCTGATTATTGTTATGACGATATTTGAAAGCTGTTTTGAGGAGTTTTCATCGAGGAATTTCTTCTTGTACAAAAAGTACCCGAAAAACAGCAAAATCAGCATTACGCCCGCTTGAAAGGCGATAATCAGCGCAGACTCCATTTTCTTACCTTTAGTTACCCATTATTCTACTTAACCTCGACCTCAGCGGAATACAAATCGCCGAAGCCGCGGCAATCTTGATTGCGTCGCCGATTAGGAACGGCACAACGCAGCTCAAAAGCGCGGGAACAAGCTCGCTTCCCATTGAAATCATAAACCAAGCCGTCCCGAATGTATAGCACGCAAGCGTTCCGAGAACCATTCCGAGCGGCAGAAGCGCCTTGTTTTTCTCGGCGAAAATGCCCGTTATAAGCGCAAGCGGGATATATCCGATTATATAGCCGCCCGTAACGCCGAGAAGCTTTGCGAAGCCGCCCGTAAAGCCCGTGAACACGGGAAGCCCAACCGCTCCGAGAAGAATGTAAACGCATACGGCAGCCATTCCCTTTTTACCGCCGAGAAATCCTCCCGCGAGATAAATCGCGAACGTGCCGAGAGAAATCGGAATAACGCCGACGCTCAGCGAAAACGGCGCCATTATACAGATTATCGCAGCGAAAAGCGCGATAAACACCATATTTCTGACGCTAACCGAATTGCTTACATTCTTTTGTTTCATAAAAATCCCTACTTTAACAGCAATTTATTCTCCGGAACATAGCCCGACAGCCCTTTTACGGTCGTCCTAAGCGAAACCTCCGCGATAAGCGAAATATCCTCGCGGCAGCCGCCCGCAAACCACGAAGCGTACAGCGAAAGCACCCCCGAAACTACAAATTCCGCGGCGGCTTCAAGCTCCTGCTCGCTGTAACCCGAACCGATATTCCGAAGCGCCGCCGAAATCGTTCTTCTAAGCGCAAGCTTCATTCGTCCGCCCGTGAAAACGCCGGAATTGAACCTGATAAGCCGCGCGAAAAAATCCCTGTGAAGCCGCACGGTTTCGCTCACTCCGCGCATAACCGCGCCGATATTGAGCAAGCTCCCGCTTTGAAGATTTTCCGAAAACTCCTTCAGAAACTCGTTTTCAACTTCCTCGAGAACGTCGTTCACCGAGCGATAATGCCGATAGAAGGTCTTTCGGTTTATTTTTGCCAAAAGACAAATCTCCGAAACGGTAATCTGCGAAATTTCCTTTCCGGACATAATCTCAACGAGCGCATTTCTGATAATTGCGCGCGTTTTGACCACACGCAAATCGGTTTTCGGCATTACTTAATTTCTTTTTTGCCGTTCTTTTCCTTTGCGGCCTTTGCAGCCTCCATCTGTGCGACAGCGGCTTCGTGCTGAGTGTTGTTTCTCGCGATAGCCGACCTCAGAATACGGATTTTCGTGCGGTCGCTTCCCGTTTCGATAAGAACCGTATCCTCCTTTACGGACAGAACGCGTCCGATAATACCGCCGTTTGTGACAACTTCGTCCGCAACCTGAATATTATTCAGCATCGCCTGCATTTCCTTGTTGCGCTTCTTTTCGGGACGCAAAATAAGGAAATAGAAGATTACCACCATAAGCGCAAGCGGAATAATCATCATAAGAACCGAAGAAACCTGTGCGCCCATTGAAGCGTCTGTTGCCGCGCTTCCCGCGCTGGAAATAAGATTGATAAAATTCATTAAAATGTCCTCCATAAAAAATGTTCTTTTATATTATACACCTTGTTTAACAAAAAAGTCAAGGGGTATTTTTCGCGTTATTGTCCGAAAACCTTGATTTCGTCCTCGGAAAAAGCCTTTCTTGCGTCCGAAATAACCGCGTCGGAATAGCCGCCGTTGATAACGACGTAAAATTCTGCGCTTCCCAAGGCGGTTTTCATCTTCGCGGCAAATTCCTTTGCCTTTGAATAAACCTCGGAAGCGGCTTCGCTCGGCGTGTAGTCAACGATAATCTTAACCGCCGCCATCGTTTCCGAGTCGGCGCAGATTTCCGCGTCCGTGCAGAGCTTATTCTGCGCGATAACGCTCTCTCCGCTTATTTCAAGCCAAAGCGCGGCGCCGTTCTTTTCCGCGCCCGCCTTCGCCGAATTAACAACATTTCTCAGCGCCTCAAGACGCGCCTTGTTGTCGGAAAGCGGCAAATCCGAGAGATACGTCGAGATGTCCTCCCTGTGGAATTTCGGGTACATTGTGTTCACGGCGATAATGTGCCTAAAGCCCGCCGCCGAAAGCTCCTCCGTTATCTCGCCGATAAACTGAAGCGTCTGCGTTTTGAACGGCGAAAGCCAAGGCTTGCCGCCCTTTTCGTCGCGGTCGTCGTGCCACGTCACGCCGCTTCCCGCGATGCGATAGCCGCCGTCCGTGACGTCCTTATATCCGCAAAGCCTGTCCTTAAGCGTGCTTATTCTTGCTGCGGGTACAAAGCCCGCGTCCTTTATCGCTTTGCAAATCTGCTCCGCGGAAAGCGTTCCCGTGATAATATCGCGCGACGCAAGCGACTTAATTGCGCTGTTATAGAGGAAATTGCCCGTTTCGTTTTTAAGCGTAACCGCAACCGTTTTCGCGCCCGCCGTCTTTGCCGCCGCAAGAGCGCTGTTGAGTGAGGCGGTGCTTAATGCCGCGTCCTCCGGAAGGAAATAAATGTCCGTCATTTCGGGAATCGGCTCGGGAAGCGGCTCCGAGCTTGTCGCGGAAGAGCTTTCGGGAGAAGCCTCGGACGAGCTTTCCTCGCTTTCGGGAGGAGTCCACGCGGAAGAATTATCCGAAATGTTGTTTTTCCCGCTGAAATATTCGAGAAGCGGCTTCCCCAGCCCAAATCCGAGTACGCCGAGCGCACACGCCGCAACTACGGTTATAACGATAGTGAGAACCTGCTTTTTCTTGCTTTTTCTTTTGTTGTACAGGTTAACCCTGCTTCTCTTGATTTTTATTGCGTTCTTTTTCTTTTTCAATGCGCCCAAGCCCCCTTCGCTGTCAGAAATCCGCCGTGTAACCAACCAGAACGTTAAATGCCAGAGAAATAATACCTATATAAATCATCATAATAGGATAGCCTCGGAAAATTTTCGGGATTTTGTCGCTTGAAAGCCTGTCGTTGGCGATATTGAGCAAAAAGCAGGCGAGGAAAAATCCTATTCCCGTGCCGAAGCCATAGCCTACATATCCCGCGAAGCCCTTTCCGAACGTTGAATTGAGGAAAAGCGCTCCGAAAACCGCGCAGTTGAATATTGCGAGATGCGCGTAATTCTTAACCTTGACGAATGTTTTCGGGAAAATCTTCCACAGAATATAAAGCCCGATTATATAAAGCAGGCTTATTATTCCCACATAAACAAGTGGCATAAACAAGTCGCCGTTCGGCAGAGGAAGCAAAATACCGTCGAATTGATATGAAATAACGCTCGCAAGCGTCGTCATAACGGTAATCCCGATTGAAAATCCAACAACGTGCGCGTCCTTTCTTGACGCGTAAATCGCGACGTTCGCGCCGAAAGCACGGTCGAAAATCGCGTTCTGCGTAAAGACGGAAATCATAATCAGACTTACAATTCTTGCGAAGATATTGCTCATTTTGCGCGCTCCTTTCCGGAAGAAACGCGTTTGCCCGCAGCCGCCCTGCAAAACGCCGCGAGTATTCCCACGAGAATGAACCCGAAAAACGGCGATTTTGCCGCGGGAACAATCGGCTCGCAGACGTGAAAACCGAAAATCGTGCCGAACGAGAGAATTTCTCTTATAAGCCCCGAAGTAAACGCCGCCATCGCGTATCCCGCAATGTAAATCAGCGCGTCAACCGCCATTCTTCCGTAAGGCTCGAGATAGAAACGGCTCTCGGTTTTCGCGAGAATAAGCGAATTTACAACGGAAAGCTCGATATAAAGCATAATTTCGCCCGTGGTTTCGGGGAAAAGACATCTAAGTCCGATAACCGTCGGAATAAAAACCGCCGCCGCTACCATTGAATAGAGCAGTATTCTCACAGTATAGACAATTTTTCTCGGAATAAACCGACAAATCAAAATTGAAACGTAAGAAATCGCGAAAAAGCTCAGCGTGAGAACCAGCGCGCGCTGAAGGGTCGTCGCCGCGACAATAATCGGCGCGGTAACAAGCCCGCTCATAAGAACGATATTCTGACGAAACAGACCGTCGGCGCTTATGTGACTTTTTTTACGTTCCGCCGTCATTTCTGCCGTCCCCCTTCTTCTTTTTTCTGCGATGCTTCTTTATTTCGCCGTCAATGGGCGGCGTGTTGTACTTGTATTTTTCGGGAATTACGATTTCCTGCGTATCCGTAAGCTTTATTCCGCCGCTCTGAACGGTCGTTTTCGACTTCTCAAAGGAATTGACGTAGGTTTTCTTCCAGTAAACGAGATTATCGACAAGCCTGTCAAAGCTGCTTCCGAGAGCGCCCGTGATAAGCAGCGCGAACAGGAAGCTCCCCTCGGTCTGACCGAAAAAGCGGAACATCATCGTTATATAGCCGAGAGTCGCGCCGTAGAGAATTTTTCCGACGGGTCTTGACGGGACGTTATAAGGCTCGGCGGCAATGAAAATCGTTCCAAAGAGAAGATAACCCGACGAAAGCTCATAAAAAACCGAGCTGAACGAACCGCCGCCGAAATCCGCTCTCGGAAAGAAAAACGCGAGAACAGCCGCCGCAAGGAGCGTGGAAATAACCGCCGCGAAGCTGGTTGTGCGGCGAAGCACAAGGCAAATCCCGCAAACCAGAATAACCAGCATATAAACCGCGCCGATGCTTCCGGGAACAACGCCCATAAGCGTATCGACAACGCCCTTTGAGGGAACGTTTCCGAGCTTCAGAGAATATTCGGTCGAGCGCGTCAGAACACCGTCAAATTCCCCAAAAATGGGGTATATTTCGCCAAATCTCGGCGCATAAAGCATCTCCGTGGGATAGCAGATTATGAGAAAAGCCGTTGAAATCGCGGGAGGAGAGAAGATTATGTTGTCCGAACCGCCGAAAAGGTGCTTCCCGACGACAATGCACATTACCGCCGAAAAAACGACAAGTCCCACGGGAACGCTCACAGGCATCATCATTCCCGCCGCAAGCCCCCAGAACGGCACCGCCGCGTCTTTTACGTTATAGCGTATTCTTCTGATAAGGCAGCATACCGCGTCCGTAATCATACTGCACAAAAC
The DNA here is from genome assembly GCA_002304735.1 of Ruminococcaceae bacterium UBA794. GTDB lineage: Bacteria > Bacillota > Clostridia > Oscillospirales > Ruminococcaceae > CAG-115. The sequence continues at coordinate 52,232 of DBIU01000092.1, read as the reverse complement.
GCTCAGAACGCAGACAAATACCGCTCTTATCCCCTGCAAAAACGCCGCGGGAACAAGCAGCATCGCCATCATAATCATACGCTCGAAATAGACCTTATTCGGGTCGCGAGCAATATTTTTCGTCATTTATCGTTTCCTTTCAGCGCCTCGCAGACGGCTTTCATATCGGGCGCCTTGAAAAGTCCCGTTCCCGCGACGAGAACGTTTGCGCCCGCGTTTACGGCGGAATATCCCGTTTTCTCGTTAATGCCGCCGTCAACCTGAATATCAAGCTTTTCAAAGCCGTTTGCATTTGCGTAATCGCGCAGAACCTTTATTTTCGGGAGCGTTTCGTAGATAAATCCCTGTCCGCCGTAGCCCGGTTCAACCGTCATTACCAAAATCATATCGCAAAGCGGAATGTAGTCGAAAATCGCCTCTGCGGGAGTTTGCGGCTTAATCGCAAGCGCGGATTTCTTCCCGAGCGAGCGAATTTCGCGCAGACAGCCCACAATATCGCCGCTGCTTTCTTGATGAATTGTAATCAAATCCGCGCCCGCGTCCGCGAAAAACTTAATCTGACTCTGCGGATTTTCAACCATAAGGTGAACGTCGAGCGTCTTTTTCGTAACGCTTCTCAGCGACTTCAGCACGGGCGCGCCGTAAGTAATCTGCTCGACAAAATGCCCGTCCATCACGTCGAAATGTATCCAGTCAACGCCCGCTCTTTCGCATCTTGCGATTTCTCCCGCTATATCCGCGAGATTGCATGCGAGAAGCGAAGCGGAAACCAAAATATCTCTTTGCATTGCTAAAACCTCGATTTATAAAAAAATTGCATACATTTATATTTTATAATAAAAGCGTCGCTAAGTCAAGATATAATCGGTTATTTTCGGAGATTTTTTTTGAAGTGCGGTAAAATGTAATAAACCTGTTGATAATTTTGAAAGATATTTGTGTATTTTTCTTTGATTTCACGCTTGAAAAAATTTTTTGCGTGGTGTATAATATATCTAATATACACAAAAAAACGATGAGAGATGAGAGGAGAAAAAATATGCTGAACTGTAATTTCGAGGAAAAGTTCGTTAAGGAAGGACTTACTTTTGACGATGTTCTGCTTATTCCCGCAAAGAGCGACGTTACTCCGAATATGATTGAGCTGAAAACAAATCTCACAAAGACAATCACGCTGAATACGCCCATTATGACCGCAGCGATGGATACCGTAACCGAGTCGAAAATGGCGATTGCGATTGCGCGCGAGGGCGGAATAGGCATTATACATAAAAATATGACTATCGAGCAGCAGGTTGACGAGGTTGATAAGGTAAAGCGCTCGGAAAACGGCGTAATCGTAAATCCGTTCTTCCTCTCGCCCGTTGACAGCGTTCGCGACGCGGACGCGCTTATGGGGAAATATAAGATAAGCGGCGTTCCGATTGTCGAAAACGGAAAGCTTGTCGGTATTTTCACAAACCGCGACCTTCGCTTTATTTCAGACCCCGCGCAGAAAATCGGCGAGGTTATGACAAAGGAACATCTCATCACGGCTCCCGTCGGAACTACGCTTCAGGGCGCGCAGGAAATTCTCAGAAAGCATAAGATTGAGAAGCTTCCGCTTGTCGATGAAAACGGCTTCCTCAAGGGACTTATCACGATTAAGGATATCGAAAAATCGGTTCAGTATCCGAACACCGCTCGCGATAAGAGCGGCAGACTGCTCTGCGGCGCGGCAATCGGAATTACGCCGGACGTACTCGACAGAGCGGGTGCGCTGATAAAGGCGCAGGCTGACGTGCTGGTTCTCGACTCGGCGCACGGTCACAGCAAGAATATTATGGTTACTCTCGACAAGGTTAAAAACGCATTCCCCGATATTCCCGTTATCGCGGGCAACGTTGCGACTGCGGCTGCCGCGGAGGACCTCATTAAGGCGGGCGCGGACGCGGTTAAGGTCGGCATAGGACCCGGCTCAATCTGCACGACGCGCGTTGTCGCAGGTATCGGCGTTCCGCAGATTACGGCGATTTACGACTGCGCTTGCGCGGCGGCGAAATATGGCGTTCCGATAATCGCGGACGGCGGTATTAAGTACTCCGGCGATATCGTAAAGGCGCTTGCGGCGGGCGCGAACACGGTTATGCTCGGCTCCCTGCTCGCGGGCTGCGAGGAAGCTCCCGGCGACGTTGAAATATATCAGGGACGTTCGTTTAAGGTATACCGCGGAATGGGCTCGCTTGCGGCAATGAAGAAAGGCTCTGCGGACAGATATTTCCAAGAAAAGGACAAGAAGCTTGTTCCCGAGGGCGTCGAGGGCCGCGTGCCTTACAAGGGTTCCGTTGCGGATACAATATTCCAGCTTGTCGGCGGTATTAAGAGCGGTATGGGTTACTGCGGAAGTCAGACAATCCCCGTTCTTCAGGAAAAGGCGCAGTTCATCAGAATTACGGGCGCAGGTCTGAAAGAATCGCACCCGCACGATATCTACATCACCAAGGAAGCTCCGAACTATTCCGCGAGCATCTAAACCTCATAATAACATCGAAACCGCGAAGAAATTCGCGGTTTTTTGTGAGTATTTTCGTTTTCAAACGTCTAATAAGTGAAAAGAAAAACCGGTTTGACTTTCGGAAAGAGGCTTAAATGGACAACGGAAAAAGCGCATATAAGCGCTGGCTTGACGGCGACGAAACGGCTGTCGGCGAGATAATCGGCGCGTACAAGGACGGCTTAATACTCTACATAAACGGCTTCGTGAGGAATATCGGCACCGCCGAGGAGCTTTGCGAGGACGCTTTCGTGAAAATCTTTACGAAAAAGCCGAAAATACGCGAAAACGTTTCGTTCAAGACGTTTTTGTACGCTGTCGGAAGAAACGCGGCGCTTGACCGTCTGCGGCGCGAGAAAAAGCGGAAAACTGTCGGGCTTGACGAGTGCGCGGAGATAAGCGGCGAGGAGATTAATCTCGAAAAAAGCTATCTTCGGGAAGAACGGAAAATCGCCGTTTACAGCGCAATGTCAAGGCTGAAGCCCGAACAGCGGCAGATTTTACAGCTCGTTTATTTCGAGGATTTTTCCGTTAAAGAAGCCGCGCAGGTGTTGAAAAAGTCCGTTCACGCGGCGGAAACGCTTGCCTATCGCGCGAGACTCGCACTGAAAGCCGAGCTTGAGAAAGAGGGTTTTACTTATGAAGACTAACGAAGAAATGACAAGAAGCGTGTTAAATCGCGTTCACGAATATGATTACAAGCAGAAAAAACGCCGCGCCGCCGTGCTGAGAACGGCTGTTCCCGTGTGCGGAGCGTTTGCGATAGCGGGCGCGGCAGCACTTGCAAACTTCGCCGCGAAACCGCCCGTAAGCGACAATTCCGCGATTGTCGAAGCAAGCGGCGCGTTATCCGAACAAACGAGAACTTCCCGCCCAGAAAGCTCGCAATCCGCCTCGTCAACGTCAACGGAAAATCTCGCAAATCCGAACACGATTGAATACTCGCAAACTCCCGACGAGCTTGATAACGCAAAAATAAACCTTCCGTTCATAAACAACGAAGAAAAGCTTTCCCCCGAAGAAGCGGCAAAGTATTACAACATCGACATTTTCGCTCTTGATAGGAAGTTTGACGGCTTGGAGCGTTTGGACGGCGAATTTACGATTAGGAAAAACGAGGACAGAACGGTTTACGACGGAAATTTTGTTGAATACCGAAATTCCGAAGGCTCGGAGCTTCTGTGCGCACTGTTCCGAAAGAAGCTGAAATGGCAGCCCGCCGCGGCTTACACTCCCTATGATTTTGCGGGAACGGACGTTTATTTCTTCAAGGACAGCGCGGAAAGCCCCGAAACGCGAGCCGTTTTCGAGGTTAACGGCACGCAGATTACGCTGCTTTACAGCGGTCCGAACGAAAAAACGCTGTATAACGCAATCAAAATTTTCGTGAATAGCGAAAGCTCGGAGCAAATTACCGATACCGCTCTCATAATAACCGGCATCGATACTGCAATTTACATGACAGCAAAATTTACATGACAGCAAAAAGGTCTGCGAATTTTCGCAGACCTCTCTTTTTATGCTGTTTTTAGCTTACAAGCTTTGCTTTCGTCCATTCAACAAGGTCGAAAATCTTATCGTCCGCCTGTGAATAGCCGTCGTGATAGCTCTCCATAATCTTATCCGTGTGCGTTTCAAACTTTGAAATCGCGGGGAGCGACGGACGGAACACAAACGCTCTGCCCTCCTCCTCAAGCCTGTTCATAAGCTTCACGGTTTCCTCGTAACGCTCGACGCGCGTCATACAAGCCTCGATGAAATTCGGATATTTCTTGTACATCGAGTTCAAAACCGTCTTAAACTTTGAATAATCGGTCGGCGGCGTGTTCAGACCGGGCTTCGTGAGGATAATCACAAGCTTGTCGCAGCCCATATCAAGCGCACGCTCAATCGGAATAGAATCCGCGATACTGCCGTCGAGATAATGCTTTCCGTCCATCTCAACAGGCGCACAGAGCATCGGCAACGAGCAGGTCGCCTTTGCAATCGTCAAAAGCCGCTCGTTGTCCTCATATTCGGAAAAATACTCCGCCTCGCCCGTTTCAAGGCAGGTGCAGACATATTCCGTTTCAATGCCGCTGTTATAATATGTATCAAAATCGAACGGAAACTGCTTATACGGATATTCATAAGCCATTTTATCGAGATTAATGAGCTTTCTTGAACCCAAAAACTGCCTTAATCCGAAATAAGAGTCGTTTTTCGGAACGTTAATCATACGGCAGGTTCTTCCCACTTGGCAGGAAACATAGCTCATTGCGTTTCCGCCGCCCGCAGATACGCCGATAACATACGGGAAATTAATTCCCTCCTCCATAAGACGGTCAAGAACGCCCGCGGTAAAAATACCTCTGATAGCGCCGCCTTCAAGTATAAGTCCTGTTTTCATCTCAATCACCTTTTTTCCAAAATGCTAAAATCATATAAAAAATCACGGGGCAAGCTTATGCTCCGTGATTATAATATCATACAAACATTAATTTTTTGTTAACTTTGGCTTGTCCTCAAACAATTCGTTTCGGTAAAATACAACAAAATTTTCAACATTTTACTCCTCGTTTTTGACCGTATAAACCTTTTCGAGCGAAATTTCGGGCTTAAGTCTGCCTGCGTCGTCATAGGCTTCGGTAATCTGAAGTCCCAAAGCGCCGCCCTTTATGCTGGTGAAATTAAGCGGATTTTTCGCGTCAACGTCATAGGTGAACGCAAGCTTTATCGTCGCGGGAACCTCCTCAATCCCCGTAAAAACAAGCCTGAACGAGTCGCAGTTTGTAAACGCGAAAGCAGCGCCCGCGTTTCCGTCAAGCAAAACGGGGTCTACAACGTTGTTTCTCGCCTTGAAATCATACTGCTCGTCCTCGTTAACTTCGTCGGAGTAGACGTTCTGCGCGGCTAAAACCTTTCCGTTGCCGACGCCTGCGGTAAGCGTGAGATTTTTATAGCGAAAATCAGGCTCAGTCGGCTGTCCCTCGCCGTCAAGACCGTTGTAAACGCTTCCCGAAAGGACGAAAGTGCGGTCGTCCTCCTGCTCGAGATTAAACGTAAAAACGGGCGCGTAGATTACGTTCTGATAAGTCGCGAGAATTGTCGTCATTTCCTCAGCCGAGAGGTTTCCGTTCCCGTTGTCGTTCATCGCGGCGACAATCTGCGAGAGAGTTTCATCGGCGTTAAGGTCGGCGGTGTAGACTCTCGTAACGTAGCACTTCGAGCCGTCCTCGCTCTTGATATCGCCGCAGTAGGTAAGGTCGCGGGCGTTGAGTACATACAAAAGGAAAAACGCAATTCCCGCCAACACCATAACAATAAGTATAATTCCTATAACAATTTTCATTTCGGCAGTCCCTTTCTGTCAAAGCGCATAGAGATTTGTGTCCCAATCGGGGAAATACGGGTGATGTCGCATATAAAGCTTGTACTTTTTCTGCATCGAGTTTATCAGAAGCGGGATTTTGAACATATCCTCGTTTCTGTGATAAAGCGCGATATTAAGCTTCGGAGAAAAGCTCTCGATTGTCTGCTTTGCGCCGAGAAGCGCCTTTTCTTCCGCGCCCTCGACGTCCATTTTAAGGTAAGTGACGGGCTGACCTTGAAGAAGCGTGTCAAGCTTCAGCATCTTAATCTCGCGGAAACGCGCGGGATTGAGCGTCATATTTTTGCTCGGAACAGCCGTGCTGCTTCTTCCCGAACGCAGATTGAACACAACCGTTTCGTCCGCGTTCCAAGCGCCGCAGTTATAAGCCTCGAAAATCGCCGAACCCAGCATATAAAGTCTGCGCTTCATTTTGCGGTAATTCTTCGAGTCAGGCTCCATCGCGTAGATTTTGGCGAACTGCATCGAGGTTTCGTTCAAAAACTCGATTACGGTATCTCCGTCGTAAGCGCCGAGGTCCGCGTAAATCTCCTCCGTGCCGATATTGAGCAGATTAAACTTCTCATCGGACGGTGTTTCAACTTCCGTGAGATAGTCGAGCTTTCCGCTTAATTTATAGCGTATTACGTTCTCGAAAACCTTTTTGGACTGCGCGTCCGCAAGCAGCCCGTATACTTTGAGAAGCTCGGCGCGGTGTTCTTTCGCGTAATCGAGGTCGAAAAGTCCCTCTCCCGTTACGGGAACATTCGGCGCGTAAAGCTCGTGTTTTCGGGAAATAAGCGCGATTTTCTCCATAACCTCGGGGATTTGCGTTCCGAAGCACACAAGTATTATGAAATTATCGCCGTAAAGCTCCTCGATTTCGGCGAGCGTTTTCACGCGGATACCCATAAAGCTGTGACCGCGGACAAACTCGTCGCTCGCCATAATATCGCCGAGCGGAATACCCTTTTCATCAAGCGCGGCTTTGATTTTCTCCGCGCCGTCGCCCATTCCGTAGAGAACGATTTTTTTGTCCGTGACTTTAAGCCGGTCCCAAAGACATTCATTAATTTCATCAAGAAAAAAAGCCATCTTACCCTCAATTCAAATCCGCTTTTTCGACTTCCTCGACGCACTCAACGTAGTCGGTTAAAATCGTATTTGCGTCTATTTCATATGCCGCGGCGATTTCCTCGTAGTTATCCCAATCGCCCATAATATAACCGAGCGCCATCTCAAACACATCGCTGTACGCGCCGCCCCTGCGGAGCAGCCCCTTTTTTATGTCGCTTGTAATCGGAAATTCCTCAAGCGCCTCGACAAGCGCCTTTTCGCCGCAAAAAGCAACCATCGAGAGTAATCCCATAAGGTAAAAAGACTCGGGATTTTTCTTTCCTTGGGGAATGAGAAGCGCAATTCTGCGGCAAAATTTCGCCATAAGAAGCGATTCTTTGGTGGACTCGGGGCTTTCGTTGCCGGTGATTTTCTGAACCGCCATAAGATAAATCCACTCGCGGATATACTCGATGCCGAGAGCCACAATCGCTTGATTTATCGAAGAAATTTTTGTGGTAAACCCAAAATACACGGAATTAATCAGCCTGAGCAATCTCTGGCAAACCGCCGAATCCACGGAAAGAACGTTTACGATATCGCGGATTTCGACGTCGGGCTTCGACATAATGGAAATTGCGCCCGAAATGCTTGCGGGAAGCGGTTTTATGCCGTTTTCAAGGTCGATTTCCGGCTTTGCGAAGAAAAGTCCCTCCATAAAGGTGCAGCCGAGCTGCTTTGCATAATTGTATTTATCCCGCGTTTCAATATTCGCCGCAAGCATAAGCTTGTTTGAATATCGGCAGACATAAGCGGTTTCCTCGATTGCCTTAACCGACTTTTCAAAGCCGATTTCAACGATATCCGCAAAACGAAAAGCGTCGTCGAAGGCTCTCGAATACTCAAAATTCTTTAGAGCAATCATAAACCCGCGTTCTTTTAGGTCGCTGCAAATTTCCATAATCTCATGGATTTCAAGCAGGTCCTTTCGGACGCCGACAATCAGAATATCGGGCGAAAACGCAAGCGGCAGCCGCGCTTTTAGCATTTCCTCGTTAAATTCGACAAGGGCGCGCGTTTTTCCGACAAGCCTTTGAACATCAACGTCAAATAATTTATTCGTAGGCTCGGAACCGCAAACGACAAGCTTTTCTCCGTCTAATTCCGCGGTTCTGAAGCGCAGCTCATAGGCGAAAACATTCCCTCCGACGTCGAAAACCGGTCGGCGCGAAATCAGGGCGTCCAAAACATCACACTCCCACACATTATATTCATTCAGTTTAATTATACAACTTTTCGAGCTTTTTTTCAAGAGTATTTTTATAAGTCTGCGGAAAAATATAACGATTTCATAAACGCAAAGGCTTTTGCTGTTTTTTATGTGAATAAACGGGAAAAAAGCGGTAAAACTACAAACAGGTTCAAGGAGGCGCGGATAGATTTTCGGTCTGTTCGGGTTTCCGCGCCGAATTAAGGAAAGGAATGGTACAATGAAAAATAAAAGACACAACAATGACGGAAAAAACGCAAAAGGGCTTGCGATTGCGTCGGCGATAGGGATAACAGCGGTTGCGGCGTCGCTCGTGGCGGTTTACGGAAGCACGGCGAAAAGGCTTATTCCGACAAATTCGTCGCCCGAGAGCCTTTTCAGCGTTTCATCTTCAAAAAGCACAAGCGACATACCCGCAAACAACAGCGTTTCGGGAGTACCCAAGGACAGCGCAAGCTCGTCCTCGTCAAAGCCGGATAAGTCGTCTTCGGAAGCCGAGCCGGCAAATCGCCCCGTAACAATCAAGGCGGGGAACATTCTCCCCGTTGAAGGCGAAATCGACAAGCCGTTCTCGAACGGCGAGCTTGTAAAGTCCGAAACGCTCGGAGTGTGGAAAACGCACGACGGCGCGGATATTCTCTGCGAACTCGGCACGGACGTTAAGTCAATGTCGGAGGGCGTCGTAAAGGAAATCCGCGACGACCCGCTTCTGGGAGTGTGCGTGACGGTTGAGCAGACGAACGGGCTTGAGGTTTATTACTGCGGCCTTGCGAAGGAGCTTAGCGTTAAAGCGGGACAGCAGGTTAAACAGGGCGAAATCCTCGGAAAAACCTCCGACACGAACGTTTCCGAAGCCCTCCAGAAGCCGCACCTTCACCTCGCCGTCAAGGAGGACGGAAAATGGATTGACCCGCTTTCCGTCGTCGGGAAAAACGGCGGTTAATCCGCAGAAAAAGCGCCGCAATTGCGTTCTTTCGGGAACGCGCGGCGCTCTTTTTATAAAAAAGCAAAAATTCCGTAATTTTCCACAAAAATTATTAAAAAAACATTTGACAAATCGCTAAAAATATGAGAGAATATAAGTATAGAAAAATCTTAAAGAGAAATCAAGGGGGTCAAAATGAAAATACTAAAAAAAGCGGCGGCTTTGATTATCGCGGCGGCAATCTCGCTTTCGCCGATAACCGCGGCATACGCTCAGTCAAACGAAAGCGCGGTTATGGACGAAACTCATAATCCCGAGCCGACAATCGACATTTCCGACGCGGACTATAAGCTGATTGACAAAACAAAATTCGTCAAATGGAACGTCGGCGACAAGCCCGCAGAAAACACAAAGTATTACATAGACGGAACGGTTAAAATCCCGTCGAATAAGGTTATCGAGTTTCCGAAAAGCAGCACGCTTGTCGTGTGCGAGGGCGCGGATTTGGGAATTTACGCGGGAACGTCGCTCATTATCGGCGGAACGCTGATTGTCGAGCCTAAAGCGCGCGTTACCCTCACGGGAAAGCTCACAATCAAGCAGGGCGCGGGCTTCGCGAACTATGGAACGGTCGTTTCAACGACAAAGGGCATCATCAGAATATCCTCCGACGCGATTAATCACGGCACGGGAACGATGATTTTAAGCGGAGTAACCTATATCTACAACAGCGGAAGCTTCATAAACCGCGGACAAGTTACCTTTGCGAAAAAATCCGTTACGGCAATTACGGGAAACTTCTCGACAACCGAGGAAGCGCGGATTTTCCTCAAGGGAGTTATGCGCGTCACAATCAACGGAACGGTTTCGCTTAACGGTTATTTTTCGCTTATCGGCGAGCTTGAGGTCAGCGGAAAGCTGTTCTTTGAGAAAAACGTGAGATATTACCGCGTCAACGGAAGCACGCTCTCCGCTTCAAAAAGCGCGAGAATTGTAGATTACCGCAGCGACGGAAACGGCGCAAAGCCCGACCTTTTCAGCACGGGAATGAAGGGAATTGACGTTTCTTCGTGGCAGGACGCGATTGATTGGAAAAAGGTGAAAAATTCGGGCGTTAAGTATGCGATGATACGCGCGTCCTTCTCCGACGATAAGGTTGACAAGACGTTCGATTACAACATCGTCGAGGCGGCAAAGGTCGGGATTAACGTCGGAGTTTACCACTATTGCTACGCTCTGAACGCTGAAGAAGCGAAAGCCGAAGCAAGGCACTTTATCAAGACGATTTCGCCCTACAAGATTACATATCCCGTCGTTCTCGACCTTGAGGATATAACGCAGGCAAATCTCGACAAGGAAACCATAAACGAAATCGCACAGGCGTTTATCAAGGAGATACGCAGCGCGGGCTATTATCCGATGATTTACTCCTACACGAACTGGTACGACAACTATATGGATATGAAGGCGCTCGGCTGCGAGGTCTGGGTAGCGCACTGGGACGTTCCTCAGCCGTCCTACAAGGGAAGCTATGGAATATGGCAGTACTCGTCAAAGGGACTTGTTTCGGGAATTGACGGCTACGTTGACCTGAACGCCTGCTTCAAGGACTATGAGAAAATTATCCGCGAGGGCGGCTATAATCATCTCGACAGATTTGATTAAAATAAAAACGCGCCGAAGCGGCTCAATCCACGCTTTGGCGCATTTTTTGCGTAATTTCGGCTTATTTACGGCAATTCTGGTAGTAGAACACCGCAAGCTGCGTTCTGTCGCGCAGCGAAAGCTTTTCAAGAACCGTGCTTATGTAATTTCTCACCGTTCCCTCGCTTAAATACAGCCGCATGGCGATTTCCTTGTTTGAAAGGCCGTCCGCGACAAGCGTTATAATCTCCCATTCTTTCGGGCTAAGCCCCGCCGCTTCATAGTCGAAGCCGATATTCTCGCGGATAAGCTCGGGAAGCTTGCTTACAATTTCCCCGCCGAAAACGCTCTGGCCGCGAAGAACCGCTGCAAGCGCGGAGTCGATGCTCTCGAAATCCTGCTTCAGAATATAGCCCTTTGCGCCGATTTTTATTGCCTTTAGGATATATTCGTCGTCGGAAAAAGTCGTAAGAAATAGAATTTTCGCCGATTTGTCCTCAGAAAGAATTTTCTCTCCCGCTTCAAGACCGGTCATACCCTCCATTCTTATATCCATAAGCAAAACGTCGGGCTTATGCTCGCGGTAAAGCTCAACCGCCTGAGCGCCGCTGTTTCCGAGCGCGCATATTTCAAGCCCTTTCGCCTCCAGAATTGTTTTGAGCGAGAGCGCGACAATGCTGTCGTCATCGACAATCAAAACCTTCACGACAGCCCCTCCTTTCTTATCGAAATAAATATCTTAAACCCGTTTTCCGCGTCAATTCTCATAATTCCGCGCAGGCTCTCAACCCTGTCGCGCATATTTGCAAGACCCATTCCCTCGTTTCCGACTTTTCCGCCCTTTCCGTTGTCGGAAATGCAAAGCTGATAAAGCGCGGGGTGTTCTCTGATTGTAACGCTTACCTCGTCCGCGGAACTGTGCTTTATTATATTCGACATCGCTTCTTTTACCGTGGCGATAAAACAAAGCTTAACCGCCGCGGGCATATCCTCGGAAAAATCGGTTTCAAGGTGAACCTTATAGCTCCCGCGCATCTCGGAAACGGCTTCCTCAACCGCTCTTTTGAGGTCAAGCGAGTCGTCGCGAAGCCCGTGAACGCTCTCTCTTATGCTGTTCATCGCGCTGTTAAGCGTTGATTTCACGCTCTCCGCCGCCGCGTACTGAACGGGTTGCTTTTCCTTGTCGGTAATCGCAAGCAGAGCGCCCATCTGCAAAAGCGAGCGCGAAAGCAAATGCCCGACGTTATCGTGAATTTCACGCGCAATTCTGTTTCGCTCGCGGAGCGTCGCGACGTTGACCTCCGAGTCCTGCTTTTCAAGAATGGCGCGGTTTTTGTTCTTAAGCGCAATCAAAAGCTCCGCGTCGCTGTCGCGCATTTTCAGTATATCGCTTTCAAGCCGCAAGAGCCGCCTTGTACGAAGCGCGAGAATTACCGCGAGAGCGCATATTCCCAAAAGCGCGGGCAATAGTCCGAGCGCTGCTCCGCCGTTTATAAAGCAAGCCGCCGCCGCAAAAACGCATACCGCCGATGAAATATAGCGCTCGCTTTCGACCGTGCCGTAAAGAACAAGCGGTATCCCGACAATAAGCTGCGGAAAAAACAAGCAAGCCGCCGAAAAAGCGATTTCCGGCGCATACGCGGGCTTTTTTGGAAGCGAAAATTGCAGACAGCCCGCCGCAATCGCCGACAAAATCGCTCCGATATAAACCGCGCTTTCGGCGAAAGGCGGCAAAATCAGAAGCGAACATAAGAAAATCGCTGCCGCGTCACACAATATCTTCAGAAAACCGCCTCCTCAAATTCAATCTATATTAATTTTATCATATTTTGAAGGACTTTACAAGAAATTTTTGAAAAATATTACATTTGTCACATTAAAAATATTACTTGCTTCACTTACAAAAGCCGCGGTTTAATGATATAATGAAATCACAATCACACGAAAGGGGAATTTTGATATGGCTGTCGCCGTAAAAATTGAAAATCTTGTAAAACGTTATAAGGAGCTTATCGCTCTCGACCACTTCAGCCTTGAAATAAACGAGGGCGAGGTTTTCGGGCTTCTCGGACCGAACGGCTCGGGCAAAACCACGACAATAAACTGCCTGCTGTCGCTTCTTGAATACGACAAGGGAAACATCGAAATATTCGGAAAGCAAATGAAACCCGACAGCTACGATATAAAGAAAGAAATCGGCGTTATTATGCAGAATGTCGCGGTTTTCGAGCAGCTCACCGTCAGAGAAAACATCGACTTTTTCTGCGGTCTGTACATAAAGGACGCCGAAAAGCGCAAAAAATGCGTTGACGACGCAATAAGCTTTGTCGGTTTGGAGGACTTCACGAAATTCTACCCGAAAAAGCTTTCGGGCGGCCTGCTGAGAAGGCTTAATATCGCCTGCGGAATTGCTCACAAGCCAAAACTCATAATCCTCGACGAGCCAACCGTCGCCGTTGACCCGCAGAGCCGCAACAAAATCCTCGAGGGTATCCAGCAGCTTAACCGCGACGGCGCAACCGTTATCTACACCTCGCACTATATGGAAGAAGTCGAGCAGATTTGCACGAAAATTCTTATTATGGACAAGGGAAAAAGCCTTGCGGTCGGCACGAACGAAGAGCTTAAAAAGATGATTAAAAACACGGAAACCATCGAAATCGAAGCCGCCGACGCAAGCGAGGAAAATCTTGCCGCGCTCGGAAAGCTTCCGCACGTTTATGAAGTGAATTATGACGGAAGAAAAATCTGCGTGAGATGCAGCGGCGGCAAGCACAATCTAATCCGCGTTCTCGACTATCTTCAGTCGCAGGAGGTCGTTTTCGGAAGAGTTTACTCCGAATTGCCCACGCTCAACGACGTATTCCTTGAAATAACGGGCAAAAACCTCAGAGATAACGCCTGAGCGAAAGGAACGGTTTTATGTTTTTACATAGCTTCAAATATTCTTTCAAGGATTTTATCAGAAACAGAATTATTCTTTTCTGGATAATCCTCTTTCCCGTGCTTTTGGGAACTTTGTTCAAATTCGCGTTCGGCGGTATCTACGACGCAAACACGAGATTTAAGGAGATACCGGCGGCAGTCGTTTCCGAGAATGAAAAAAGCGCGCTTAAAACGGCGCTTGACGAGATTGAAAAAAGCGACAGCCCTCTTTTCAAGGTAACTTACACCGACAAGGAAACCGCTCTCAAAATGCTCGAAAACGGCGAAGTTGACGGAATAATCTATGACGATATCTTAAATCCAACGCTCAGCGTAAGAAGCGAGGGCGGAATTACGGAAAGCATAATCAAGTCTTTTCTCGACAGGTATAAGTCAACCGCGGCGATTATCGCCGAAACCGCGATGAAAAATCCCGCGAAAGTTCCCGAAATAATCGCGGCGATGAGCGAAGAAACAGGCGAGTGCCTTAAGGCGAAAAGCCTCTCAACCGGAAATATGGACCCTTATGTAACGTATTTCTACAACGTAATCGGAATGGCTTGTATGTACGTTTCGATGGTTGGAATGTACACGGTTATACGCAATCAGGCGAACCTTTCCCCGCAGGGAATGAGAATAAACGCCGCTCCCGGAGGAAAATTCTCGATGATTTTAGGCTCGCTTGCGGCGGGACAGCTTATCTTCTTTGTCGGAATTATGCTCTCTGCGGCGTTCCTCCGATACGTCTTGCAGGTTGATTTCGGAATAGGCTTCGGCTGGACCGCGCTTATAATCTTCTTCGGCGTTGCGACAGGGCTTACGATGGGATTTTTTGTCGGCTCAATCGGCAGAACAAACGAAAATATCAAGCGCGGACTTCTTCTCGGAGTTTCGATGATATTCTCGTTTTTAAGCGGACTTATGGTGGGCGATTTGCCTATGATAATTGAGGAAAGCTGCCCCGTTATCAACAGAATAAACCCCGTGCGGTTAATCTGCGACAGCTTCTACGTTATGAGCAGCTATGGCTTCAACGGAAGAATGACGTATAATCTCTGCGCTCTCGCAGTCTGGACGGCGCTGTTTACAATTTTCGGCTTTGTCTTTACAAGGCGCAGAAAATACAAAAGTCTTTGAGAAAGGAGCGGACAAATGCAGATATTCAAAGCGTTTTTCAAGGTTACAAAGAAATCGGCGGTTTGGCTCCTTATCTACACGGGAGTGTTTATCCTGCTTTGCGTGCTTATAAGTGCGCTCACGGAAAATCCGGACGCAGGCGCATATCAAGACAAAAAGCTTACAGTTGTGGTTTTTGACGACGACAACACGGCTTCAAGCCGCGCGCTTTATGATTTTATCGGAACTCGTCACACAATAGAGAAGCTTGATACCCGCGACGATGAAATTATTCAGGATAAGCTTTATTATCAGGCAATTCAATATGTTCTCACGATAAACAAGGGCTATGAGGCGGGGCTTTCTTCGGGAAAAACCGAGGATATTCTCACCTATACGGTCGACCCGAAAAGCTATTATGCCGAATACCTCAATATACAGCTCCGTCAGTATGTATCAACGGCTTCGCTTTACTTCAGAAGCGGGCTTTCCGCCGAAGAAGCGTGCGCGAAAGCCGCAGATAATCTGAAAAACGAAACCGAGGTTAATATACCGACGTTCGGCGAAGCCGAAGAAAAAGGGCTTGACAGCAAATTCTACACGTTCAGCCTTTATATGGCTTACACAATCCCCGCGATTATGATTTGCGTGCTTTCAAGAATAATTCTTACGTTCAATTCAAAAGACATAAACGCAAGAATAAGCTGCGCTCCCGTTTCCGCGGTAAAGAAAAATCTCTCGATAATCGGCGCGTCGGCGGTGTTCTGCGTCGCTTTGTGGGCGCTTATGACGCTAATCGCGATTATTTTAAGCGGTTTCCCGACAATCGGCGGAAAAGAGCTTCTTATCTTCCTCAACAGCTTCATCTTCACGCTTGTTTCTGCGGGAATAGCAATCTTTGCAAGCGAGCTTTGCCGAAACAACGCCGACGTTATCGACATAATCGGCAACGTTCTGTCGCTTGGAATGGCGTTTTTGGGCGGCGTTTTCGTATCGCAGAGCCTGCTTTCGGAAACGGTTCTCACGGTCGGAAAGTTCCTTCCCACATATTGGTACGTCAAAGCGACAAACATTCTCGGAGGAGCGGCAGGCGAGGTCCTCAGCTACGGCGAAGTATTTACCTGCTTCGGGATTGAGCTTCTGTTCGCGCTTGCGCTATTCGCGGGAAGCATCGCCGTGACAAAGCTTAAGAAAAACAAATAACAAGAAAACGGCAGGAAAGCGAGTTTCCTGCCGTTTAGGGCTACACCGCATAATTATTTTCGTTCAATCACGCAGAGATTTTTTCGTCAGAATGAACAAAACGACCGCAGTAATACTTGATGTATTTTAAGGGAGTTTTGGACGTTATGACGGAAAAATATCAAGTGAGTGAATGAAAAAGGCGGAGCCGGTAATTGTGCGGTGTTGCCTTAGATTATTTTTCAACGATTTTGAATACAAGAGAATGTTGACAGATAATAGATTTATGCCGCGCGAAAAACACCGTACCGTCCGCCGGCGAACGCAGCTCGCTTATAACATCGCCCTCGTATGGGTGAAGAATACGCGCGAGAACATCGCCCTTGCGAACCTCGCTTCCAACGCTTACAAGCTCGCGGTAAAGCCCCGCGTCGTCGCTTCTCACGCTGATAAGCTCGCTTTCATCGAGAACGCGCGGCTTTGCGCCCTCCTTGACCTCGCTTGTAATCGCGCCTGTTTTGAACAAGAACCGCAAAACCGCCTCAACGCCGATTTCCGCGGAAATATCGTCAATCGACCCGCGCGTTTGCGTATAAACGGAAAAAGCCGAAATTCCGTGACTTTTAAGGCTGTAATTCAGCGTGGTTTTTTCCATAAGCGCAGGCTGCCTGTGAATGACGAACGGAAGCCCGAAAAAGCCCGCAAGCTCGTCGTTTTCGCCGCCCGTTTTCATCATACGAACGTGCGGCGCGAAAACTCCCGGGATATAGAACGACGGAAACTGCACGCAGCAGGCATATTTGCTCGCCTCTGCAAAAACCGCCGCGGCAATGCGCTCGGTTGTTTCGCCGTCCGCCTCGCCGGGGAACTGCCTGTTGATATCGGTATTGTCAAGGCACCAGAAGCGGCGGCTGATATTCATACTGTAATTGTTTATCGAGGGAATTACGAGAATTTCGTTCCCCTCGGCGATTTTACCGCTCTTTTCAAGCTCCCCGAGCGCCTTTACAAGCTGCCCGCAGACGTAAAGCTGCTGAACCTCGTCGCCGCGTATCGCGCCGATAATACAGCAGCTCGGCTTTCCGCGTCCGAAACGATAGCCGGTTACGCGGAAATCATCGCGGTATAACCCCGAAAGGCTGAAAATAACCTCTTTTTTCAAATCCGTTCACCTGCGTTCATTCTTTTTCAACATAATATCCGTCTGCGCGAACTCCGTCAATCGCGTTTATGAAGTCGGAAAATCTCGCATAACCGTAATCCGTGAAATCAAAGTCCTCGAAATTTTTCTTGATATGAGTTGAAAGCGCCTTAACGCTTGTTTTCTTGTTTTTCCCGACAAAATCGCGGACAAGCTGTTCAATCTGCTCCGTGCGCTCGACAAACTCGCTGTTCATTTTCGCGACATTTTCGCTGATTGTAACGCCCGCGACAGCCGAAACAAGCTTCTTAACCGAGCCTATTCCAAGCTCCTTGAGGTAATTCTCGCCGAACTGCTTTTTCAGAAGCTTTCCAAGCACGGGAAGCATAATTCCCTTTTCATTCTGAGCCGTCTGCATCTGAATTGCGCGCTTAACCGTGTTAAGCTCGAGCTTTTCGGGCTTCTGCTTTTTTGCCTTTGCGGGAGTTTCCTCAACAGGCTCTGCGATAATTTCAACCGCGGCGCTTTCTGCGGGCTTTTTCGCCGCCTTAGCGTTCTTTTTAGGCTCGTCTTTCTTCGAGAAAACGTGATTTTTCGCAACGCGAACCGTTGTTATCGACAAAACAGCCTTTGCGAAATCGTCAAAGCCAAGCTCCGCGACATAATTCTTGCCGTATTTTTCAATCAAAAGATTGTTGAGCTGACCGAGATTACCGCCGTTCGGCATATTCTCGCCCGCATATTTCAAAACGTCCTCCGTAAAGCCTTCGAGAGTAACCGCGCTTGCGGGAACTTCTGCGGGCTTTTCCTCGTCCGCGAGAACGACGACGCTGTTTCTGCGGACAAACTGCGGCTGGCTGTCGATAAATCTTGCGAAGCGCTTTGAACCGAAGCGCGAGAAGTCCACCTTACCGAAAACGCCCGTCACGAACTTTTCGAGCTGCGACAAGTCGTCTCTGCCGTTTTTGCGCTCAAGATATTCCTTGATAACCGAAACAAGCTCGGAAACCGACGGCTCGCTTCTGTCGGCGGGAGCCGCGATTTTCTCGGAATTTCCGCGGTTTTTCTTCAGCGTAACGAAGGTGTTGCTTCGGCGAAGCTCCGAAAAGCTGTCGATAAAGCCCGAAAAACGCTTGAAGCCAATCGCGTCATAGTCGATATTTCCGTACTTTGACGTGAGATAAGCCGAGATTTTCGCCAAATCAAGCCTTCCGTCGTCATTTTCGGAAACGTAGTCGAGAACGGCTCTGCGAAGCGACTTTTCGTCATAATTCGCCAAAGGCTCGCAGACCTGATTGAGATAGCTGAAATGATGACAGCTTGCGGTAAACGGAAGCGGCGTCTTGACCTCGCCAATGCCGACGACCATTTTCCCCGCCTCGCGAAGCCTTATTGCAAGCCGCGTGAAGTCGCTGTCGCTTGTTACAAGGACAAATCCGTCGACGTTTCCCGTGTAGAGAATATCCATCGCGTCAATAATCATCGAAAAATCGGTGCAGTTCTTGCCCGCGATGTAACTCATCTGCTGAACCGGCATAATCGAATTGTTGAGCGCGGGATAATGCCAGCCGTTTCCGCCCTTTTCCCAATCGCCGTAAACCCTTTTGTACGCAAGCTCGCCGTACTTTGACGCTTCCTGTAAAATAAACGCCGCATATTTTGCTGAAACGTTGTCGCTGTCAATCAAAAGAGCGAGCTTTTTTTCTTCGTTCATAGTTTTCTCCCGTTTCTGAAGCTGAAATTACTGTTCGCTGAGAATAAACATATCATAAATGACTTGAATTGCCTTTTCAAAATCAGCCTCGTTAATTCCGACGATAATATTCAGCTCGGAAGAACCCTGGTCAATCATTCTGATATTGATATCCGCGTGAGAAAGCGCCGCGAAAACTCTTGTCGCGGTACCCTTTGCGGACTTCATTCCGCGTCCAACGACCGCGATAAGCGCCATTCCGTCGATAATCTCGAAATGGTCGGGACGAACGACTTCTTTCAGGCGCTCGGTGAGCTTCTCACGCTGCCCGTCAAGCTCGTGCGAATTAACCACAATGCTGATTGTATCAATTCCCGTGGGCATATGCTCGGGGAAAATAGCGTGATTTTCGAGAACCTGCAAAAGCCTTCTCATAAAGCCCTTGCTTGAGTTCATTCTGTCCTTTTCAATCGAGATAACCGAGAAATTCTTCTTTCCCGCGATACCCGTGATGAGGTATTTCGAGGGCTTGTCGTCGGCGGAGGGAACGATAAGCGTTCCTGCGTCGTCGGGCGCGTTTGTGTTCTTGATATTAATGGGGATATTCGCGCTTCTTACGGGGAAAATCGCGTCCTCGTGAAGAACGCCCGCGCCCATATAAGAAAGCTCGCGAAGCTCGGAATAAGTGATAATTCCGATACCCTCGGGGTTTTTTACAATTCTGGGGTCGGCGACAAGAAATCCCGAAACGTCCGTCCAGTTCTCATAAAGAGAAGCGTTTACCGCTTTTGCGACAACCGAACCCGTGAAATCCGAGCCGCCGCGCGAAAACGTCTTGATAGAGCCGTCGGGCATAGCGCCGTAAAATCCCGGAATAACGGCTCTCGGTATTCTTTCGAGGATAGCGCCGAGACAAGCGTTTGTAACGTCTGCGTCGAATTTTCCGTCGTGGTCGAAGAAAATGCCCTTTGCCGCGTCAACGAACTCATATCCGAGGTAATTCGCGAGGATAATTCCGTTGAGGTATTCGCCGCGCGAAGCCGCATAATCGCGGTTTGCGCCGCCGCGGAAATCCTTTCCTATCTTGACGTACTCGTCCTCGAGCGACAAATCAAGCCCCAAATCGCTTATAATCCCGTCGAAGCGCTCTCTTGCGGGCTGAAAAGCCTTTGCGAAATCCTCGCCCGTAAGCACCTTTTCATAGCACTGATACAGCAAATCGGTGACTTTTGTATCGTCGGAAAAGCGCTTTCCCGGCGCTGACGGAACGACATAACAGCGCTCGCTGTCGCTTTTTATGATATCCGCGACTTTGCGGAACTGCCCCGCGTCCGCGAGGGAGCTTCCGCCGAATTTCACAACCTTGCTCATAGAATAACCTCACTTTAATATAAAATTACATTTTATTATATCACAAATCCGCGCAAATTGCAACAATTTTTTTGATAAAA
>DBIU01000092.1:29453-31897 GCA_002304735.1 Ruminococcaceae bacterium UBA794 | reverse complement strand
GATAAAATAACAAAACCCCCGGATTTCTCCGGGGGAAACGTATGTTTTTTAAGCGGCAAACCGACTAAAAGAATTAGCCGAGGAGCTGCAGAATGGACTGCGGCTGCTGATTTGCCTGAGCGAGCATAGACTGAGCTGCCTGCTGAAGAATGTTCATCTTGGTGTAGTTCATCATTTCGGAAGCCATATCAGTGTCGCGGATAGAAGACTCAGCCTCGGTGAGGTTCTCGCTGGTGGTGGTGAGGTTGGTAATCTTGTGCTCAAGTCTGTTCTGGATAGAACCGAATGTTGCACGAACCATCGAGGTCTTGTTGATAGCCTTGTCAATCTGGTCGATTGCGTAGTTAGCGTCGTCCTGAGTAGCGAGAGAAAGGTTCTCGGTGTTCAGACCGTCAGCGCGAGCGGAGATGTTAAGGTTAGCCTTGAGGCTGCCCATATCAGCAGTACCGTCAGCGTTGTAGTTGAACGTAAAGTTTACGGAATCCTTGGTTCTTGCACCGGTCTGAAGAGTGATGCTGTTAGCATAAGTCATCTTTGCGGTGGAGTTGTCATAGGAATCAGCCTTGGAAACAACGCCCTTAGGCTCGATAACCTTTATAGAACCGGGGTCAGCAGCCTTGTAGGTAGACTCGCCGATAACGAGAGTGTTCTCAACAGTACCTGCAACGGTATTGTTTTTGAGCGTTGCTGTCTTTGTCCATTTGCCGAGCTTCACTGCAGTAGTGACGGTTGTAGACGAGTAGCTAATATTGCCATCT
Organism: Ruminococcaceae bacterium UBA794; assembly: GCA_002304735.1. GTDB lineage: Bacteria > Bacillota > Clostridia > Oscillospirales > Ruminococcaceae > CAG-115. The sequence continues at coordinate 31,139 of DBIU01000092.1, read as the reverse complement.
GTATCAATAGTAAAGCTAGCGCCAGCCCACTTATCCATGTTGCCTGTACCTGAAAGCGCAGTTGTTTTAAGTGTTATTGAACCATCGGCTGCTGCAACATCTTCGGTAATCTTTGCGCCGTTCAAAGCGTTCAGAGCGTCAGCAAGTTCCTCTGTAAGCTTATCCGCTGTAAGACCTGTATCGACAGCAAAAGAGCCCTTGGTAGTACCAAAAGAGCCGTTCGCGCCCTTAATTTCAGATGTTGCACCAGCAGTTGCGGATACTTCAGCAATCTTGTCAGTATTCTTGTTGAAAGTAATCTTTACAGAATCGCCGCTAACAAGGTTGGAAGTGTCGATACCAATGGTAGCGCCATCATATGTGAAGCCGCCGTTGTCGTTGCTTGTAGCAGTGCCGTCGCTTGCAGTCCACTCGTATGTCTTGGTGCCGTCAGCCGCTTCTGTAACCTCAACAGTAAAGTCAACAGTCTTAGAAGTTGCATCAGCGTTACCGGCAGGAGCAGTAAAGTTGTATCCGTTAGTACCGATTCCGTTGATATATGTGCCGCCAAGCTGCTTGGGGTCTCTTGCATATGCTGCGGAGTAGTCAATTGCTCCACCTGCTGCCTTAGTGCCGTCAGCCATAACGCCGCCGTTGAGAGCAACAGTGCCGTTGAAGTCGGTGTCAGCAATCTGGTTAAGCTCGTCGTTGAGCTGGTCAAACTCGAGCTGGATAGCAGCGCGGTCGGTAGAGTTATCATAAGTACCGTTAGCGGACTGGGAAGCAAGCTCCTTCATTCTCTGAAGAATGGAGTGAGTTTCCTGAGCAGCGCCCTCATAGGTCTGAATCATGTTGATGCCGTCCTGCGAGTTGCGGATAGCCTGGTTCAAGCCCTTAATCTGGCTTCTCATCTTTTCGGAAACTGCAAGACCTGCAGCGTCGTCGCCTGCGCGGTTGATTCTGTAACCGGAAGAAAGCTTCTCAGAAGACTTCTTCATGCCTGCTACGTTTGCATTCAACTTGTTGTAAGAGTTGATTGCGTTCATGTTGTGCTGTACTACCATTCCCATAGTAATATCCTCCTTGAAAAAATGTTTTTTTGCGCCCCGTTTGGAATCATTCCGAGGGGCATTTAATGGTGTGTTCCTTTTGTCGACTTAAGGATTTATCAGCTTCTCAGCTGTCACATCTATTATATCGGCACATTTTCCGAAAACTTTAGCCCTTTTTGAAAAAATTTTTAATATTTTTATAAATTTTTTTCTAAATTAGCGTAAAATTTATTCAGCTTGTTGAAAAATAGAGTTTGCCGGACTGCCGAGAAAGGTGCAGATGCTAGGAAGCGCTGATTTGGCTAGGCTTTGTGCCTGCCAAAACAGCGCTGACAACGCAGATGTGCCTTTATCGACAGTCTGTAATTTATTTATTAAGCACGGAATTATGCTGATAATACGCAGGATAAACCGCGAGAAGAAAGTCATAAAAGCGCTTTGAGTGGTCGTGGTGCCAAAAATGCGCGTATTCGTGATAAAAGACGGAAGCGACGGTTTCGCGCGGGAAAGCGGCAAGGCGGCTGTTAATCGAAATATTTCCTTTATTATAAGAGCAGCTTCCCCACCGCGACTTCATATTTTTAACGGTAATCCGCGCGGGCGGCGGCGGAAAGCCCTTTTCCGTGAAAACCGCGCGCACTTCCGCGTTAATTTC
>DBIU01000092.1:26755-29322 GCA_002304735.1 Ruminococcaceae bacterium UBA794 | reverse complement strand
TTCTCGTCAAGAACGGCGATTTCCCGCGAATTTTCGATAATTCTGACAGGAAATTCCCGCCCGAGATACTTCACAAGGCGGGAATTTTGCTGTTCTTGCTCTGTGCGCCGTTTAAGCCGCTCAAATGCGCTGAAGAAAAAATCGGCGCGATTTTTGAGAAAATCCTCGATTTGCCCGACGCGAACGCTTGAATTTGCCGAAACCGCGACAATTCCGTCCTCGCGCGCGCGGAAATTGATGTTTTTCACGCGCTTTCTCGTAAGCTCATAGGTGATTTCGCGCCCGTCGGGAAGTATTATCGTTTTCATCGGTCAATGCCAGCCGCACTCGTCGTAGTCTTTCCACTTCTCGTTATAGCGGATTTCATCGGCGAGCTTAAGGCAAATGTACGCGACAGCCGCCGCGACAACGAGAACCGCCGCGATTATCGGCACGACAACCTTTCCCGCGGGTCCCAAATCTATTTTTGTGTTCTTGAGCATTTTCATAGCGTTTTCCCCTTTCGTAGCTTAAAAACATTATAACATTGTTTGCAAAATCTGTCAAGATTACTCTATTATAATAGAATAAATCTCGCGCTTCGGAACGCCCGTGATTTTTGCGGCTTCCCTGCACGCTTCGGAGGATTTCATTCCGTCCTCGATGAATTTTTTCGCCATAAGAACCGCTTCTTCAGCTGAAAACTGCTTTTTCTCGGGCGATTTTCCCTCGATAACGATAACGTATTCCCCGCGCGGTTCTTCCGTTTCATAGCGCCGCGAAAGCTCGCCCAGAGTGCCGCGGAGCGTTTCCTCGTGGATTTTCGTAAGTTCGCGGCAAAGCGCGGCGGAGCGTTCTTCACCGAGCGCTTCGGCAAGGTCGGAAAGCGTTCCCGCAAGCTTGTGCGGAGCTTCGTAAAAAACAAGCGCGTGCGGGAGATTTTTCACCTCGGAAAGCCGCTCGGAGCGCTCTTTTTTATCAACGGGGAGAAATCCCTCGAACGTAAATCTTCCCGCTTCAAGACCGCTGAGAGCGACGGCGCACACCGCCGCGTTCGCTCCGGGAACAACCTCGACAGGAATATCAAGCTCATAGCACTTCTTCACGAGAATATAGCCGGGGTCGGATACGCACGGCATTCCCGCGTCCGAAACCAGCGCGATATTTTTCCCGTCAAGCAAAAGCGCTGTGATTTTCTCGCTTTTTTCGTGTTCCTTCGGCTTATAATATGACAAAAGCGGCTTTTTTACGTCAATTTTACCGAGGAGCTTCGCCGTAACGCGCGTATCCTCGCAGGCAATGTAATCCGCATTGCGAAGCGTTTCCGCGCCGCGCGGACTGAAATCGCCCATATTCCCGATAGGCGTTCCGACTATTGAAAGCTTTCCACATTCACTCATATATTTTATTATAATCCTCCGTAAAGCTGAGGTCGTCGTTCCGCAGAACCATAGGCTTCTCGGCAATCATTCCCGCCGCCGCGCCCTTTTTTCCGCTGATGAGGAACAGCCAAGGCTTCTCGCGCGCGGTATTCTGCACGAAGGTAACCGACTTTGGCTCGACGCCGCTTTCGCGCATCGCGCAGATTACGTCCGCAAGCCGCTCGGGGCGGTGGCACATTTTCAGCAGCCCGCCGTATTTCAGCAGCCTTGCAGCCGCTTTGCAAACGTCGTTTATATTGCACAAAAGCTCGTGACGCGCGATTGCCTGCGCCTTTGAAAGCCGCTCCGCGCCCGAACCTCCCGTCATATACGGCGGATTAACCGTTACGATATCCGCGCACTCAAACGTGATTTTATCCTGCGAAAGCTCGCGCAAATCGCACAAAACAGGCTGAATTTTATCCTCAAGACCGTTTTCCGCAACGGTCTTTTTCAGCAGCTCAATCGCTTCTTCCTGAATATCCACGGCGAAAATCCTTGAGGCTTTGCCGTTTTTGCCGAAAATAAGCGGAATTATCCCGCAGCCCGTGCAAAGGTCGCAGACAACGCTGTCTTTCCGCACGCCCGCGTATGACGCGAGCAGAAATGCGTCTGTACCGAAGCGGTGGTCGTTCGACACATACATTTTTATGTGACCCAAATCAAAAGTTTCGTACATTTTTCGTCTTATCCTATCAGAATTTCGCCCTCGGGAACGACAATATTCTTCCTGTTCTGCGTATTCAGCACAAGCGACATTATCACCGAAACAGGTCCGACTCGCCCGAGAAACATCGTCGCCATAAGCACGCATTTCCCGACAATTCCCGCCTCGGCGGCTGCGCCCGCGGTAAGTCCCGCCGTAGAGAACGCCGAAACCGCGTCGAAAAGGCACTGCACAGCGCCTCCTCCCACGCCCGCGTCCTTTGGCATCGAGAAATACAGCGCCGAGAAGCATATTCCGACTGCCGCGAACGACAGCGCCATTGTCACCATCGTGCGGTAAATCACAAGCTTGCTTATCTTGTGACGGAAAAGCTCGACGTCGTTTTTGTTGCGTATGTAGGAAACAACGGTCATTATCACAACCATAAGCGTCGTTACCTTTATTCCGCCGCCCGTCGAGCCTGGAGCCGCTCCTATAAACATCAAAACAATCGTTCCCAT
>DBIU01000092.1:0-26666 GCA_002304735.1 Ruminococcaceae bacterium UBA794 | reverse complement strand
AACGGACGAGAAAAACGCGTTCAGAAGCTTTTCGCCGAAGTCCATTTTCCCGAGCGTTTTCGGATTATTCCACTCGGAAACGAGATAAAACAGCGTTCCCGCCGCGACAAGCGCCGCCGTCATCACAAGAACAACCTTTGTGTGAAGCGAAATTTTCCTGCTCTCGCGTATCGTGAGGAAATTCTCCCAGACGATAAATCCAAGCCCGCCGAGAATAATCAGCGTCGCTATCGTGATAAGCACCGCGGGATTATCCTGAAAAGAAATCAAGCTCGAAAACTCGCCTTCCATTCCCTCAAGGTCAAAACCTGCGTTGCAAAACGCGGTTACGCTCGTAAACGCGGCTATCCAAATCCCGTATCCGCCGTATTTCGGGAACAGCGCAAACGACATAATAACAGCGCCCATAAGCTCGAAAATCAGAGAATATTTTACAATTCGGATAAAGATTTTCCGCCCGTTTTTGAAGCTGCTTTCGGAAAGGTCCTCGGAAGCGATTTTCAGCGTTTTGAAGCCGAGCTTTTTGCCCATCGCCACGTTAAAGAACGTAATGAGCGTGACAAAGCCAAGCCCGCCGACCTGAACGAGCAGCGCAATTACAACCTGCCCGAAAACCGACCAGTAAGCCCATGTATCATACACGACAAGTCCCGTAACGCACGTTGCGGAAGTCGCCGTGTAAAGGCAGTCGAAAAAAGGCGTGAATTTGCCTGCTCTCGAGGCTGCGGGAAGGCAGAGAAGAAGCGTTCCCGCGGCAATTATTATCAAAAATCCCAGAACCAGCGTTCTTGCGGGAGATAAGCGCTTCGCCTTTTTGAAAACGGGCATTTAATCACTCTTTTCTGTCGGTTTTACTTGTTGACGACGAGCTTGAAGTCGAGCTGCTCGGAAGCCGCGGCGCGCCGCCCGACGAAGCCGAACTGTAACGGATAAAGTCGCGCGCGCTCTCGCCGTACGCGTAAACCGTGTATTTGTCGGTTTTTCCGACGATATCGTAAGAGCCGCCCTCAAACGGCGCTTTTACGCTGTTTTTGGTCACGAGCAGGCAGGATTCGGGAACTTTTTCGTTCTTATCCATTATTCTGACCGTGGCTTCAAGCTTGAGGAACTGAAGCGTCGCGGCAAGCTCCGGCTCAGCCTCGTAGACTATTATGGGAGGCGACTGCGAGTCGTTGTAGAGAAGCTCCGCAGCGTTTTTATAAGGCTCGGTTTTTTCGGAAAGATACTCGGCTGTTGTCGGAAGATAGTAAAACGCCGAGTAAATCGTGTTGTAGACAAGTATTCCGAGCATTGTCACGGAAACGAACCTTGTGATGTACTTTTTAGCGCAGGAAGCGAACACAATCAGCAGCACAAATACTGAAAAAACGCACGACGACATTATAATGCAGCTCATACCCGTCGCTTCCGACAAAACGTCCTCGCCGAAGCGAAACGGCGTAATCATCGGCAAAGCTCCTTGTTCGACAGCTCCGGAATTTGTGTAATGCGTCAATCCGAAGCAAAGGCAGGAATATGCGTAAATTCCCGTTCCGAGAAGCAGCTTTTTGATGTCAATCGCGTATCTGAACACGAAAATCATCACGAAAAACAGCGCTGCGGGCGCAAAACACCGCGAACGCTCGCCTATTGCCGAAGCCGCGTCATATCTCGTGAAATTGATTATCGGGAGAATAACCGTAAGCATTGCCGCCGCGATAAACTGAAACAGCCCGAAAACCGTCAGTCTTACGCTGTATTTATGCTTTGCGGGTTCGTAAACTCTTGTCCCGTTTTCAAGCAGGGTTTCCTTTTTCTTTATGCCCTCTTTTATCCAAGCGTAAATTATAACGGCAAAAAGCGCCGCCGCAAGCGCGCCCATTCCGAAACTTTCGGTCATAAACGTGTAGATTTCGCCGAAAACTCTTTCAAATCCGTTTGATAAATTCGGCTCGATGAAAAATCCCGCAGAACCGTCCTCCGCGGCGTTTGCGGCGTATCGCATAACCATAATCCGCGCGAAATGCTCCGCGATAAACGACACGACAAGCGAGCCTGCAAACGCGGGAATGTTTATCAGCTTTTCACGCAGGAAAACGCGCGCAATAACCACCGTAAGAATAATTGCAATAACAGCCGCGACAAGGTCGGGGTTTGCCGCAAACGCAACCGCGCATAGAAAACCGGCGAGCATTGACATTGTAAAGCGAGTGTAGCGGTTTTTCTTGTCCCAAGCCGCGTAAATGCACAGAATAAGCACCCACACCATAAGGCAGGTTATCGCGTCCGTCAAGATAAACTTCGACGCGGTCACGACGGAAACGTACATTCCGCAGCAAAGCGCCGCCAAAAGCTTCTGCCGAACGCGCTCAACGCCGAGCTTCGACGCGAGATGATAGGAAATAAGCGGAATAAAGCTGACGATAATCGCGTTTATGACAAGCATAGCTTTGTAAAGAGCGTATGGATTGTCAAAAACGAGAAAGAGCGGCGTGTAAAGCAGCGAGTGAATATATCCGCCCTTAACGTCGATTTTCCCGAGCAATTCGGACCGGTTTTTCCCCGAAAAGAACGCGGCAATGCCCGCGGCGCTTATTTCCTCGGGAAAAACCTCGGGAAGCTCCATACACATTGTCATAAGCGAATTTACGACAACCGAAAAAGCGTAAAGAATAAACATAACGCCCTTGTCGCCGAAAGACGCGTAAAATTGTTCAAGCCGACGTTTCATATGCAATTCCTTTTATGCGAATATACCGAGCAAATCGGAGGGATTTGTAAACGAACCTGAAAGCCAAAGAATACTGCTTGTGAGAAGCATTAACAAGAGTATGCCGACAATCGCCCTCAGCACGGACGGCTTTCCCTTTTCCGCGAGCGCCTCGAAGTACTCGTCCGAAAGCGTGTCGCCCTTAAAGCTCAATCGGAATTTTTTTATGCTCTTGACCGCGTGAAGATAATAGAAATAATCCCCGAACGCGCTCAGGACAATGAAGGTTGCGAGAGAATATGCATTGAGGAGATAATAAGCGCCGCTCGTGCTGAAAAACGACGGGAAAAACGCCGCAAATCCAAACGGAAGGAGCATTATCAGCATTGAAATCAAGCCGAAAACGTCCATTTTGCGGTAAAACTGAAACGCAGGCGCGAGAAATCCCGACGCAAAATTAAAGAAAACTCTGCGCTTTTTCCCGCCCGATTTTGAGCGGAACACATCAAACGCTCTGCCGTAATGAAAGGCGCTTGTGGCGGTATAAGCGGTAAGCTCTTTCATACTTACTCCGTCCTCGCCGATAGAGGGGTCGCGAAGCTTTTTGAAAAAGCCGCCGAACGGGTCGTCCGAGCCGCCTATTTCCACGAAAATATTATCGTCCTCCACGCCGTTCATATCGCTTTGCTCAGCGGAAGAATTATCTGTAAAACCGTTCTGAGGCGGCGTCTGAACAGGCTCGGGTTCGTCGGGAAGCCGTCCGTTCCAAGTAAAACCGCTTGCGTGAAGATTTTCCAGCCCACAATGACCTCTTATTTCATAGCACGCTCTGTGATGCGGAGTTCCGCAAATCGGGCAGACGACAATGTCCGCCTTGTCCGTAAACCGCGCCCTGCAAATGGGGCAGAGCTTATTTTCAAATCTGTTGTTCATTTTAATTCCTTTCACAGGTACACATACTCATATTATATTATAACACATTTTCCGCGATTTTTCAACCTCATTATAAGCGGCTTTTCTGAAATTTTCATCACATTTTGATTATTCGGCATTTTTTTCCCGTAAAAAGAAAAGCCCTCCCGAAGGAGAGCTTTTGTTTGTTCGTTGATTAAATCAAACCAGCTCGATAATTGCCATTTCAGCAGCGTCGCCGCGGCGCGGACCGAGCTTGTAAATTCTTGTATAACCGCCGTTTCTTCCGTTGTACTTGGGAGCGATTTCATCAATGAGCTTCTTCGCAACGTCTTCCTTGGTGATGTACGAGAATATCTGGCGCTTGGTGTGAAGCGTGTTTGCCTTGCCAAGCGAAATCATCTTTTCAGCCTCAGCGCGAACTTCCTTTGCGCGAGTAACAGTGGTTTCGATTTTTCCGTTTTCAAGCAGAAAAGTAACCATACCTCTGAGCATTGCCTTTCTATGGTCGCTTGCTCTGCCGAGTTTTCTGGAACCGGGCATAATATCTTCTCCTTTCGGGAATAGTTTTATTGAATTACTTGCTCTCCTCGGAGTTCATAAGCTCGCAGCCGAGCGACTGAAGCTTTGCCTTAACCTCGTCGAACGACTTTTTGCCGAGGTTTCTAACCTTCATCATATCCTCGGGCGACTTGTTTACAAGGTCCTCGACGGTATTGATTCCGGCTCTCTTTAAGCAGTTAAACGAACGAACGGAAAGCTCAAGTTCTTCGATAGTCATTTCGAGAACCTTGTCCTTGCGGCTTTCCTCGCGCGTTTCCATAAGCTCCTGAGGATTGGTTTCATCGGAAAGCTCCGCAAAGAGCGAAAGCCTTTCGATAAGAATTTTCGCCGCGTAGGAAACAGCTTCCTTAGCGGAGATTGTGCCGTCGGTCCAAATTTCGATTACGAGCTTTTCGTAGTCGGTTCTCTGACCAACGCGTGTGTTTTCAACCGTATAGTTGCACTTCAGCACGGGAGTGTAGATGCTGTCAATCGGGATAACGCCGATAACGGGCTGGAGCTGATTTTTGTTCTGCTCCGCCGAAACATAGCCTCTGCCTCTGTCGAGCGTGATGTCCATATACAGCTTTGCGCCTGCACCGAGCGACGCGATGTGCATACCGGGGTCAAGGATTTCAACCTCGCTGTCGGTTTTGATATCGCCGGCAGTTACCTCGCACTCGCCCTCAGCCTCGATATAAATGGTCTTGGGAGCTTCGCCGTACATTTTTGCTCTAAGACCCTTGATGTTAAGAATGATTTCGGTAACATCTTCTTTAACGCCGGGAATAGTGGAAAACTCGTGCTGAACGCCTTCGATTTTAACCGAAGTCGCAGCGACTCCCGGCAGTGAGGAGAGCAGAACCCTGCGAAGGCTGTTGCCCAGGGTGTTTCCATATCCGCTCTGAAGAGGCTCCAGAACGAACATTCCATAAGTTCCGTCCGACCTTAGCTTAAAGGTCTCGATGTTGAGCTTTTCGATTTTTTCAAGCATTGGTAACCCTCCCCGCAAGCTTGTCTGTCACGGAAAAGAGAATCTCCTCTCCGTTTGCCTTAATTATCCGTTATGTGCTTCGCCGACGTAAAGCCGGCAGCCGTATTCCTGTTAATTTTAATTCACGCTCACGCCGTTACATAAGAGTATTGACGCAAAAACGCGGCTCTAATCGGAAATTCCGAAAAGGAGTATGAATTAAAAATAACTGCACTAAATATCTGTATGCTCTCAGTAAATCCGTTATTCTCCGCGCAATGTCGGAAAGCGGATTTAGACGGCAATTATTTAGAATACAACTCGATAATCAGGTGCTCGGCAATCTCGAAATCGAGGTCGTCGCGCATAAACGTGCGGGTAACCTTTGCGGTCTGCTTTTCCTTGTCAACGTCAAGCCACATAGGAGTGAGTCTGCCGCCTGCTACTTCAGCAATCTGCTCGAACTTCTTGCTCTTTTTGCTCTTGTCGCGAAGGGAAATAACATCGCCAACCTTAACTCTGTAAGAGGGAATATCAACTCTCTTGCCGTTCACACAGAAATGACCGTGAGAAACAAGCTGACGTGCCTCGCGGCGGGTAATAGCAAGACCCATTCTGAAAACGATGTTGTCAAGTCTGCTTTCGAGTATTCTGATGAGGTTTTCGCCGGCAATGCCCTCTTCCTTGGTTGCAAGCTCATAGTAGTGATAGAACTGCTTCTCAAGAACGCCGTAAACGAACTTCAGCTTCTGCTTTTCCTTGAGCTGCTGACCGTATTCGGAAACCTTCTTGCGGCGGTTGCCCTCGGGGTGTCTTTTGGACTTCTTGTTCTCGGAATAGCCCAAAACAGCGGGGCTGATATCCAGACTTCTGCACTTTTTCAAAATCGGGTCGCGATTTATAGCCATAGTAAAATTCCTCCGTTAGTTAATGTTATATCGGTAAAACCGACGCCGAGCAAACGTTGCGCTCGACTTTCTTCATCTGACTGCTCATTAATATGAGCAAAGCAGCAATTCAGACTCTTCTTCTCTTGGGGGGACGGCAGCCGTTGTGGGGAATAGGAGTAACGTCCTTGATGAGCTTAACCTCAAGACCTGCAGCCTGAAGCGCTCTGATAGCCGCCTCGCGTCCCTGACCGGGGCCCTTTACATAAACCTCAACGGTCTTCAGTCCGTGCTCCATTGCAGCCTTAGCAGCAACGTCAGCAGCAGTCTGCGCAGCAAACGGGGTAGATTTTCTCGAGCCTCTGAAGCCGAGTCCGCCCGCGGAAGCCCACGAGAGAGCGTTTCCCTGAAGGTCGGTGATGGTGACGATAGTGTTGTTAAAGGACGACTGAATATGAGCTGCGCCGTTCTCGACGTTCTTACGCTCACGGCGTCTGCGAACAACCTGTTTTGCTTTTGCCTGTGCCATTTATTTACCGCCTTTCGTATTATTTCTTCTTGTTTGCAATTGTCTTCTTGGGACCCTTGCGTGTTCTGGCGTTGGTCTTGGTGCGCTGACCGCGAACGGGGAGACCCTTGCGGTGACGCGTGCCGCGATAGCAGTTGATTTCAACCAGACGCTTGATGTTAAGAGCAACCATTCTTCTGAGGTCGCCTTCTACAACGTAGCCTTCCTTGTCGATAACGTCGCGGATTTTCGCTTCGTCGTCGTCTGTGAGGTCGCGAACGCGTGTGTCGGGATTAACACCCGCTTTTGCCAGAATATCATTTGCGGACTTTCTGCCGATGCCGTATACATAGGTAAGACCTATTTCAACGCGCTTTTCCTTAGGCAAATCCACGCCTGCAATTCTTGCCATACTTATTTTCCTCCTGTCCGGGAATTAACCCTGTCTTTGCTTGTGTTTAGGTTCAACACAAATAACCATAACCTTGCCCTTGCGCTTGATAACCTTGCATTTATCGCACATAGGCTTTACCGAAGGTCTGACTTTCATTGTAATACCTCCTCCTGAGCGCCTTGACGCTCAAATGAAACAAAACCGTGTAAGCAAAATCACTTGGCGCGCCAGGTAATTCTGCCTTTTGTAAGGTCGTAGGGCGACATTTCTACGGTCACTTTATCGCCGGGAAGAATTCTGATGTAATTCATTCTCAGCTTTCCGCTTATATGAGCGAGAATTTGATGACCGTTTGAAAGCTCCACCTTGAACTGTGCGTTTGGCAGCGCCTCCAATATTGTGCCTTCCACTTCCAGTACGTCTTCTTTAGACAAGCTTATTCACTCTCCTGTAACGCGCTGTCCTGCCCGAACAGCTCTCTGAGCGTTCGCCGCAGTTTTCTGTCCGTGAGTCCGTCGGGGCATATAACCCGATTTGTCGCGCGGACGTGTTTTTGATTTTTTTTCTTCGGCTTATCGAGCTTTCGCTCCTTGCCGTCGGCGACGAAAATATTATCGCCGTCAATCCGGACGACCAACATCGCCCTTCCGCAGTCGTGACCTGCGCCGCTTATAACCACAGTACCCGCCGCAATCATCAGTGGCTCTCCAAAGTCAGAATAAGAGGCTCGCCGTTTGTGATAGCGATACTATGCTCGAAATGACAGGAAAGGCTGCCGTCTGTTGTGACGACGGTCCACTTGTCGCCGAGTATCCTTACTCTGTTGCTGTGTGAATTAACCATCGGCTCGATTGCGATAGTCATACCGGGAACAAGCCTCGGTCCGTGACCTGCTTTGCCTTCATTCGGCACTTCGGGGTCCTCGTGCATTTCGCGACCGACGCCGTGACCGATGAATTTTTCCGCAACGGCATATCCGCCGCTCTTGACGTGAGTTTCAATCGCGTGAGAAATGTCGCCGATGCGGTTTCCCGCAACCGCCTGCTCGATACCTTTATAAAGCGCCTCTTCGGTGTACTTCATAAGCCGCTTGGCTTCGTCCGAAACCTCGCCGACCGTAAAAGTTTTCGTGTTGTCGCCCATAAAGCCGTCAAGCTCGGCTACGATATCGCAGGAAATGATATCGCCGTCCTTGAGGACCGCTTTTTTGCTGGGAATCCCGTGGATAAGCTGCTCGTTAATTGAAAAGCAATTATGCCCGGGGAAACCCTCAAAACCATAGCAGGGGCAGCTTCCGCCCTTTGAACGGATAAACTCGTCAACGATTCTGTCCAGTTCCCAAGTGGAAACGCCTGCTTTGACGTTTTTTCCCGCAAGCGCGAGAGCCTGCGCCGCAAGCTCGCCCGCCTTAATCATACCTTTAAGCTCCGCGGGATTTTTAATCTGAATCATTAGTTACCTCTGATTGCCGCGAGCGTAAGTCTTGAAGTTTCGGCAATTTCGTTCTGACCCTCAACCGTAACCAGCTTTCCTCTCTTAGCGTAATAATCCTTGAGAGGAGCTGTTTTCTCGTGATAGGTTTTAAGGCGAGCCTGAACCGTTTCGGGCTTATCGTCGATTCTCTGAACGACCTTAGCCCCGCACGCGTCGCAGATGCCTTCAACCTTTGTCGGCTTATACTCGATATGATAAGAATTTCCGCAGCCTTCGCAAACGCGTCTGCCGCTCATTCTTGCGGTTATTGCCTCGTCGGAAACCGCGATTTCAACAACCTTATCGATATTAACGCCCATCTTATCGAGCGCCTCAGCCTGTTCAACGGTTCTGGGGAAGCCGTCGAGGATAAAGCCGTTCTGAGCGTCGGGCTGAGCAATTCTGTCCTTGAGGATACCAATTACGACATCATCGGGAACAAGCTCGCCTGCGTCCATAAAGCTCTTGGCCTTAAGACCTGCTTCAGTTCCGTTTTTTACGGCTTCTCTGAGCATATTACCCGTAGAGATTGCGGGAATATTAAGCTCCTTGCAGACAACCTCTGCCTGCGTGCCTTTGCCGGCGCCGGGAGCGCCTAAGAATATCATATTCATAAGTCATTCTCCTGTGTGAGCGTTACAGCCCTCAACCGCGACGACAGCAAAAGCCGCCGTCTTGGTCTTAGGTGTTTATCAGTCCAAAAATCCGGGGTGATGACGCATCATAATCTGGCTTTCGAGAGAACGAACCGTTTCGAGAGCAACGCCGACAACGATGAGCATTGTCGTGCCGCCGAGCGCCAGACCGCTGATACCCGATACCATAGAGAAGATAATCGGGAAAATTGCGACAATACCGAGGAAAATCGCTCCGAAAAGCGTAACCTTGTTGAGAGAGTTGTGAATGAAGTCCGACGTGGGCTTTCCGGGACGATAGCCGGGGATTGCGCCGTTGTTTTTCTTCAGATTGTTTGCAATCTCAACGGGGTTATAGGAAATCGCGACATAGAAGTAGTTAAACGCGATTATGAGCAGGAAATAAATCACTGCGTAAACGGGTGAATTTTGGCTGAAGAAGCGGACAAAGCCGTCCCAGAAAGTATCTCCCGTTCCTTTAATTCCGAAGAAGAAGCAGATTGTCTGCGGAAGCGACATAATCGACATCGCGAAGATTATGGGCATAACGCCGCTCATTGCAACCTTAATCGGAATGTGCGTTGACTGACCGCCGTACATTTTTCTTCCGACAACGCGCTTTGCGTATTGAACCGGAATTCTGCGCTCGGCGTTTGTCATAAAGATAACGAACCACATCATCACAATGTAAATCAGAACGATTACGATGATGAAGGGGATTTTGCTTGCGTCTGTCTGACAGAGCTTGATATAAGTGTTTACATCATCGGGGAAACGCGCAACGATACCTGCGAAAAGTATCATCGAAATGCCGTTTCCTATGCCCTTTTCGTTAATTCTGTCGCCGAGCCAGATGATAACCGAAGCTCCCGCGACAAAGCACGCAACGATTGTTATTGCGGACAAAACCTGCGCGAACATATCCGAGCCTTCGCCGTATTTCAAAAGCTCCGTGACGCCGTATTCGGTTCTCGCGCCGCCTCTGAGCGTGAAGTAAAACGCAACCGCCTGAATAACCGCGATGCCGAGAGAAGTAAACTTTGTGATTTTGTTTATCTTCTTTCTTCCCTCCTCGCCTTCTTTTGAAAGCCTTTCAAGAGGAGGAATAGCAACCGTGAGAAGCTGAATAATAATCGACGCGTTGATGTAAGGCGTGATTGACATTGCGAGAAGCGTTCCCTGAGAGAGCGCGCCGCCCGTCATCGTGTCGAGGTAATTCAGCAGCGAAGCGTCGCCGATAAGGTCTTTAATGCCCTCGTTGTTGAGAAAAGGAACGAAGATGCTTGAGCCTAAGCGGAACAGTATGATGATAAACAGCGTGTACAGAATCTTTTTGCGAAGCGCGGTATCAACCCACGCGTTGCGAAAGACCGTAAGCATTCCGTTCAATTACATCACCTCAGCCTTTCCGCCCGCCTTTTCAATTTTTTCCTGAGCGGAAGCCGTAAACTTAACCGCCTTTACGGTAAGCTTCTTTGTAAGCTCGCCGTTGCCGAGAATTTTAACGCCGTCCTTTGCGTCCTTGATAGCGCCGGAAGCTACGAGAGCCTCAGCGTCAACAACTGCGCCGTCCTCGAATCTCTTTTCAAGCTCGGAAACGTTAACGGTGGCATATTCAGCAGCAAAAATGTTGTTGAAGCCTCTCTTCGGCATTCTTCTCTGAAGCGGCATCTGACCGCCCTCGAAGCCGGGTCTGATAGAACCGCCCGAGCGAGCCTTCTGACCCTTGTGTCCCTTGCCGGCGGTCTTACCCTGACCGGAACCGTGACCTCTGCCGATGCGCTTAACGTCCTTAACAGCGCCGATAGCCGGCTTTAATTCGTGAAGTTTCATTTAACTATTGCACCCCATTTCTTTAGTTGATAGCTTGCAGAACACTGCGTTTCAGACTTCTTCAACCTTAACAAGGTGAGCGATAGTCTTAATCTTGCCTCTTGTAGCGCCGTTATCGGGCTGAGTAGTCACGGAATTAATCTTGTGAAGACCGAGCGCCTTGGCGGTGGCAATCTGATTTTTCTTGCAGCTGTTTAAGGAGCGTACAAGAGTAATTTTTAAGTCTGCCATTGTGTAATCCTCCTATAAGCTCTTAAATCAAAGCTCCTTGACGCTCTTGCCTCTGAGTGCCGCAACTTCTTCAGCGGTACGCAGCGACATAAGACCCTGCATTGTAGCTCTTACAACGTTGCAGGGGTTATTCGAGCGAAGGGATTTAGTACGAATGTTCTTAATTCCCGCCATTTCGATTACGGCACGAACGGGACCGCCCGCGATAACGCCGGTACCCTCGGGAGCGGGACGCATCAGAACTGCGCCTGCGCCAAACTTACCCGTAATCTCGTGAGGAATGGTAGTGCCCTTAAGAGCAATCTTGTGAAGATTTTTCTTTGCGTCGTCAATTCCCTTGCGGATTGCGTCGGGAACTTCGTTGGATTTGCCCATACCGAAGCCTACTGTTCCGTTTCCGTCGCCAACAACTACGAGAGCCGAGAACTTCATAATACGTCCGCCCTTAACGGTCTTGGAAACGCGGTTGATGTAAACAACCTTCTCAGAAAGCTCGTTTTCTGTCTGTTCAATTCTAGCCAAGTTATTTCCCTCCTTATCAGAAATTGAGTCCGCCTTCTCTTGCGCCTTCAGCAAGAGCGGCTACTCTTCCGTGATACACATATCCGCCTCTGTCGAAAACGACGTCGGTGATACCCGCGTTCTTTGCCTTTTCAGCAATCATCTGTCCGACTTTCTTAGCAGCCTCGCAGTTGCCGCCGTACATTCCAAAGCCCTTTTCGGTGGAAGAAGCAGCGCAAAGCGTCTTGCCGTTTACGTCGTCGATAATCTGAGCATAAATATGCATAGAAGAACGGAAAACATTAAGTCTGGGGCATTCGGGAGTACCCGAAATCTTGCCGCGAACGCGCTTGTGACGGCGCATTCTGCTCTTGTTCTTATCGATTATTTTAACCATTGTTCATATCCTTTCACAGTCTTATCCCTGTACGCGCAGCGACGCGTATTGCGGGAAAAGCCTTTCAATCAGAATTAATATCTCACGAGGCGAAAAAGCCCCGATATAATCAATATTACTTCTTGCCCTTTCCTGCCTTGCCTTCCTTGCGGCGGATATACTCGTCAACGTACTTGATACCTTTACCCTTGTAAGGCTCGGGAGGACGCTTGCTTCTGATTTCGGAAGCGCGCTGGCCAACCTTCTGCTTGTCGATTCCGACAACGATAATCTTGTTGGGGCTGGGAACTTCGAGCTTGCAGTCGTCCGTATCGGAAACCACGACCTTGTGAGAATAGCCGAGGTTCATAATAACGTCCTTGCCCTGCTTTTCGCATCTGAAGCCGACGCCGTTGATTTCAAGCTCCTTCTTGTAGCCCTCCGTAACGCCTACTACCATATTATGGATAAGCGTTCTTGTAAGACCGTGAAGCGAACGAGAAACGTTCTCGTCGTTGGGACGCTCAACAGTGATAACATTGCCCTCGTGGGTAATTTTCATTGTGTGATTGAACTCTTTTGTGATTGTGCCCTTGGGACCTTTTACGGTTACAACGGAGCCGTCGATTTTAACGTCAACGCCCGCAGGAACAGTAATAGGCATTCTACCGATTCTTGACATTACTATTCCTCCTTACCATACAAATGCCAGCACTTCGCCGCCGACATTCATTTCGCGAGCCTTTTTGTCCGTCATAATACCCTTGGAAGTGGAAACGATAGCGATTCCGAGGCCCTTCATAACCTTGGGCATATCCTTGCAGTTGGAGTAGATTCTAAGACCGGGCTTGGAAACTCTCCTAAGACCGGTGATAACCTGCGCCTTGCTGTCGGTGTACTTAAGAGTGATTTTGATAACGCCCTGCTTGTTGTCGTCAACAACCTTGAAGGACTTGATGTAGCCTTCGTCAAGCAAAATCTGTGCAATCTGCTTCTTAAGGTTGGAAGCGGGAACGTCAACAGTGGGGTGCTTTGCGGAATTGGCGTTGCGAATTCTCGTAAGCATATCCGCGATAGTATCTGTAATCTGCATTCATTTACCTCCTAACGCTGAGCCGTTACGAATTCCATCGGCGCCGAGCGCCCGTTCGTCGTACTCGCATAATCCGCGCTATAAAGCGCCTTGTCGATACAGAGCCGGACATCTGAAAAACCCGTCCGGCGAGGGAATTTGCAGAAGCGAATTGATTACCAGCTCGACTTCTTCACGCCGGGAATCTGTCCCTTGTAAGCAAGCTCTCTGAAGCAGATTCTGCAAATGCCGAACTTACGCATATACGCGTGAGGTCTGCCGCAAATCTTGCATCTGTTGTAAGCGCGAGTCGAAAATTTCGGCTCTCTGAGCTGCTTCTGCTTGAGTGACATCTTAGCCATAGCTTTCCTCCGTCCTTATTACTTCTCGAAAGGAGCGCCCATCAGGGTGAGCAGCTCTCTGGCTTCTTCGTCGGTTTTAGCGGTTGTGATGAAGTTGATATCCATACCGCGAACAGCGTCGATTTTATCATATTCGATTTCGGGGAAGATAAGCTGTTCCTTAAGACCGAAAGAGTAGTTTCCTCTTCCGTCGAAGGAGTTGGGGTTGATACCTCTGAAATCGCGTACGCGAGGAAGCGCAACGTTGAAGAGTCTGTCGAGGAACTCGTACATAATCTCTCCGCGGAGCGTAACCTTAACGCCGATAACCTGACCTTCTCTTAACTTGAAGTTCGCGACAGACTTCTTGGACTTGCAGGCAACGGGCTTCTGACCTGTAATGGTCGCAAGCTCAGCCATAACGTTGTCGATAATCTTCGCGTTCTCCTTTGCCTCGCCGCAGCCTACGTTAACAACGATTTTGTCAAGCTTCGGAGTCTGCATAACAGACTTATAGCCGAACTTCTTGAAAAGCGCGGGAGCTACGGTTTCCTTATAGAATTGTTTCATTCTTGCCATAGTTTTTTCCTCCGTTTAAGCCGGGTTTTAGCGCGTGAAGCGAACTTTTGCGCTGCTTATACCCGACCTCTGGGCAATCAATACTTCAGCTCTGCTCCGCAGTGCTTGCAGACTCTGATTTTCTTGCCGTCCTCAATCTTGTGACCTACTCTTGTAGGCTTGTCGCACTTAGGGCAAACAGGCATAACCTTGCAGGCATAAATCGGGCTTTCAGCCTGAACTCTGCCGCCGAGCTGACCCTGCTGCTTGGGCTTAACGTGCTTGGTAACCATATTGATACCCTCAACGATTACCTTGCCCTCCTTGGGGGAAACAGTCAGAACCTTTCCGGTCTTTCTCTTGCCGTTCTGACCGTTAGTGTACTTATCCTTGCTGTCGCCCGTCATAAGAGCGACCGTGTCGCCGACTTTAATATTCATACCGCGGCACCTCCATTAAAGAACTTCGGGAGCAAGGGAAAGGATTTTCATATAATCCTTATCTCTCAGCTCTCTTGCAACCGGCCCAAAAATACGAGTTCCCTTCGGATTTTTGTCCTCCTTGATGATAACCGCCGCGTTTTCGTCAAAGCGGATATATGTGCCGTCGTCGCGTCTCAGACCCTTTGCCGAGCGAACTACAACGCACTTTACAACGTCGCCTTTTTTAACAACGCCGCCGGGTGTAGCTTTTTTAACGGAAGCTACGATAACGTCGCCGATATTTGCGTATCTTCTGCGGGTTCCGCCCAGCACTCTGATACACATAAGCTCCTTGGCGCCTGTGTTGTCGGCAACCTTGAGCAATGTCTGCATTTGTATCATGGCTTATACTCCTTCCCTGTCGGAAGATTCCGACGAAAAATAAGAAATTACTTAGCGCGCTCGATTACGTTAACAAGGCGCCATCTCTTATCCTTTGAAAGGGGTCTTGTTTCCATAATTTCAACTCTGTCGCCTATCTTGCAGGTGTTCTCCTCATCGTGAGCCTTGAGCTTGATAGTGCGCTTTACGATTTTCTTGTAAAGAGGATGACGAACATTATCCTCGATAGCGACAACGATTGTCTTATCCATCTTATCGCTTACGACTTTGCCTACTCTTGTTTTTCTAAGATTTCTTTCCATTTTTAGTTCTTATCCTCCTTCCTTAATTCTGAGCCGTAAGCTCGCGTTCGCGCTGAACGGTCTTGATGCGAGCGATGTCCTTCTTGACAGCCTTTATTCTGGTGGGGTTGTCAAGCTGGTTTACGGCGAGCTGGAAGCGCAGGTTGAACAGCTCCTGTTTAAGCTCGGCGAGCTTAGTTTCAAGCTCTTTTTCCGAAAGATATTTAATTTCCGAAGCCTTCATTAAAGCTCACCTCCGTCTTCCTTTTTAACAAACTTGCACTTGATAGGGAGCTTGTGCATCGCAAGACGCATAGCTTCCTTGGCGGTTTCCTCGGGAACGCCGGCGATTTCAAACATAACTCTGCCGGGCTTTACAACGGAAACCCAATATTCGGGCGAACCCTTTCCCGAACCCATACGAGTGCCGAGCGGCTTTGTCGTAACGGGCTTATCGGGGAAAATCTTAATCCAAACCTGACCGCCGCGCTTGATATAACGCGTCATTGCGATACGGGCTGCCTCAATCTGGTTGGACTTAATCCAAGCAGCTTCGAGCGCCTGAAGACCATACTCGCCGTTCGTAACCTTGTTGCCTCTTGTAGCAACGCCCTTACGGCGACCTCTCTGCACTCTTCTGTACTTTACTCTCTTAGGAAGCAGCATTATTCGTTACCCCCTTCTTTTTTTGCTTCTGTTCTGGGCTTACGGGGAGGACGACGGTCGCCGTTTCTGCCCGCGCCGTTTGCTCTGTCGTTACGGCGTCTGTCGCCGCGCTCGTTTCTGTCGCTGCGAGCGGGCTTGTTCGCGGGGATTTCGCCCTTAAGAACTTCGCCGTTGTAAATCCAAACCTTAACGCCGATTACGCCGTAAGTGGTGTTTGCTCTTGCAACGCCGTATTCGATGTCAGCGCGAAGAGTCTGAAGCGGAATAGTACCCTCGTGGTAGCTCTCGGAGCGAGCGATTTCCGCGCCGCCCAGACGACCGCTAACCATGGTCTTGATACCCTTAGCGCCGCTCTTCATCGTTCTGCCGATAGCCTGCTTCATAGCGCGTCTGAAGGAAACGCGTCCTTCGAGCTGCTGAGCGATGCTGTCTGCAACGAGCTGAGCGTTGAGGTCGGGGTTCTTGATTTCAACGATATCGATAGAAACCGTCTTTCCGATAAGCTTTTCAACCTCGCCGCGGATTTTTTCAATCTCCGCGCCCTTGGGTCCTATAAGCATTCCCACCTTGTCGGCGTGAATGTAGATTTTGATTTTGTCAGCGCCTGTGCGCTCAATCTGAATGTCTGCGATACCAACGGCTCTGGAGAGCAGCTGGCCGGTCTTTTCGCCGGATACCTTGCTGAACATTCTCTTGTTCATCAGGTAGTCACGGATTTTGTAATCCTCGACAAGTGTATCACCGAAGGTTGCTTTGCCCGCGAACCAGCGAGAATCCCAATCCTTGATTACACCCACGCGAAGACCGTGCGGATTAACCTTCTGTCCCATTGTAATTCTCCTCCTTATTCAGCTTCTTTAACAACCAGCGTGATGTTGGACGTTCTCTTCAAAATTCTGTGCGCTCTGCCGTGGTCCTTGGGTCTGATACGCTTCAGCGTAATACCCGCGCCAACATAGCACTGAGAAACGTAAAGTCTTGAAGTATCCATATTGTGATTGTTTTCAGCGTTTGCAACAGCGGACTTAAGCAGCTTTGCAAGCGGCTCGCAAGCGGACTTGGGCGTATTCTTGAGAATAGCCATAGCCGTTTCTACGGGCTTGTTGCGGATTAAATCGAGCACGATTCCAACCTTGCGCGGAGAGATACGTACCTGTCTGAGTTCTGCTCTGGCTTCCATATTCTCCCCTCCTTACTTCTTACCCGTGGTTTTGCTTCCCGCGTGACCCTTAAAGGTTCTCGTGGGAGCAAACTCGCCGAGCTTGTGTCCTACCATATCCTCGGTAACATATACCGGAACGTGCTTTCTGCCGTCGTGAACAGCAAACGTGTGACCTACGAAATCGGGGAAAATCGTCGAGGAGCGGCTCCAGGTCTTAAGAACCTTCTTCTCGCCCTTTTCGTTCATATCGAGAACTCTCTTCATAAGAGCTTCCTGAACGTAAGGCCCCTTCTTAATGCTTCTTCCCATTATAAATTCCTTTCAAGTTAAGCTGCAAGTTAATGAACGGCGACTTTTTTTCGCGGAAACCGCCGCGCCGTTCTTATTAACAGCAACTGTCAAGTTTTTCTCTGAGGTAATGCCGTATAATTATTGTCGTTCAATCGCGCGGCAGATTTTTCGTAAGATTGTGCAAATTGAGCGCAGGAAGGCTTTGTGCCTTTCAAGCGAAATTTGTGCAAGATTACGGAAAAGACGCAAGCGAGTGAATGACAAAGGCGCAGCCGGTAATTGTACGGCTTTACCTCAATATTATTTACCGTTTCTTCTTCTTACGATGAACTTATCGGACGCCTTCTTAAGCGAACGAGTCTTGTAGCCGAGAGCGGGCTTGCCCCACGGTGTAACAGGTCCGGGACGTCCAACGGGGGACTTACCCTCACCACCGCCGTGCGGGTGGTCGTTCGGGTTCATAACAGAACCGCGGACTGTGGGTCTGATACCGAGGTGACGGGTCTTACCTGCCTTACCGCGGTTTACGTTCTCGTGGTCGAGGTTGGAAACCGTACCGATAGAAGCGTAGCAGGAAGCCTGAACGTTTCTCAGCTCGCCGCTGGGCAGTCTGAGAAGAGCGTAGCCGTTCTCCTTAGCCATAAGCTGAGCCATATTGCCCGCAGAGCGAACCATCTGACCGCCCTTGCCGGGGTGAAGCTCGATGTTGTGGATAACCGTACCAACGGGGATTGCCTCGAGCGGAAGCGCGTTTCCGGGCTTGATATCCGCGTCAGCGCCCGCTCTTACGTTATCGCCAACCTTAAGTCCGTCGGGAGCGAGAATATATCTCTTTTCATTGTCCTCGTACTGAACGAGAGCGATAAATGCAGAACGGTTGGGGTCGTACTCAAGGGTAAGAACCGTCGCGTTCATTCCGCGCTTATCTCTCTTGAAATCGATAACGCGGTATTTTTTTCTGTTGCCGCCGCCGATGTGACGAACGGTAATTCTGCCGTAGCTGTTTCTGCCTGCGGTCTTTTTAACAGGCTCCAGAAGCGATTTTTCGGGAGCGACCTTGGACAGCCCGCTGTAATCGGTAACAGTCATACCTCTGCGGCTGTTATTGACAGGCTTGTAAACTTTGATAGCCATTTCGTTTCACTCCTTACTCAAATCATACCGTCGAAGAACTCAATGGTCTTGGAATCCTTGGTAATCGTAACGATTGCCTTCTTCCAATCGGAGGTGTAACCCTCGTTTCTGCCCATTCTCTTCTTTCTTCCGCGAACGCTTATCGTGTTGACCTTAGCAACCTTAACGCCCTTGAAAAGAGCCTCGACAGCCTTGGCGATTTCGATTTTGTTTGCGTTTTTAGCAACCTTGAAAGTGTACTTGCCGTTCTGAAGGCATTCGGTGCTGTGTTCGGTGATAATGGGCTTGATGATGATATCCTGTGCAACCTTTTCCATTATGCGTACACCTCCTCGAGCTTTTCAACAGCGCCCTTTACGATAACGAACTTGTCGCAGTTCAGGATATCGTAAACGTTGAGGGAGTTAACCTGCGCCGTCTTAACCTTTTCAATGTTGGAAGCGGACTTAATAACCTTGCTGTCTGCGGAGTCGAGAACGATGAGGGTCTTGCCCTGAGCGCCGACCGCGTTAAGCATATTGACCATAGTCTTGGTCTTGTATTCGTCCGTTTTGATTGCGTCAACGACAATCATCTCGTTGCCGATGACCTTAGAGGAAAGAGCGGACAAAATAGCCAATCTCTTTACCTTCTTGTTCATAACAAATCTGTATGAACGGGGCTTCGGACCGAGCGCGATACCGCCGTGTCTCCACTGCGGAGCTCTTGTCGAACCCTGACGGGCATTACCCGTGCCCTTCTGACGATAGGGCTTCTTTCCGCCGCCGCTTACCTCTGTTCTGGTAAGAGTGGACTGAGTGCCCTGACGCTGATTTGCGAGATAGTTCACAACCGCGGTGTGCATAGCGGTTTCATTCGGTGTAATGCCGAAAACCGCGTCGTTAAGCTCCAGCTCGGAAACGACTTTACCCGCCATATCAACTACGTTAATCTTTGACATATCGTATCGTCCTCCTTACTTTTAAGCCTTAACCGCGTCGCAGATGGTAACAACTCCGCCCTTAGGACCGGGAACTGCGCCCTTAACTGCGATGAGATTGTTCTCAACGTCAACCTTAACGACAACAAGGTTCTGAACGGTAACTCTCTCCGCGCCCATATGACCTGCCATACCCTTGCCCTTGAAAATTCTCGAAGGCGACGAGCAAGCGCCCATAGAGCCTGCCTGTCTTGCAACAGGACCGGAACCGTGCGTTTCCTTGAGTCTGTGCTGGTTGTGACGCTTGATAGCGCCTGTGAAACCCTTACCCTTGCTTGTGCCGACAACGTCGATAACGTCGCCCTCCGCAAAAACGTCTGCCTTTACGATGTCGCCCGTATTAAGAGCGGAAGTATCGTCAAGGCGGAACTCCTTAAGGGTTTTCTTGAAAGCCACGTCGTTTTTCTTGAAGTGACCCTGCTCAGGCTTGTTGACGTGCTTTGCGGAAACGTCGCCAAAGCCGAGCTGAACGGCGTCATAGCCGTCGTTTTCGGTTGTTTTCTTCTGTACTACTACGCAGGGACCCGCCTCGATAACGGTAACGGGTACAACCTTTCCTGCCTCGTCGAAGACCTGCGTCATGCCGACCTTCTTGCCGATGATTGCCTTTTTCATCAGCTGTTCCTCCTTCTTGGTTATTGGTTGAGATTGCTCTCAACATGACCTCGCGCCGCGAATCGGCGTTCGGTTAGTGGTTGAAGAATCGTTGGGTAAATTCCTCAACATAACTCAAAGTCAAAAGCGAAAGCCTTTAACTTCAAATATCCATTGAAATCTCGACGCCTGCGGGCAGCTCCAAAGACTGGAGAGCCTCAATCGTCTTCTGAGAGGGACGGATTACATCGATAAGGCGCTTGTGAGTTCTAAGCTCGAACTGCTCGCGGGAATCCTTATACTTGTGAACCGCTCTCAGTATAGTTACAACCTGCTTGTCCGTGGGAAGCGGAATAGGACCCGCAACTCTCGCGCCGCTGCGCTTTGCAGCGTCGACAATCTTAGCAGCGGCAGCGTCGACGATGCCGTGCTCGTAACCCTTAATTCTGATTCTTACCTTTTCGCTTGATGCCATAATCTTAACCTTTCCCGTTTTTGTAAAACGCTTGTGAATATTCGGCGAAGGCTTATTATGAAAAATCCACTGCTCCGTGTGTTTCATCATTAACCGCACAAACCTGTTAGTTATCCAAAAATCTCGGACACTTTAACCTGCCGCGCGCGAACCGCGAAGCGCTTCAATTCCTGCCGCCCGAATCTTGTCGGACATTGCTCCGTCGAAGTTACCACGCCGAGCGTGCAATCTCCGACTTCATCGCCTTGTTTCAAAACTGCCCATAGCAGTCGCCAAAAGATATTTTACCACATTGAGCCTTATTTTTCAAGCGCATTATGAAAAATATCCGCAATTTTGCATATAGAATTTTCATCAACATTGCCGCCGTTTTTTATGCACTTTTCACAAATACGGCTATTTTCCGCCTAAATAAGCCCAAATATACCATTATAATATAATATCATTCTAAAGCTCCTCCAAAACCGCCGAGATAACCTCCGCCCATTGCCTTACGATAACGTCGATATCGTTCGCTGTGACAAAAAAGCGACTGTCGTCGGGATTGTCTGTTACGGAGGAAAGCAGGGTTACGAGAGGGACGCCGATTGCCGCGACAGGGATACCGAGGGTTTTGCGGGAAAGCTCACGATTGCGCTTGCCCGCTCCCGAACCGGGAACAATGCCCGCGTCGGTAATCTGAACGGTCTTGCCGATATAACGCGGATTGCCGCAGGAAAGCGCGTCAACAACGATAAGGCAGTCCGCGGGAAGCTCGCGCGCCGCAGCTCGGACAAGCTTCGCGGTATCAAGCCCCGTTTTTGCGGCGACGTCCGTTTCAATCGCCGAAAGCGCAAAGCGCCGCGTGCGAAGCTTCGTAAGTCCGCGCACGGAAAGCGCTCCAAGGCTGTCGGGAGCAATGTCGGGATTGCCGAGTCCCGCGACAAAAACGCGTCCGCGCTCGGGAAGAAACTGCGCGAGCGCCCTGTGCAAAAGCGCGGTCATACCCTCGTCGGACGGCTCGCCCTCAAGGGTGACGTATCTTCCCGCGGCTTTCCCGATTGATTGCGCGGCGGCTGAGCGGATTTTGACGTCGGTGATTTTTATGCCGCCGATTGTACGCGAAATCGCCGAAACGCCGTCTTTTTCGGCAAGAATTTGCGCCGATTCCATAGCAAGACCTGTTCTGTCCATAAAAAAGCCCCTTAAATTTCGTTTACCCCCTTGAAATTTTTCTAAAAATGTGTTATAATATCTAGTACTGTGAGAAAAAACCTGCCGATAGAGTTAAAAATAGAGATTTGGCGGGGGATTTTTGGTGAATATAAATAATTTTTCCCGAAAATTCTTGCAAAATTCAGTCAATAAATCAAAAAAGCATACGGAGGTGAAAAAAATGCCGAATATTAAATCCGCAAAGAAAAGAGTAAAGACATCTGAGGCGAGATATGAAGCGAACAAGAGCGCAAAGTCCGCTCTGAGAACTTCCATAAAGAAGGCTCGCGAGGACGGGGCGGACGCAGCGGTTGTTAAAGCTGCGGTAGTAAGCGTAGACAAGGCTGCCGGCAAGGGTCTTATTCACAAGAACAAGGCTGCTCGCATCAAATCTCAGCTTGCTAAGAAAGCGAACGCATAAGAGTCTGTTTCATGTCATAAACCGCCCGCAGCTTATTTGAGGTGCGGGCGCTTTTTTCAACGGACAAACGGAGTGGGGGATAGAAATGATGATACGCAGAGAGATAACGGATATAGACGAGATAGACGCCGTGCTGCGCGAGGCGAAGATGTGCAGACTTGCGCTGATAGACGGCGACAGACCATATATTGAACCGCTGCTTTTCGGATATTGCCTTTCGGGGGGAAATCCGGAGTTTTACTTTCGCTGCGGGGAGAAAAGCGAGCTTATTGACATTATAAAGAAGAACAACAAGGCGTCGTTTGAGATTGACAAGCTGAATGAAGTTGTGCCGGACGAGGAAAATCCGAGCCTGTTTGAAGCGGATTATGAGTATGTAAGCGTAACGGGAACAATCGAATTTATCACGGGAATTGACAAGATAACGGGGTTCAGCCATATTTTGAAGAAATACAACGAAAACGGCGGCGAGTGCAATATCTCGGAGCAGGTTCTGAACAGCTTTGCCGTGCTTAAGCTTACGGCGGACGAGATTTACTGCAAAAAACAAACCAAAGCAATCGGAGAACCGAATGAAATTGAACAAGGAAACGATTAAAGAGAAGCTGCGCGAGCTTCTGGAAAACGAGGAATACGAGCTTGTCGAGGAAACCGTGACGGCGCTTCCCGACAGTCTTATAGACGACGATATACTGAATATGCTCTGTTCCGCGTACTTTAATCTTGAGGAATACAAGAAAGCTGTTGCGCTTCTCGAGGGACAGCGCGAGCGCCTTGACGACGACTGCAAGTGGAATTTCCGAATGGGACTGGCGCTTTACAAAGTTTCCGAGGACGAGGAATGTGACGATAACGACGAGCTGAAAAAGCGGATTTTGGAGCGTGCGCAGGTGTCGTTTGCGCGGGCGATGAATATGAATCCGTCCGAGGATTTTCTCGAAGCGGCGGATATGTATATGGAGAAAATCGAGTGTATGCTCGACGAGCTTTACGGCGACGACGTTGAGGAAGAAATAGCTCCCGAAATGTACGCGGACGAGGAAATCGACGCGATTGAGGAGCATATAAAGGAGTATTTCGGGGATTTTCCGACGGTATTTCACGAGCTTGTTTCGCCCGATATTCACTGTGATATTTACATAGTACCGCCGACGGAAAAGCGAAATTATTACACTTTGATAACCGTGGGAATGGGCGCGCATATAATGAACATACCAAAGGAGCTTGACGCGGAGGAACTCGGCAGAGCGGAGCTTCTGATATGCCTGCCGGCGGATTGGAAGGTCGGCGAAAACGCGGAGGAGTGGTTTTGGCCGATATCGCTGCTGAAAGGGCTGTCGCGGCTTCCGATAAATTGCGAAACGTGGCTCGGCTGGGGTCACACGGTCGATAACGGAACCACGTTCGCGGAAAACACCGAGCTTTGCGGTTCGCTTTTGATATATCCCGAGGACGTTGAAAAGGGCGCGGACCGCTGTGCGCTTCCGAACGGAGAAACGGTGAATTTCTTTGAAGTAATTCCGATATACCGCGAGGAAATGATGTATAAGCGGGATAACGACACTCACGCGCTTCTTGAAAATATGAGCGGTATATCGCATATTGTGCGTCCTAACCGCGAAAACGCGTGCGAGGGGTATTACAAGCGGGGGCTTATAGACTCGTCGCTTACTCACTCGAAGAAAATCTTGGAGAAAAAGCTGCCGCTCGACGCAATAAACGGCTGCAATCACATAGCGGCGTACCTGCGCTGGTGCATAGAACGCGATTTGTATTCGTCGGAGTTTGAAGAACGCTATCCCGATGTTGTGAAATGTGTTAAAGACGGCACGGAAACCGACTTGCGGCGATTTATCAGCAATTGCCTCGGCGGGGAGCTTTCGCTTTATATGCTGAATTACACAGGAAGCATATTTACGCGGGGATATTACAATCTCGGCAATATCGGAGATTACAATTATCCCGAGGACGTTGACAAGTGCGCCGAGGAATATTTCGGTGCCGAAAAGTACAATTCCGAGGAATTTCAGGACGAAGCGTATTTGTTTATGCCGTTTGACGAGGAATATTACAAAAGAATATCGAAATACATTACCCGCGCGTTCGGGGAATTTTATCCCGGTTTTTGCGAGTTTGAGTATAACGAGCTTAAGCAGGCGGTGATGATGGCTGAGGAAATTCTGGGCTGCGAGTGCGTTTTCCCGAAAGACCCGAGCGATATCAAAAAGGAGTATGAGAAAGCGGTTTCGGATTGCAGCGGAAAGAGTTGGTTTCCGCTTGTGACGATAATCGACGACGGCGCGGAGGAAGCGAACGCCGAGGAGCTTGAATGGGCGCTGCGCTGCGGAACGGACCGTTTTTGTCGGGCAATTGCGATAG
The DNA here is from genome assembly GCA_002304735.1 of Ruminococcaceae bacterium UBA794. Lineage (GTDB taxonomy): Bacteria > Bacillota > Clostridia > Oscillospirales > Ruminococcaceae > CAG-115. Next base: position 2,340 of record DBIU01000092.1, on the reverse strand, counting down.
CGAAAATGCCCAAAGATTATCAGACGAGATTTGCGAAAAGCGAGGAAACTGTTCTAAATTCGGAAGAAATCGCATTGCGAAGCGAACGGCTCGAGGAATGTTTCGGGGCAAAGCCCGCCGTTTTGGATATATTTGAAGATGGCTCCGCGCTGATTTTGCCGCGCGAGGACGGCGGCTATGCTGTGTTGAAGGGAGAATAAGATGACCGAGCGTGAAGAATTTATCACGATATTCAACGAAAACATAAAGCGCGAGGGCGCGGATAAGCTGCTTGATTTTTTGGAGAACAAGAGCGATTTTTTCACGGCGCCCGCGTCTACGCGATATCACAACGCGTTCGAGGGCGGACTTCTGCGACATTCGCTGAACGTGTACAAGTGCCTTGCGGCGTATCTTGAACGCGCGCGCGTGAAAGAAGAATATAAGCTTGAAGCGAGCGCGGAAACCGCGGCGATTGTGGCGCTTCTGCACGATTTGTGCAAGGTGAATATGTACCGCGTTTCATACCGCAACGCAAAAAATGACAAAACGGGACAGTGGGAAAAAGTGCCGTATTACGAGATACACGATACTCTGCCCTACGGTCACGGCGAAAAGAGCGTTTATATGATAAGCGGATTTATGCGGCTGACGCGTGAAGAAGCGATGGCGATACGCTGGCATATGGGATTTTCGGGAATTGAGGATAAGAATACGATAGGAAGGGCGCTTGAGAAATTCCCGCTTGCGTTTGCGCTTTCGGTAGCTGATATGGAAGCGAGCTATTTTCTCGAAGGCTCGGAGGATTGAAAACCATTTTCCCGCAAACAATATTCCCGAAAAGCGAAAGTTTTTCGGGATTTCTTTTTCATAAATTGCAAAACAAGCCATATAAATTAAGGTAACACCGCAATTGTGCGGCGTTGCCTTAAGAAAAGGACGAAACCCGAAAAGGAGCGTTTTATGAAAAGATTTATATGCTTGCTTTTGTGCATACTGACGTTATTTTCAACAGGCGCGGTGGGATATTGCGAGGGCGAGCTTCCCGGCGGATTATCGGCGAAAGCGGAGATACTTTATGAAGCGAACACGGGACAGATTTTGTGGTCGAAAAACGCGGACGCGAAGCTTCCTATCGCCTCGGTAACGAAAACAATGTCGCTCTTGCTGTGGGCGGAGGCGATTGACAGCGGAAAGCTAACCCTTGAAGAAAAAGTTAGAGCGACGGCTGCGGCTTCCGGCACGGAAGGCTCGACAATCTGGCTTAATATCGGCGAGGAAATGACTGCGGCGGAGCTTCTCGAGGCGGTGATAGTCAACTCGGCAAACGACGCGTGCGTAGCGCTTGCGGAACACGTTTCGGGGAGCGAAGCGGAGTTTGTAAAGTTGATGAACAAGCGCGCAAAGGAGCTTAAAATGACCTCGACGCGCTTTTGCAACTGCACGGGACTTGACGCCGACGGACATTATTCAAGCGCGCGGGATATCGCGATTGTGACTGCCGAGCTGATGAAGCACGAGGTGTTCAGGGGCTGGTTTCTGACGTGGGTCGACTATCTTCGCGGCGGTGAAACGCAGCTTGTGAACACAAACAAGCTTATTCGCTATTACAACGGAATTATCGGCGGCAAAACGGGAACAACGGACGCGGCGGGGTGCTGTCTGACGGCGTGCGCGGAGCGAAAGAATATGAAGCTTGTGGCGGTAGCGCTCGGCTGTGAGGAGGACGATGAGCGCTTCGACGAGTGCGAACGGCTGCTTAACTACGGATTTGAGCGGTTCGAGCTGTTCTCGCCCGAAATCGACTTCAACAAGCTGAAGCCCGTGAAGGTAACGCGAGGAACGCTGTCCCGAATTGACCCGATAATCAAGCGTCAGGGCGAGGAGTGCGTTATCGAAAAAGGCAGAGCAAAGGACGTGAAGTACGAATACACCTTTGCCGAGGAGCTTGAAGCGCCGATTGAAAAGGGGCAGTTTGTGGGCGAATATCTCGTGACGGTTGACGGCGCGGAGGTGTTCCGCTCGGAAATCGTCGCAAAGAACGATATCCCGCGAATGAATTTCTGGCTGTGTTTAATAAGACTGTTGATTTCGATAATTTCAATGTAGCAAATTTACGCGAAACTCCCCGAACCGAAAAAGTTCGGGGAGTTTTTTACAAAATTCAGCTTTTTTTGCGCGTTCCGTTTGACCGCTTTGCGGCAGTCAAAGGCGGGTACGCGAAAAGGGCGGGCTTTTTTGCCGAACGCGTTCCGTTTGACTGCTCCGCCGCAGTCAAAGGCTGGTTTCTTCTCGCCACACTTGCGCGATTTTGGCGGCGTCGAGCCGCCAAAATCGTTAGGGGAAAACTCTTGTTTTCCC
>DBIU01000056.1 GCA_002304735.1 Ruminococcaceae bacterium UBA794 | reverse complement strand
CGCGCTCGACCCGATTTCGACTTCTAAGATTGAAGACCTTGCAATTGAGCTGAAAAAGTGCTATACTATTGTTATGGTAACTCATAATATGCAGCAGGCGGCGAGAATAAGCGATAAAACCGCGTTTTTCCTGCTCGGCGAGGTAGTCGAATACGACGACACGGAAAAGCTGTTTTCAGCGCCGCGCGACAAGCGTACCGAGGATTACATCACGGGAAGATTTGGCTGAGGAGGAGTTATGAGAAACCGTTTTTTCGAGCAGCTTGAGCAGCTCAACGTTGAGCTTATCAGAATGGGCGCGCTTTGCGAGGAGAGCATTTCCTGCGCTGTAAAGGCGCTTTTCGACGAGGACGGCGCGGCGATGATTGCCAGAGTTAACGCAAACGAGGAGGAAATCGACCATCTCGAGCGTGAAGTCGAGGCGCTTTGTATGAAGCTTCTTCTTCGTCAGCAGCCCGTGGCGGGCGACCTGAGAACCATTTCCTCCGCGCTGAAAATGATTTCCGATATGGAGAGAATAGGCGACCAGTCGCAGGATATCGCGGAGCTTGCGGAATTTATCCGTTCAACCGACCTTGCGGGGAAGGTTCACATCTCGGATATGGCGAAGGAAACCGTGAAAATGGTGACGACGGGCGTCGAGTCGTTCGTGCGGAAGGATTCGGAGCTTGCGCAGAAAACCATTGATATGGACGACAACGTCGACAGGCTTTTCCTTGAGGTTAAGAGCGAGCTTATCTCGCTTATCCGCGAGGACGCAAAGGACGCGGAGTATTATCTTGATTTGCTTATGGCTGCAAAATATCTTGAACGAATAGGCGACCACGCGACAAATATCGCGGAATGGGTGAATTTCTCGATTACGGGAGAACGCTGACGGGGTGATTTTATGATATATCTTCTTGAGGACGACGCGAATATCCGCAGCTTTGTGCTGTATGCGCTTACAAATTCGGGACTTGAGGCAAAAGGCTTCGAGCGCCCGTCCGAGTTTTTCGCTGCGGTTGAAAGGGAGCTTCCGAGCCTTGTTTTGCTTGATATAATGCTTCCCGAGGAGGACGGGCTTTCCGTTCTCGCAAAGCTCAGGAAAAGCTCCGCGACGGCTTCGCTGCCGGTGATTATCCTCACGGCGAAAGGCACGGAATACGACAAGGTTGTCGGTCTTGACGGCGGCGCGGACGATTATATCGTAAAGCCGTTCGGGACGATGGAGCTGATTTCCCGCATAAAAGCGCTGCTTCGGAGAACTTCCGCTGCTCCCGAAAAGGAATATCGCATATCAAAGCTTTATGTAAATCCCGCAAAGCATATTGTGAAAGTCAACGGAAACGAGGTTCAGCTTACTCTCAAGGAATTTGAGCTTCTGCGCTGTCTTGTCGAGAACGCGGGAAACGTTGTTACGCGCGAAAAAATCTTTGCGAGCGTCTGGGAGTATGATTTTTCGGGCGAAAGCAGAACCGTTGACGTTCACATAAGAACGCTCCGCCGCAAGCTCGGCGAGTGCGGCGATATGATTGAAACGGTTCGCGGCGTGGGGTACAGGCTCTCTGTTATACAGTGAGGTAAAATATGACCAAAAAGATATTTCTCTCAACGTTTTTCGTTTCGTTCGCTTCGGTAATTATCGCGATTGTGATATTTTTGGGAGCGGATTACACGAAAAATATCGAGCGGTTTTCGGCGCAGCTTGAAGAAGAAGCAAAGCTTTTGAGCGCGTCGATGACCGAGGAAAGCGCGGAAAAAAATCTTGCGGGGCTTTCAAATCTCGCGGATTTTTCGAGCAGAATAACGTACATTGCGGCTGACGGCACGGTTTTATTCGACAACAAGGCGAACCCCGCGCAAATGGAAAATCACGCAGAACGCGATGAGATTGCCGCGGCGAAGGCTTCGGGCGAGGGCGCGTCCGTGCGCGAGAGCAAAACGCTTTCGGAAAGCACGATTTACTGCGCGAGGGTGCTTGAAAACGGCGATATTATCCGCGTTTCCGGCACGCACAGCACCGTTTTCGGTATGATTGCGGATTTGTGGTGGGGAGTGGCTCTGGCGCTGATTTCGGCGCTGTTTTTGAGCCTGCTGCTCGCCGATTTGACCGCGAACAAGATTGTAAAGCCGATTAATGAAATCGACCTGAAAAATCCCGATATCGACGAGAATTACGGCGAAATAGCGCCGCTTCTTCACGAAATCAGAACGCGCAATATCGAGATTGAAAACCGTATGAACGAGCTTTCAAAAGCGCGCGAGGAGTTCGCGCTCATAACCGAAAATATGAGCGAGGGCTTCATTATCACGGATAAAGAAGCGCACGTTTTGTCCTATAACAGCGCCGCGCTGAAAATTCTCGGAACGAATTTCAGCGGCGGCACAAGAAGCATCTTCGCGCTTAACCACAGCGAGAGCTTTATCCGCGCGGTTGAAAGTGCGCTCGGCGGCGAGAGAACGGAAGTTGGACTTGCGCTTTCCGAGAGGTATTACAGCGCGATTGCAAGCCCCGTTTTCTCGCACGGCGAAACAAACGGCGCGGTTATCATCATTCTTGACGTAACCGAAAAACAAAGCCGCGACGAGCTTCGCCGCGAGTTTACGTCGAACGTTTCGCACGAGCTGAAAACGCCGCTCACGACGATTTACGGAATTTCGGATATGCTTGCGGGCGGGATTGTAAAGCCCGAGGACGTTAAGGAGTTTTCCGAGAAGATAAAGAGCGAGGCGAGCCGCCTTATAACGCTCATCGAGGATATAATCAATCTTTCGCGTATGGACGAAAATTCCTATGATGAAAAGCGCGAGAGCGTTGATTTGCACGAGCTTGCGGAAATATGCGCCGACAGGCTTGCCGAAGCTGCGGAAAAGAACGGCGTTTCGGTGTCCGTGAGCGGTGAAAAGGCGCAAATCGAGGGAATTTACGTTGTTCTGGACGAGATTGTCTATAATCTTCTCGACAACGCAATCAAGTACAACAAACCCGGCGGAACGGTGAAAATCGACGTTTCAAACACGGCTCAGGGCGTTTTGCTTTGCGTTTCGGATACAGGAATAGGTATTCCGAGCGAAAGCGCGGACAGAGTTTTCGAGCGATTTTACCGCGTCGACAAGAGCCGTTCGCGGAAAATCGGCGGCACGGGGCTGGGACTTTCAATCGTAAAGCACGGCGCGGCGCTTCACAAAGCGACAATCTCGCTTGAAAGCAGCGAGGGCGCAGGCACGAAAATTTCCGTGCTTTTCCCGAGAAAATACGCAATATAATTAAAATCCCCCGCGGTTTTCGGGGGATTTTGTTTTGAGTAAGCACGATTATTTTTGTCGCGGTATTGCGGGTAAGGCTTTGCCGTCGGAATTTAATTTGCTTCATTGAGATGAATTATATGAATAGTTTGGCCCCCATCTTGACCCCCATCAACGCGAAAAAACGCG
>DBIU01000074.1:14066-30270 GCA_002304735.1 Ruminococcaceae bacterium UBA794 | reverse complement strand
ACAGGAAGAAAAGGCGAACGAATACGCAGGCACAGCCGCCCCGCTTGCCGCTGTATTATGGGTGATATTCGCGGCGGTATGCTATTATATTATGCCGGTTTACGCGGAAATGCAGACGTCCTCGCCCGAGGTTATCGCGGACGTTGTGACCTACGGAAGAATTGCCTGCGCGTTCAGCTTCGGGCTGTTTTTCGAGAGCGTTTGGACGAAAGTACTTCAAGCGCGCGGTGATATGAAAACGCCGATGATAGCGCAGATTGCGGGCGCAGTCGTGAACATAATCCTCGACCCTATCCTGATTTTCGGAAAGCTCGGTCTGCCCGAAATGGGAATTGCGGGAGCTGCGATTGCGACTGTTTTGGGGCAAATCGCCGCGGCGCTTATCGTGATGAAAAAGGGCTTTTACAAGCCGCCCGCGCTTAAAAAAATCCCGCGTTATACCGCGAAAATCTTTCGCCTCGGTGCGCCGAATATCCTTATGCAGTCGGCGTATACGATTTACATTTTCGGATTGAATATGATTTTGGCGACGTTCTCGGACGCGGCTGTGACGGTTCTCGGGCTGTATTATAAATGGCAGTCGTTTTTCTTCATACCGCTCGGCGCGATGCAAACGTGCATTGTTCCGATAATCAGCTACAATTATGCGGCGAGAAACGCGGAGCGCTGCAAAAAAACGCTCAATACCGCGATAATCTTCGGAATGGCGCTTATGCTTTTGGGAACGCTCTGTTTTGAGATAATCCCCGAGCCTATGCTGCGTTTTTTCTCAAAGGACGAGGAGGTCGTGCGGCTCGGAATAACCGCGTTTCGCTTTATCGGAATAAGCTTTTTGCCGCTTGTAACCTCGCTTACATATCCCGTGCTGTTTCAGGCGGTCGGAAAGAGCCTTAAAAGCTCGCTTCTCACGATAATCAGAACCGTTGTGCTTTTCGTGCCGCTCGCGTATCTGTTCTCGCGGTTCGGAGTGGATTATTTCTGGCTGACGTTCCCTGTGACGGACGGGACGGTATCCATAGTCGGCTTCTTTTTGAGCAGGCAGTTTTTCAAAAATCCCTATCTCGCAAAGGAAAAGAAGCGTCACCCGAAAGCCGTTCTGCAAAAGTCAAAGCCGGGCGTTATCGTGACGATTGCGCGCGAACACGGCTCGTCGGGTAAGGAAATCGGCAGGATTGTCGCGGAGAAGCTCGGCGTGCCGTTCTATTACAAGGAAATGACGGCGCTTGCGGCGCAGGAAAGCGGTCTTGACAGGGAATTTATCTCCGATATCAACAAAAACGCGCCGCAGATTTTGCACGAGCTTTATCTCAGCAGCACGGTCGTTCGCGACGCGATAATAGCGCAGAAGAAAATCATCGAGAAAATCGCGGACGAGGGAAGCTGCGTTATCGTGGGGAGAGCGGCGGATTTCGTGCTGAAGGACAGGAAAAACGTCGTGCGGATTTTCGTGAAAGCGCCGCTCGAATACCGCAAAAAGCGCGTTATGGAGATTTACGGCGATACAAGCGAGGAAGCCGAGCGGAATATCGCGCGCTCCGATAAGGCGAGAGCGATGTATTACAAAAATATTTCGGGGCTTGAATGGGGCGCGAAGGAGAACTACGAGCTTGTTGTCGACAGCTCGGGCGGCGTTGAAAAAAGCGCGGAGGAAATACTCCGTTTTCTCGGAAAACGCGCGGATTGACGGAATATTAAATTGAGCGCGGGTCAAACTGCGCTCGATTTTTTTTAACGGTATTTTAGGTGTTGATTTTTTTGGCGATATATGTTATAATAAGAGTGTGTTTTAAGGCAACACCGCACAATTACCGGCTGGCGCCTTTATCATTTTCTCGCTTGTTCTTTTTTCGCCGGAATATCCAAAACTCTCTCGAAATACATCAAGTATTCCATCGTTCGTTTTGTTCATTCCGACGAAAAAATCTCGGCGCGATTAAACGATAATAATTATGCGGTGTTACCTTAATTTTTCGGGAGGGATTGTATGAAACCTGTAAACATAGGCTTTGGAAATATCGTAAACGAGGACAGGATTGTCGCGGTTGTAAGCCCCGAAGCCGCTCCCGTAAAGCGAATTGTACAGCTTGCAAAGGACGGCGGCTCGGCTATCGACGCTACTTGCGGAAGAAAAACGCGCTCGGTTATAATTTGCGACAGCGGACACGTCGTATTATCGGCGCTGCTTCCCGAAACGATTGCGGGAAAAACCGCGCCAAAGGACGTTCCGGAGGAATAAAGGACGGTTCAATTTTCGACAAAAAGAGGACGGTTATGGAAAAAGGACTTTTATTTGTGGTATCAGCGCCCGCGGGCTGCGGCAAGGACACTATTCTCGCCGAGTTTTTCAAGAAAACGGACAAGGCGGGCTATGCCGTTTCCGCGACGACGAGAGCGCCGCGCGAGGGCGAAATAAACGGCGTTCATTATCATTTTCTCACGCGCGATGTTTTCACCGAGAAGATTAAGCTCGGCGAGGTTTTGGAGTACACGGAATACTGCGGGAATTTTTACGGCACGCTTAAAAAGAGCGTCGACGAGCTTATTCTTTCAGGAAAGGACGCCGTGTTGAAAATCGAGGTCGAGGGCGCGATGAACATTAAAAAAATGTTCCCCGAAGCCTGCCTTGTGTTTATACTGCCGCCGTCGCTGGAAACGCTTGAGAAGCGGCTTCGCGGGCGCGGAACCGAAACCGAGGAGAAAATCCGCGAGCGAACTCGTCAGGCGAAAAACGAGCTTGAATTTGCGAAAAACTATGATTATCTCGTTGTAAACGACGATTTGGGCGAGGCTGTCGAGGATTTGCTCGCGGTATTCAGAGCGGAAAAGCTGCGAAAAGAGCGCCGCGCGGGGCTTTTAGAGCAAATTCGCGGGGAGAAGTGAGTTGATTGCGGGAGTTGCCGCGGAAAACGCGCTGTATTCGTTTGATAAGCTGTTTTATTACGATATTCCCGAAGCGCTTTGCGGCAAGGTTTCGGCGGGAGTAAGAGTCGTCGTGCCGTTCGGAAAAGGCTCGAAAAAGCGCGTGGGACTTGTGTTCGAGGTCGGCGAACCCGAGGCGGGAATGAAGCTGAAGCCGATTTCCGCCGTTATCGACGACGAGCCGATTGTATCTGAGGAGCTGCTTAATCTCTGCCGCTGGCTCAAGGAGAACACGTTCTGCACCTATTTCGACGCGTTTCGGTCGATATTGCCGTCGGGACTTGCGTACACGCTGAAAAGCCGCTTCGAGCGAAATAAGGACGTTTCGCAGGACGAGCTTTCCGACGATGAAAAAACGCTTGTGAAAGCGCTTGAACAGGCGGGAAAATCCGAGCTTGAAACGCTTTACGCGGAGAATAAGGTCAAGATAAACGAGCTTGTTAAGCGCGGAGTTCTCGTTCAGAGCGAAATTCCCGAGAGGAAGGTCGGCGACGAAGTTAACGTAATGGTGCGGCTTTGCGGGGATTTTGACGAGAGCCTGAAGCTCACGCCGAAGCAGAAAGCCGCGGTTGAGTTCGTTCGCGCGAACGATTCCGCTTCGATAAAGGAAGTGTGCTATTCCTGCGCGGCAACGGCTTCCGTTGTGAACAGGCTGATTGAAAAGGGCGTTTTCGAGCGCTTCGAGAACGTTGTTTTTCGGCTTAATACGGACGTGTGCGCCGAGGAAAATCCCGATGATATCGCGCTTTCGCCGAAGCAGCAGAGCGTTTTTGACGGAATTTCCGCAATGATGACGGGCGAAAAGCCGGGCTGCGCGCTGCTTCGCGGAATTACGGGCAGCGGAAAGACCTCGGTTTTCATAAAGCTGATTGACAGGGCGCTTAAAGAGGGAAAAGGCGCGATAATGCTCGTTCCGGAGATATCGCTCACGCCGCAGATGGTCGGTAAATTTCAGCGGCTTTTCGGGAAAGAGGTCGCGATATTGCACAGCTCGCTGTCGGTCGGCGAACGCGCGGACGAATACCGCAGGATAAAAAGCGGCGCGGCGAGAATTGTGATAGGAACGCGCAGCGCGGTGTTCGCGCCCGTTTCAAATCTTGCGATAATCGTTATTGACGAGGAGGGCGAGGGGACGTATAAGTCCGAAAATTCGCCTCGATATCACGCTCGCGACGTTGCAAAACAGCGCTGCTTCGCGCAGAAATCGGTTTTGCTTCTCGCCTCGGCAACGCCGTCGCTTGAAAGCTATTATTTCGCGAAAACGGGCAGATACGCGCTTTTCGAGCTTGACGAGCGGTATAACAACGCGGTTTTGCCCGAGGTTGAGATTGTCGATATGCAAAAGGAGCGCGAAAACGGCAATATGTCGAGCTTCAGCGTTTCGCTTTGCGAGAATATCGAGTATAATCTGAGCCGCGGCGAGCAGTCGATTTTGCTGCTGAACAGGCGCGGATACCGCACGGGAGTGCGCTGTGCGCTTTGCGGGAAGCCGCTTGAATGTCCGAATTGCTCCGTGCCGCTGACCTATCACAAGGCGAACGGCTGTCTGATGTGCCATTGCTGCGGATTTATGAAGAAATTCGACAGCGTTTGCCCGTATTGCGGGGGAAAATTCTTCGGAATGAAGGGCGAAGGCACGCAGCTCATTGAGGACGAGCTTTCGGGGCTGTTTCCGAAGGCGCGGATACTGAGAATGGACGCGGACACGACGTCGGGGAAAACCGCTTTCGAGCGCCGTTTCAAGGCTTTTTCGGACGGCGAGTACGACATTATGGTCGGAACGCAGATGATTGCGAAAGGGCTGGATTTCCCGAACGTGACGCTTGTGGGCGTGCTGAAAACGGATAATTCGCTTTACGCTGCGGATTTTCGCGCTTACGAGCGGACGTTTTCGCTGATAACGCAGGTCGCGGGGCGGTCGGGGCGCGGCGATAAGCGCGGAAGAGCGCTTATTCAGACGTTTTCGCCGGAGCATTATGTGATAAATCTCGCCGCAAAGCAGAATTATCCCGCGTTTTACGACGAGGAGATTAAGCTGCGCGAGGCTGTGTTTTACCCGCCGTTTTGCGATATTGTGACGATAATTTTCTCGGCGGGGAACGAAAACGAGTGCGCGAAAGCCGCGAAAAAGTTCGCGGGAATGTTGATAGAAACGGCGAAAAGCTATGGCTGCCGCGTTCCCGTGAGGGTTTTGGGACCCGCTCTCTGCGCCGTTGGAAGAATTAACGGAAGGTTCAGATATTCACTTATGGTGAAGTGCAAAAACAGTGCTTCTTTGAGGGAAGCCGTTGATAAAGCGATAAAAGCGGCGCTTGCGGACGCGGATTTCGCGAACGTGAGGTTTTTCGCCGATATAAACGGAAACGTGTAGTAAAACGAAAGGTGATTGCAAATGGCTTTGAGGGAAATTGTTATGTTCGGGGAGGATATTCTCCGCAAAAAGTGCCGCGAGGTAACGAAATTCGACGAGAAACTCGCTTCGCTGCTTGACGATATGGCGCAGACGCTGTACAATGCGGACGGAGTGGGACTTGCCGCGCCGCAGGTCGGGATACTAAGACGCGTGTGCATAATCGACGTTCGCGACGGAAACGGCTTGGTTGAGCTGATTAACCCCGAAATCATCGAGCAGAGCGGCTCGCAGATAGGAAACGAGGGCTGCCTTTCCGCGCCGGGGGAATGGTGCGAGGTGGAGCGCCCCGCTATGGTTACGGTACGCGCGTTCGACAGGCACGGAAAAGAGTTCACGCTCAAAGCGAGCGAGCTTATGGCGCGCGCGGTGTGCCACGAGGTTGACCATCTCGACGGAATACTTTTCACGGACAGGGTGAAGAAAACGCTCCCGAAGAAAGCGTGATTTGCGATGACGAGAGAAATTCTGACGTTCGGAAATCCTGTTCTGCGTGAAAAATCAACGGAAGTCACGCAGTTTGACGAGGAGCTGGGCGTTTTGCTCGATGATATGTACGAAACAATGAAAGAAGCTGACGGAATAGGTCTTGCCGCGCCGCAAATCGGCGTTCTGAAGCGGGTTGTCGTGATTGACACGGGCGAGCGGAGGCTTGAGCTCGTAAATCCCGTAATCACCGCGATGTGGGGGAAGCAGTTCGAGGAGGAGGGCTGCCTTTCGCTTGTCGGCAAAAGGGGTATTGTAAAGCGCCCGATGCACGTTCGGCTGAAAGCGTTCGACCGCTTCGGCACGCTTCGCCGATATCACGGAAAGGAGCTTCTGGCGCGGGCTTTCTGTCACGAGGTTGACCATCTGAACGGGATTTTGTACGAGGACAAGGTTCTCGAGTGGATAGAGGAATGAGGAGATTAGGTTGAAGATTGTTTTTATGGGAACGCCCGAATTTGCCGCGAAAAATCTGGCGGCGCTTGTCGGGGAATTTGACGTGGCGGCTGTTTTCACGCAGCCCGATAAGCCGAAAAACCGCGGAAAAAAGCTTGAAACAACGCCTGTGAAGGATTTCGCGCTGGAGCGTAATATTCCCGTGTATCAGCCGCGCTCGCTGCGCAAGGGCGATGAAGCCGAGGCGGCTCTGGAAGCGCTTCGGGAGATTAACCCCGATGTGATTGTCGTGACGGCTTACGGGCAGATTTTGCCGAAAAGCGTGCTTGAGCTGCCGAAATACGGCTGCGTGAACGTTCACGCGTCGCTTTTGCCGAGATTTCGCGGCGCGGCGCCCATTCAGCGGTGCATTGAAGCGGGCGACAAAAAGACGGGGATTTGCACGATGCAGATGGACGAGGGTCTTGACACGGGCGACGTGATTATGCGCGCGGAGGTTGAGATTACGGACAATACGACGGGTTCTGAGCTTACCGAAGCGCTCGCGGAGTGCGGAGCGAAGCTGATTTGCGAAACGCTTCACGCTCTCGAAAACGGCACTGCCTGCCGCGAAAAACAGCAGGGCGAGCCTTGTTACGCGGAGAAAATTCTCAAAGACGAGCTGAAAATTGATTTCACGAAGCCTGCGCGCGACGTTCATAATTTCATCAGAGCGATGGCGGACGTTCCGTGCGCATACACTTTTCTTGAGGGAAAGCGGCTTAAGGTCTATCGCGCGGCGGTTTCGGCGCAAAAATCGGCGCTTCCCGCGGGGACGATTGCCGACGAGAAGAAATTCATCGTTTCCTGCGGCGGCGGAGAATGTGCGGAGCTGCTTGAAATACAGCTCGAAGGCTCGAAGCGAATGAAAACGGAGGATTTCCTCCGCGGCAAGAAAATCGTTTCGGGTGAAAAATTAGGTTGACGTTAACGGAGAAAAAAGCTATGGCAGACGCTCGATTAACCGCTGCAAAGCTGCTTCTGAAGCTGGAAAGCAGCGGGTCCTATTCAAATATTCTGCTTGACGGCGCACTTTCGGAGCAGGGGCTTTCGGAGCGCGACAAAGCGTTTGCCGCCGCGCTGTTTTACGGCGTGACGGAGCGCAGAATGACGCTTGATTTTATTATCGAGCAGAACAGCAGAATACCTTTCTCAAAGCTTGAAAAAGAGGCTGTAACCGCGCTTAGAATGGGGTTTTATCAGCTTTTATATATGCCGTCGGTACCCGAAAGCGCCGCCGTAAACGAAAGCGTGAAGCTATGCAGAAAGCTGAAATCGTTCGGCGCGGAGGGCTTCGTGAACGGTATGCTGCGAAGCTTCATCAGAAACGGCAAGAAGGTGAGCTTTGTCGGGCTTGACGATGTGAAAAAGCTCTCGCTGGAGTATTCCTGTCCGGAGTGGATTGCCGCGAAGTGGCTCAGGGAGTACGGCGAGGAGAACGCGATAAAGGCGATGGAAGCGTCGCTCGGCGCGCCGCCGCTCTATGCTCGCGTGAACACGACAAAGGTTACGGACGACGAGCTTGTGGCGCTGCTGAAAAACGAGGGCGTGAAAGCGGAGCGAAATCCGCGGTTAAGCGGCTGCCTGCGGCTTGAGAAGGCGGGCGAAATCGAGCAGCTCGAAGCGTTCAAGGCGGGTCTTTTCCACGTTCAGGACGTGTCGAGCCAGCTTTGTTGCCTGACGCTAAGACCGATTGTGAACGAAACGGTAATCGACATCTGCGCGGCGCCCGGCGGAAAAACGTTCACGATGGCGGAGCTTATGGGAAATAACGGCAGGCTGCTGAGCCTCGACCTCTACGACGGCAGGGTGAACCTTATCGCGGAGGGCGCGAAGCGCTTGGGACTGCGGGTTGTCGAGGCGAAGCAGAACAACGCGGTGAAGTTCAGCGAAGCGCTTCCGCAGGCGGACAGAGTGCTTTGCGACGTGCCGTGTTCGGGGCTTGGAGTAATTCGCCGCAAGCCCGAAATCAAGTATAAGACGGAGCGTGAATTTGACGAGCTTCCGCGGCTTCAGAGAGCCATTCTCGAGGTATCGGCGCGGTATGTTAAGGTCGGCGGGACGCTGGTTTATTCGACCTGCACGCTTTCCCGCGCGGAAAATGATGAGGTTGCGGCTTCTTTCGCCGAGGAGCACCCCGATTTTCTGCCGATTGTGCAGACGATACCCTACGACGGCGCGGAGAACAGCCCAACGCGGACGTTTTTTCCCGAAAAGGACGGCGGCGACGGCTTTTTCACGGCGGCTTTCAGGAGAATTAAGTGACGCTTACCGAGGGAAAATATGGAAAAAATTGATATTTTATCGCTCACTTTTGAGGAGCTTTCGGAAAAAATTCTCGAGATGGGCGAGAAAAAATTCCGCGCAAAGCAGATTTTTGATTGGCTTCATATAAAAAAAGTCGCTGATTTTGAACAGATGAGTAATCTTTCTGCACAATTTCGCGGCGAATTATCGGAAAAATTTTGTATAAAACGACTGAAAATCAAAAAAAGACTTGTCAGCGGGATAGATAATACTGTAAAATATCTTTACGGGCTTTCGGACGGCGAGGCTGTCGAGAGCGTGCTTATGGACTACAAGCACGGCGCGGCGCTTTGCGTATCGACGCAGGTCGGCTGCAAAATGGGCTGCAAATTCTGCGCTTCAACGCTCGCGGGCTGGGTGAGAAATCTCGAGCCGTCGGAAATGCTCGGTCAGATGTACGAAAGCGAGCGCGACAGCGGGAAATCGCTCGACAGCATCGTGCTTATGGGCATCGGCGAGCCGCTCGACAACTTCGACAACGTGATGAAATTCCTGAAAATACTCGAAGAAAGCGGGTTCAGCCTGCGGCGCGTTTCGCTGTCAACCTGCGGTGTTGTCGATAAAATCTACGAGCTTGCGAAGCTGAAGCTCGGAGTGACGCTCTCGGTTTCGCTTCACGCGGCGACCGATGAAAAGCGCTCGGAGATAATGCCGATAAACAAGAAATACCCGCTGAAAACGCTGATGAAAGCCTGCGACGACTATTTCGCGGCAACGGGACGGCGAATAAGCTTTGAATACTCGCTTATCGAGGGAGTGAACGACGGCGAAGGCTCCGCGAAGGAGCTTGTCGCGCTGCTTGGCGGGAAAAACTGCCATATAAATCTTATTCCGATAAACGAGGTTCGCGAGCGCGGGTTCCGCAAAAGTCCTTATGTGGAGCGGTTTCAGCGGCTTCTCACGAACGCGGGAATGAACGCGACCGTCAGACGCACGCTCGGCGCGGATATAAACGCCGCCTGCGGTCAGCTTCGCCGCGACGACAAGGGCGAAAAAGAATGAAAGAGATAATTCCTTACAGAAGGTGATTTTTTGAACATTTACTCAAAAACGGATATCGGGCTTGAAAGAGCCGAAAATCAAGATAACGTCTGGGGCGAAGCGCTCGGAGCGAACGCCTGCGCGGCGGTTTTATGCGACGGAATGGGCGGAGAAAGCCGCGGCGGACTTGCGAGCAGGATTGCCGTGGACGTTGTTTCAACGCGGATTAAGCAGAATTACACGCCAAATCTCGGAAGAAATTCAATCCGAAATCTGCTTGTAACGGCGGTTGTCGCGGCGAATAATATGGTTCGCGCCGCTTCCGAGGAGCACGGAGGCGAGATTATGGGAACGACGTGCGTTGCGGCGATTGTGGCTGACGGAACGGCTTATATCGTGAACGTCGGCGACAGCAGGGCTTATCAGCTCTTTACGGACGGCGACGACGAGTGTATCCGCCAGATTACAAAGGACCATTCTCACGTCAGAGAGCTTGTGGAGCGCGGTCAGATTACCGCAGAGCAGGCGCGCGTTCACCCAGAGCGCAACAAAATCACCCGCGCAATCGGCGCCGAGGAAGAGATAACTCCCGATTATTTCGAGCTTAACCTAAACAAGGACGATATGCTTCTTTTGTGCAGCGACGGGCTTTCCTCCTACGGCGACGACCTCGATATTCTCGATATCTGCTTTGACGCGGAGGTTTCGGAGTGCTGCGGGGCGCTTGTGGATTACGCGAACTCAAAAGGCGGTCACGACAACGTTTCCGTTGCGCTGATAAAGCTCTGATTTGGCTGTTTTGTGAAGTTTAAGGCGCGTCGAACGTCGTTTTTTGGCAAAATCGGCAATTGACTTTTATCTGAATATATGTTATTATGTAAAGTGGTTTTTTCTATTTTTTTAACTTGAATTTAAGCAAATGATTTTCTAAGAGGAGATTTTCGTTATTTATGGATAACAACATAGGAAAAAGGCTCGATGGGCGCTATGAGCTGCTTGAGCTTATCGGCGTGGGCGGAATGGCGGATATTTACCGCGCGAGGGATATTCAGGAGGACAGAATTGTCGCCGTTAAAATCCTCAAGACCGAGTTTGCGGGAAGCGATGAATTTCTGCGCCGCTTCAGAAACGAGAGCAAGGCGATTGCTCTGCTTTCTCACCCGAATATCGTCAAAATCTATGACGTGGGCTTTTCCGACAAGGTTCAATTCATTGTAATGGAGTATGTTGACGGAATTACGCTTACGGATTATATTGAACAGCAGGGCGTTCTGAAATGGCGCGACGCGGTTCATTTCACAATTCAGGTGCTTCGCGCGCTTCAGCATGCTCACGACCGCGGAATTGTTCACCGCGACGTCAAAAGCTCGAACATAATGCTCCTGCGCGACGGCACAATCAAGGTGATGGACTTCGGTATCGCGAGATTTAACCGCGAGAACAACAAAACGATGTCCGAAAAGACCATAGGCTCGGTTCATTACATCAGCCCCGAACAGGCGCGCGGCGATATTACCGACGAGAGAAGCGATATTTACTCTGTCGGCGTTGCGCTTTACGAGATGCTCACGGGAAAGAAGCCGTTTGACGGCGATACGCCCGTCGCTATTGCGCTGAAGCATATGCAGAGCGTTCCGAAAAAGCCCACGGAGCTTAATTCCACAATACCCGAGGGACTTGAGCAGATTGTTCTGCGGGCAATGCAAAAGGACCCGAACGCGCGCTATCAGACAGCCGGCGAGATGATTACCGACCTTGAGGAATTTCGGAAAAATCCGGGAATTGTGTTCGATTATAAGTATAATTCGACCGACGGAACGTCAAAATTCGCCGACAAGATTAATCCCGCCGCAGAGCAGGAAAAACAGCGCAGAAAGAACGCTCCCGAGGACGATTATGACGACGACGATTACGACGAATACGACGATGACGACGAGGTTGAGGACCGCAGAAGTCCGCTGATACCGATTTTGTTCGCGGTTGGCGCGGCATTTGTCATCGTGACGGTATTCCTCATTCTGATGCTGCTTGCAAAAGGCTTCGGAGGCGGCGAAAGCTCGGAAAATTCGGGCGTGAGCAACTCCGGCGGAATAAGCGTGACGGACGGCGGCGAGTTCAATATGCCAAATCTTGTGGGAATGACGTGGGACGAGGCGAACGCTCTTTACGGCGATAATAAGCTGATGAAGCTTGTTCCTACGCAGGAATTTAACGAGGCGAAGGAAGGCGTTATTTTCTATCAGGAATTGGTCGAGGGCAGACGCGTTAAGCAGGGAGTTACCGTTAACGTAAAGGTAAGCAAGGGCATAAAGCAGGTTGAAATTCAGGACGTTACGGGAAGAACCGCGGATAATGCCGAGCGCACGCTTAAGCGCGACGGATTTAAGGTTACAAAGACGTTCGCCGACAGCGAGGATATCGCCGAGGGACACGTTATCTCGACGACGCCCGCGGCTCACGAATTTTTGCCGCAGGGAAGCACGGTTATAATTACGGTAAGCAACGGCGCGGCGGATAAGGAATTTTTGATGCCGAACCTTGTCGGACTGCCGCTTTCCGAGGCGACAAAGCGCTGCGACGAGCATCACCTTGTACCGAAGCTGAAGCCGATGGCAAGCGATAAGGAAAAGAACGAGGTTATCGAGCAGAGTATTCCCGAGGGCGAAAAGGTCGCGCCGAACACTGAGGTCGTTTTGACGTACAGCTCGGGCGAATCTCCCGAAAAGGAGTGCGAGATAAATATAACGCTTCCGACGAGAATTACGGGAGAATTTGAGTTTAGGTTCTACGTTGACTCGGTTCGCGACGTTGCGGCAACGGAAACGCGCGACGTAAGCCTTGCGGGTTCAAAGACCATTTCCTATACGGTAAAGGGCAAGCCCGGCGAGGAGAAATATTTCGCGATAAAGGTAATGTCAACCAAGACGGGGCTTGAGGGAACGTATATTCAGATGAAGCTCAACTTCAAGGAGGGCGACGAGGCAACTTCCACAAATACCGTGTTTAAGGACAGCAAGGTGTTTGATTACCTGCTTTCGGGCGAGCTTCCGGACCCCGATACGTCGGACGACGAAACTTCTTTGGTGTAAAAGATGAGCAATTCGTTTGAATTTAACGGAATAATCACAAAAGCGGTCGGGGGCGTCTATTATGCGGACGCCCTCGACGGGCATATTAAAGGCGAGAATATAAGGTGCGCCGCAAGGGGGATTTTTCGGAATAGGAAAATCAGTCCCGCGGCGGGCGACAGGGTTCGCGTGAGCGTTTGCGACAACGCCGAGCCTGTTATCGAGGAGATTTTCGAGAGGAAGAACTATCTTCCCCGACCGCCGCTTGCAAATCTTGACGGAATTGTGTTTGTGAACAGCACGGCTGAGCCGAAAATCAACCGCTTTGTGCTGGATAAGCTGATTGCGATTGCGGACGGAAACGGCGTCGAGCCGATTGTGGTTTTTACGAAAATCGACCTTAATTCGGCGGGAGAGTTTCCTCGGATTTACGAGAAAATCGGTATTCCCGTGCGCTCGGTGAACAATCTGACGGGCGAGGGCGCGGAAGAGCTTCGAGAGCTGATTGAGGGGAAATTCTGCGCGTTTGTGGGAAATTCTGGAGTCGGGAAATCCAGCCTTTTGAACGCGCTTTATCCCGAATTATCGCTTCAGACAGCGGAAATCAGCAAAAAGCTCGGCAGAGGCAGGCACACGACGCGTCAGGTGGAATTGTTCAAAATCGGCGAAAATTACGTTGCGGACACGCCGGGATTTTCCGCCGTTGATATCGAGAATTATTGCGATATTCCGCGCGAGGAGCTTGACCTTGCGTTCCGCGAGTTCAGAGAGCCGCGCTGCAAGTGCCGCTTTACAAATTGCCTTCATATCAAGGAAACGGGCTGCGCTGTGAAAAAGGCTGTCGAGGACGGAGAAATCGCCGAAAGCCGCTATAACAGCTATCTGCGGCTGATTGAGGAGAAGAAACCGGAGTATTGAATGGGGAAAATCTGTACGATAATCTGCGGCGCGCCCTGCGGAAAATTCCCGCGGGAGCTTGCCGAGGGATTTATTATCGCGGCGGACAGAGGGCTTGATTACGCGCTTGAAGCGGGAATTTCGCCCGATATTGTCGTCGGGGATTTCGACAGCGCGAAAAATGCTGTTCCGAGCGGAATTGAAACGGTGAAATTCCCGCCCGAAAAGGATTATTCTGACGCCGAGCTTGCCGCGAATATCGCTTTGGAGCGCGGTTTTGACGAGCTAAGGCTGCTGTGTTCGCTCGGCGGCAGGCTCGACCACACAATTGCAAATATTCAGCTTGCTTACAGCCTGAAAAAGCGCGGAGTTTCCGCCGAGCTTTTCGGCGGCGGAGAACGCGCGTATGTTCTCGAAAACGAAACCCGCGAAATACCCGCGTTTTCGGGGTATCTTTCGGTGTTTGCGTATGAAAAAAGCGCCGTGATAAGCGAAAGCGGCGTGAAATATCCGACAGAAAAGGTTGAATTTACGAACGAATTTCCGCTTGGGCTGAGCAACGAAATTACGGAAAAATCCGCGAAAATCACGGTACACAGCGGCGCGGCGCTGATTATTCTTGTTGAAAACGGGAGGTAAAAATGGAGAAAAAGCTTGGATTTGGGCTGATGCGGCTTCCGCTTAACAACCCGAACGACGCGGGAGATATCGACATTGAAACGCTGAAAAAGATGGTTGACGCGTTTATCGCGAACGGCTTTACCTACTTCGACACGGCGCTTATGTACTGCGGAGGAAAGAGCGAGGAGGCTTCGAAGGCGGCGCTCACTTCGCGTTATCCGAGAAACGCCTATACTCTCGCGACAAAGCTTCACGCGGATTACTTCAATTTGCCCGAGGACTGCGACAAGGTTTTCGCGGGGCAGCTTGAGAGAACCGGCGTTGATTATTTTGACTATTACTTAATTCACGACGTCGGCGCCGACCACTACAAGAAATACACCGCGATGGACTGCTTCAGCTGGCTTTCCGAGAAGAAAAAGGCGGGTCTTGTGAAGAACATCGGATTTTCGTTCCACGACACAGCCGAGCTTCTCGACCGCGTTCTAACCGAACACCCCGAAATGGATTTCGTTCAGCTTCAGATAAACTATCTCGATTGGGACAGCGAGGGCGTTCAGTCGAGGAAGTGCCATGAAGTCGCCGTAAAGCATGGAAAGAAAATCATCGTAATGGAGCCTGTAAAGGGCGGCACTCTCGCCAAAGTTCCCGAGGAAGCCGAGAAGCTGCTTAAGGAGTACAATCCCGAGGCTTCCGTGCCGTCTTGGGCAATCCGCTTTGCGGCGAGCTGCGAGAACGTGTTTATGGTGCTTTCGGGTATGAGCAATTTCGCGCAGCTTGACGACAATATGAGCTATATGCGCGATTTCAAGCCGCTTAACGGCGAGGAGCTTGCGCTTGTGAAAAAAGCCGCCGAGATTATCAATAAAAACATCGCAATTCCCTGCACGGGCTGTTCGTATTGCACGGAGGGCTGTCCGATGAATATTGCGATACCAAAGTATTTTTCGCTTTACAACACGGATTTGCTTGAAAGCAAGGACAAAGACTGGACGCCGCAGGGCGAGTATTACGACCGTCTTGCGATGCTTTTCGGAAAGGCGAGCGAGTGTATTGAGTGCGGTCAGTGCGAGGGAATTTGCCCGCAGCACCTGCCGATAATCCGCGATTTGAAAGAAGTTGCAAAGCATTTCGAGCGCTGAAAACACGCTTCGCGTTATCTTGACAAAAACGCGCGGATAGAATTAAGTTTCGGGAGAATTGATATGAACGATATTTCAAAAGCTGAAATAATCGGCTTCAATGCCGATGGAGAGAGCGTTTGCGCGGCTTCCGCGAGAATTTCGACAACCGAGGGAAACTCGGCTGAGATTTACGCAAAATCGCGCGGAAACGAGAAAAACAGCGCGCTTGTTCGCAAGGTTCTCGCTTCGGGACACCGTTCCGTAATCGAACACGCGGTCTTTTCCATTGCGTTTACGAACGTTTCGGTTTACGTCGAGCAGTTTTTTATCGAGAGCCGACTCGCTTCGTTTACCGTAAAATCGCGCCGCTACGTTGATTTCAGCAAGACGGGATATTACGTTCCCGATGACCTTGACGGCGAAGCCGAGGCGCTTTACCGTGAATATATGGACGCGGCTTTTGCGGCTTACGGAGAGCTTTTGGAGCTTGAAATACCGAAGGAGGACGCGCGTTTTGCGCTGCCCTATTCGTTCTTCAGCAATTTCTTCTGCACGATGAATGCGAGAGAGCTTATCGGCGTGATAAACTCAATCAGAAGCGGCAGAGGAAGCCATATCGCGGAGCTTCGGAGCATCGCAAATCAGCTTGCGGAACAGCTTGTGAAGCTTTTCCCGAGCGTTTCGGAGGAATTTTCGGATATCGCCGAGGAAGCGCCCGCCGAAGAAATTGCGTTCGCGGAGGAAACGGCGCTGTTAAGCGAGGAAAAAACGGGAGAGGTCGAGCTTGTCGGCGCGCCGAAAGAACCCGCGAAGCTGCTTGAAATCGCGCTCAGAGCGACGGGAGAGCGCGTTCCCGAGCTTGACGAGCTTATCCGCGAAAAGCGCCCTCGCGCTCTCGAACAGCTTAATTATTCATTTGTGATAAAGAATGTGACGCTTGCGGGGATTACGCATAT
>DBIU01000074.1:3603-14013 GCA_002304735.1 Ruminococcaceae bacterium UBA794 | reverse complement strand
CACAGGATACAGTCGGTGATTGTGCCGCCGATTGAAACCGCGCCGCCGCGCAGACGCTTTGTGCTGCCGAAAACGATTGAGCAAAGCCCGAAAGCCCGCGAAATCTACGAGCGGACGATTTCTCGCTGCGATGAACTGCTGCTGAAAGCGATGAAAAACGCGGCGCTGCGCCGTCATATTCACTATTTCTCGCTCAGCGGCAATTTGCTTGACGTGATGACGACGATGAACGCGCGCGAGCTGCTTTTGTTCATACGCTTGAGAACCTGCACAAGAGCGCAGTGGGAAATCCGCGCCGTCGCCGAGAGAATGTTGCGGCTTCTGAGAGCCGATTATCCCGAGCTTTTCGGGCTTTACGGACCGAGCTGTTACGTTCTCGGAAGCTGCCCCGAGGGAAGAATGTGCTGCGGCAGACAGGCTGAAATGAAGGAAAAATTCGGAAAATAACGCAAAAGCGCAGACGAAAAATCTGCGCTTTTTGATATTAAGAGCTTATTCGCGAACCTCCGCTTTGCTTTTGCGCGGGGACTTTTCGGAAGCTTCGGCGCTTTTTTGCAGCTCCGAGAGCGCGTATTCCGAGAATAGAATATTCCCGCCCGCAATCGCCGCCGCTTGAATTACCGAAAGCGAAAGCGCCGCCTTGCTTTCTTCGCCGGCGCTGTTTTCAAGGCTTTTTTCAAGCAGGCTAATCGTGTTGAAACATTCTTCTTCGTAACAAGATGTGAAAATATCGAGGACTTCCTCCTCGGTTCTCGTTTCAAGAAGCGTTTCAATAAGCGCGGCGATGTCGTTTATCGGCAAAACCCGCTTCATAACGCAGATTATGATGAGCCTGAAAAGCTGAGCGCGCGAGTATTTTTTCTTTACGGGCGGCGGGATAATGCCGATTTTGACGTAATTGTTAATCATCGAGGACGTCAGAATAGGCTCGTTTTGCGGGGAAAGCCACGCGAGATATTTCCCCATAAGCGTGATAACTTGGTCCATATAAAGCTCGATATCGGGAAGCTCGTCCCAGCGCGGCAGGCGGCACTCGTATTTCTGTCGCTCAAAAAATTCCTTATAATCCATTTTTTCCCTTTCTAATTAACGCTAAATCTTATTGTTAATATTATAACACATAATTATACATTCCGCAAGAGCTTTTCTATAAATTTACATAAAATAATTTTGGAAAATGCTTGACAAAATGTTAATAACAATGTATAATAGTCTTGAAAACCAGATGATGTGTTGAAAGGAATTATATGGAATACAGTCGAAAGGTTACGCTAATAACGGGGGATTATGGCTGCGGGAAAACGAATTTCGCGGTTAATCTCGCGCTTTTTCTTGCGGAAAAGGGGAAGGCTTCGCTTGTCGATATTGATACGGTAAATCCGTATTTTCGCGCCGCCGATTTCGCCGAAACGCTTGCGGAAAAGGGCGTTGACGTTGTGTATCCTCGGTTTGCGAACACAAATCTCGATATACCCGCGTTTGACTTCGACCTCGAAGCAATCGCGTCGCAGAGCGATTTCACGATAATCGACGCGGGCGGCTCGGAGGCGGGCGCATATCCCGCGGGGCGCTTTGAGAAGCTGTTTGAGGCGCTCGGAAGCGACTTTTCGGCGCTGTATGTTTTTAATATGTACCGTCTTTGCGGGCGCTCGGCGGAGCAGGTCTGCGAAACGCTCCGTGAAATCGAGAGCGCCTGCCGCGTGAAATGCACGGCGCTTGTGAACAACTCAAATCTCGGCGCTGAAACAACTCCCGAAACCGTGCGCAATTCGGCTGATTTCGCGAACGAGGTGAGCAGAATTTCGGGGCTGCCGATTTTATTTACCTGCGCGTGTGAAAACGAGGAGAGAAAGGACGGATTTTTCCCCGTAAAGCGGCTTGTGAAGCTGCCTTGGGAGAATTTTTCGGAGGAATGATATGATTACGGTAAACGAGGAAAGATGCAAGGGCTGCGGGCTCTGCGCGGGGGTTTGCCCGAAGAAGATTATCGAGCTTAACAAGCAAAAACGCAACAAAAAAGGCTATCACACCGCGTTTTGCACGGACAATGAAAAGTGCGTTTCCTGCGCGATGTGCGCGATGATTTGCCCCGATTGTGCAATAAAGGTTGAGAAGAAATAGAGGAATAAAATGGAAAAAGTACTGATGAAAGGCAACGAAGCGCTTGCTGAGGCGGCTCTGAGAGCAGGCTGCAAATGTTTTTTCGGTTATCCGATAACGCCGCAGACGGAAATTTCCGCCTATCTCGCCAAAAATATGGCGAAGCGCGGCGGCGTTTTTTTGCAGGCGGAGAGCGAAATCGCCGCGATTAATATGGTTCTCGGAGCGAGCGCTTCGGGAGCGAGAGCGATGACGTCAAGCTCCTCGCCGGGAATTTCCCTCAAGAGCGAGGGCGTTTCGTATATCGCGGGAAGCGACCTGCCGTGCGTTATCGTAAACGTTCAGCGCGGCGGTCCGGGACTCGGCGGTATTCAGCCGTCGCAGTCGGACTATTTTCAGGCGACAAAGGCGCTCGGTCACGGCGATTTTAAGCTTGTTGTCTACGCGCCCGCGTCCGTCCAGGAAACGATTGATATGACGTTTCTCGCGTTCGATACCGCGGACAGGTTCAGAATGCCCGTGATGATTCTTTCGGACGGACTTCTCGGTCAGATGATGGAACCCGTCGTTTTCCCCGAAATCGAGGTGAAGATACCCGAAAAACCGTGGGCTTGCAGCGGTCACGGAAACAAGCGCCCGCATAATATCATAAATTCGCTCTATCTTCAGCCCGAGGTTCTCGAGCGCTCCGTAAACGCGCGTTTTGAGCGCTACGAGCAGGTTAAGCGCGAGTGTGCGCTGTCGGAGAGCTATCTCTGCGAGGACGCGGAAATAGTGGTTGCGTCGTTCGGAGCCGCCGCGAGGATATCGAAATCCGCCGTTGAAGCGGCGCGTGAAAAGGGAATTAAGGCGGGACTTTTTCGTCCGAGAACGCTTTCTCCGTTCCCCGAAAAACAGCTTGCGGACGCGTGTAAAACAGCGAAAAAAGTGCTGAGCGTCGAGATGAACAAGGGTCAGATGATTTATGATATCAAGCTTGCGCTGGAGTGCAGGCTGCCCGTGGAATTTTACGGAAGAAACGGCGGAGTTGTGCCGAGCGTCCGCGAGGTTCTCGCGAAAATCGAGGAAATGAACGAGGGGAGGGGCTGAAATGGCGGTTGTTTTCGACAGACCTAATGCGCTTTGCGACGTGGCGACGCATTATTGCCCCGGCTGTACGCACGGGATTATTCATCGGCTTGTCGCGGAGGTTATCGACGAGCTTGAAATCGAGGGGAAAACCGTCGGAATTTGCCCCGTAGGCTGCTCGGTTATGGCTTATGATTACTTTAACTGCGATATGATTGAAGCGCCGCACGGCAGAGCGCCCGCCGTCGCAACGGGCGTTAAGCGCGCTAATCCCGAGTCGATTGTGTTCACATATCAAGGGGACGGCGACCTTGCGGCAATCGGCACCTGCGAAACCGTTCACGCGGCGGCACGCGGCGAGAACATCACGGTTATTTTCGTCAACAACACGATTTACGGTATGACGGGCGGTCAGATGGCTCCGACAACGCTTCCGGGGCAGATTACCCAGACTACTCCCTACGGCAGAAATCCCGCTTTGCAGGGTTTTCCGCTGAAAATGTGCGAGATGCTCGCGGAGGTTGACGGCACGGCGCTTGCGCAGAGAGTCGCGGTTGACAGTATCCCGCATATTCGCGAGGCGAAAAAAGCAATCCGCAAAGCGTTCGACAATCAGCTTCACAAGCGCGGATTTTCGATTGTGGAGGTGCTTTCAACCTGCCCGACAAACTGGGGAATGACCCCCGAACAGGCTATGGAGCGCGTTCGCAGCGAGATGATACCGTATTTCCCGCTCGGCGTTTACAAGGACGCCGCGGTGTGGAGTGAAAACGAGGGAGGCGAGGAGTAATGCTCACGGAAATCATAATTTCGGGCTTCGGCGGACAGGGCGTTCTTTTCGCGGGGAAATGCCTTGCATATGGCGCAATGATGAAGAATATCGAGATATCGTGGCTTCCGAGCTACGGTCCGGAGATGCGCGGCGGCACGGCAAACTGCTCCGTGTGCCTTTCGGATAAGCCGATAGGTTCGCCGCTCGTGACGGAGCCGGATATCCTCATCGCGATGAACGAGCCGTCGGTTGACAGATTTATCGGCAGCGTGAAATCGGGCGGAATTTTGATTTACGACAGCGGAATGACCGATAAGGAAATTTTGCGGCAGGATATCACGGTATTCGCGGTTCCCGCGGCAAAGCTTGCCGACGAGAACAATCTCGGCGGTATGGGAAACATCGTGCTTCTCGGGAAGGCGCTTCGCGAGTGCGCACAGAAGCTTTTCGGGATTGACGAAAAAACGCTCTCGGAGGCTTTCGCGAAGCTTATTCCCGCGAAAAAAGCGGAGCTTGCCGAAAAAAACGCGTCGGCGCTTAGGCTTGGAATGGCGGGGTGACAAGAAAAGACGGACTTTCGCCCGCCTTTTTTTATTTAGAGGTGCCTTTGGATAAATCAAGGCTTCTGACCTTTTCGCGAACCTTCAGAACAAATCCCGGCGAAACCGAAAGCTCGTCGATACCCATTTTGAGGAACGCTTCCGTGAGCGAAGTATCCGCGGCAAGCTCGCCGCAAATCCCTATCCAAGCTCCGTTTTTGTGCGCGTTCTGCGCGGAAAGCTCGATTAGCCGCAAAACCGCTTCGTGATGTGTATCGCAGAAGTCCTCTATATTCGGGTTTTGTCTGTCGCAGGCGAGCGTGTATTGAATGAGGTCGTTTGTTCCCACGCTGAAAAAGTCAACGAGCGGAGCTAATTTGTCGCTTATTATCGCGGCGGCGGGAGTTTCAATCATAATTCCGAGTTCAACGTTCTCGGAGAATGAAATTCCGTCTTTTTTAAGTTCAGCGCGGACTTCTTCGCAGATTTTCAGTATCCTCTCGACCTCGGAAACGCTTGTTATCATCGGGAACATTATCCCGAGATTGCCGTAAACAGAGGCTCTGTAAAGCGCTCTGAGCTGCGTTTTGAAGATATCGGGCCGCGTAAGGCAAATTCTGATTGCGCGAAATCCGAGCGCGGGATTATCTTCCTTTTCAAGCCCGAAATAATCTGCCTTTTTGTCCGCGCCGATATCGAGCGTTCTGATGATAACCTTTTTTCCCGCCATTCCCTCGAGAACCTTTTTGTACGCGGAAAACTGCTGTTCTTCGGTGGGATAATCGGTGTTTTCGAGGTAGAGAAACTCGCTTCTGAAAAGACCTATCCCGCCTGCGTCGTTTACGAGAACGGCGCCGATGTTGTCGATGCTTCCGATATTCGCAAAAATTTTCACTTTTTTGCCGTCAAGCGTGATGTTTTCCTTGCCTTTAAGCTCCTGAAGAAGCCGTTTTTTCTCCTTATCCTCACGCTGTTTTTGTTCAAGACGCTCGATGGTTTTCTCGTCAGGTTCAAGAAAAAATTCACCCGTAAATCCATCGACTCCCGCAGTCATTCCGTCCTTAACAGCCTTCAGAAACTCATCTCCCACGCCGATTATAGCGGGAATATTCATATTCCGCGCAAGAATTGCCGTGTGGGAATTTGACGAGCCGTGCGCCGTGACGAACGCGAGAACGCGCTCTTTGTCAAGCGAAACCGTTTCGCTCGGCGCGAGGTCGTCCGCGCAGATAATGACCTTTTCGCCGCTCGGAGCGCTTTCGCCGCCGCTGTCCGAAAGATTTGCGATAAGCCGGTTCGAGATATCGCGGACGTCTGCGGCGCGCGCCTGCATATATGCGTCGTCCATTGCTGCGAACATTGCCGCAAAGTTGTCCGAAGTCACCGCGACGGCGTATTCCGCGTTCACCTTCTGCGAATCAATGATGTTCTCGATTGACTCGTTGTAATCCTCGTCGTCCAGCATCATCATATGGATTTCAAATATCTGAGCGTTTGTTTCGCCGACCTCGCGAAGCGCTTTGTCGTGAATTTCGGCGAGCTGCTCGAGCGCTTTTTTCTTCGCCGCCTCGACGCGCTTTTTCTCGCCCTCGCAGTCGTCCGTGCGTTCGCGTCTGACGGAGGTTTCCGTGCGCGCGAATACCGATATTTTCCCGATTGCAACGGCGCCGTAAACGCCTTTTCCCTTAAATTCTGTCATAATCGTCTGCCTCCGTCCTGAACCTTATTTCTTACGGAATATTGCGGGTTATTCTCCGAAGCCGCTTTCAAACATCTCGACAGCCTTGTCGAGCGCCGCCTGTTCGTTTTCGCCGTCGGCGATGATTTCGACTTCCGAACCGCACTTTATTCCCGCCGCCATAATCTGCATTACGGCGCTTGCTTTCGCTGTTTTTTCGCCGCATTTCAGCGTTATCGTGCAGCCCTCGAACTTCTTCATTTCCTTTGCAAGCTCGCCTGCGGGACGCATATGCATACCCTGCGCGTTGATTACCTTAACCGTTTTCGTTACCATAACAATTCTCCTTTCAAATCACGATTTCCTTGATTTTTCGGCTTTTTTAGCCGCGTTTTTGTTCTTCTTCAGCAGCGCCAGCATCAACATTCCCACAACCGAGCCTGCCTCAAGCGCTACAAGATACATCGGCCAGTTTCCGACAACCGCGAATACGAAGATACCGCCGTGGGGCGCCATAAGCGTGCAGTTGAACGCCATTGAAAGTCCGCCCGCAACCGCCGCTCCGACCGCGCACGAAGGGATTACTCTAAGCGGGTCGGAAGCCGCATAGGGAATTGCGCCCTCCGTGATGAAGCTAAGTCCCATAATATAGTTTACAAGACCGTTTTTGCGCTCGTCCTCGTTCCACCTGTTCTTGAAAAACGTCGTCGAGAGCGCTATCGCAATCGGCGGCACCATTCCGCCTATCATTACCGCCGCCATAATATCGTAATTTCCCGAAGCGATTGCAGCCGTGCCGAATACATACGCCGCCTTGTTGAACGGACCGCCCATATCAATCGACATCATCGCGCCCAGTACGCAGCCGAGAAGAATTTTGCTCGAGCTTCCCATTCCCGCAAGGAGATTGGAAAGCCACTCGTTAAGCGCACCCATAATCGGGTTTACCGCGCACATTATCACCGCGATAATTCCAAGTCCGACAAGCGGGTAAATCAGCACGGGCTTTATTCCGTTAAGCGCCTTCGGCATCTTGTCGCAGAGCTTTTCAAGACCGAGCATCAAAAATCCGCCGACAAAGCCCGCGAGAAGCGCTCCCAAAAATCCCGAGGGCACTCCGCCCGTAACATTCGCGAACGTCGAGCCTGTTGTCGCGAGATAACCGCCCACAAGTCCCACCAAGAAGCCCGGTCTGTCGGCGATTGACTTGCCGATATAAGCCGCGAGGACGGGTATCATAAAGTTGAACGCAAAGCCGCCGATTGTCTTGAAGAACGCCGCGGCGGGAGTGAACGTACCGAAACTGTCGTTTTGCGGAGCGCCCGCAATCGTATCAATCAGAAACGCAATCGCAATGAAAATACCGCCCGCAACCGTAAACGGAAGCATATTTGAAACGCCGTTCATCAGATGCTTATAGAGCATTCTTCCGAAGCTCTCCTTGCCCGTTTCGGAGGATTTCGCGGTTTCGCCGCTGTGGTGATAAACCGGCGCGTCGCCTTTTATTATGCGGTTTATAAGCTCCTCGGGCATCTTTATTCCGTCGGAAACCTTTGTTGCGATGATTTTTTTGCCGTCAAAACGCGCCATTTCAACCGATTTATCCGCCGCGATTATTATTCCGTCACAGTGCGCGATATCCTCGTTTGTGAGAACGTTTTTCGTGCCGCCCGAACCGTTCGTTTCAACCTTAATCGTAATTCCGAGCTTTTTTCCCGCCTTTTCAAGCGCTTCGGCTGCCATATATGTGTGGGCTATTCCCGTGGGACAAGCCGTTACCGCAAGCACTCTGTATGACGTTTTTTCCTCGTGAACAGGCGCTTCGGGGAATTTTTGCTTTTCTGCGCCGTCGATTATCCCGAGAAACTCGTCTTTTGTCTTTGCCGCAAGCAAATTTGCGTGAAAATCCTCGTCCATAAGCAGCGTCATAAGTCTTGACAGAACGTCGATGTGAACGTCGCCGCCGTTTGCGGGCGCGGCTATCATAAACAGCAGATTTGACGGCTCTCCGTCGAGCGACTCGTAGTCAACTCCCGCGGGAACGGTCATCGCCGCGAGCGACGGCGCTTTTACCGCGGCGTTTTTCGCGTGGGGAATTGCAATTCCGTCGCCGACCGCCGTTGAGCCTTGTTCTTCGCGCGCGAGAATACCCTTTTTGTATTCCTCGCGGTTGGTTATATTCCCGCTTTTGAACTGCAAATCAACAAGCTGCTCGATTGCTTCGGACTTGCTTTTCGGCTCTGCGCCGAGAAGTATGCTCTCTTTATTCAATAAATCAATAATTTTCATAATTCCGTCCTCCTTTGCGTTATTCGCCAAGCTGTTTAATCAGCTCAAATATTTTCTCTTTTTGCGCAAGACCGTCCGAAAAAGCCGTCGCGCCGCCGGAAGCCGTTCCGAGCTTCAGCGCGTAATCGTAGCTTTTTTCGCAGCCCGCGATAAATCCCGCGACCATACTGTCGCCCGCGCCGACCGAGTTCTTTACCGTGCCGCGGCATACCCCGCAGACGTGTGTTTCACCGTTTTCGTCAAGCAGCACGGCGCCTTCTCCCGCCATTGAAACAAGAACGTTTTTCGCGCCCATTTCCCTCAGCTTCTTTGCGTAAATTATGATATCGTCGACGCTTTGAAGCTTCACGCCGAACATTTCCTCAAGCTCCTGTTTATTCGGCTTGACAAGAAAAGGCTCGTATTTCAGCACGTTCAGCAGCAAATCCTTCGTTGCGTCAACGACGGCGCGGATTTTTTTCCCGTGAAGCCGTTCGAGTATCCTCTCGTAAATATCCTCGGGCAAGTCCGTCGGAATACTCCCCGCAAGCACGATTGCGTCGCCGTCCTTGATTTCATCAAGCTTCTCAAACAGCTCTGCGAGCGCTTTTTCGGGAATATCGGGGCCGCTTCCGTTAAGCTCGGTTTCCGCGGAGGATTTTATCTTGACGTTAATCCGCGAAAAACCGCTGTCAAGGTGAACGAAATCCGCGTCAACTCCGATTTCGAGAAGCGCTTTTTCAATCGCCGCGCCCGTAAATCCCGCGACAAATCCGAGCGCCTTCGACTTTATCCCAAGCTCCCGCAGCACAAGCGAAACGTTTATTCCCTTGCCGCCGAAGTAAATTTCCTCGCGCTCCGAGCGGTTCGTCATTCCTACCCTAAGCTCGTCCGTGTGTACGATATAATCGACCGCGGGATTGAACGTAACGGTGTAAACCATTTACAAAACCTCCTTTATCGTCTTAAATTCCGCATATTTTTTATCGGGAATTTTGTCCGTGATTATCTGAACCTTGAAAATCTGCGCGAACGTCACGGACGAGATTTTGTCGAACTTTGAGTGGTCGGCGAGAATGAACGATTTTGAACTGTTTTGAATGACGGCTTCTTTAATTCTCGCTTCGTTGACGTCGGGAGTGGTCACGCCCGCCTTTATCGAAATTCCGTTCGCGCCGAGAAAGCATTTCGTGAAATTGTAGTTTTTTAGAGACATCAGGCACTCCGAGCCGATTATCGCTTCGGTTGACGGCTTGATTTCGCCGCCCGGCAAAAACACCCGAAATCCTCTCCGCGCAAGCATTTTCGCGTTTGCGAACGCGTTTGTGACAAAGGTTGCGTCGCGCCGCGGAAGAAGCTCGATAAGCTTCGCCGTCGTCGTTCCCGCGTCAATGAAAACGAAGTCGCCGTTCTCAATCATCTGCGAAGCGAACGCCGCAATCGCCGTTTTTTCCTCGGTGAACAGCGCGGCTTTCTCCTCGACGTCGCGCTCGAACAGCTCAAGCTGCGCGGTTTCATCGCTTACCGCGACCGCTCCGCCGTGAACCTTCACGATTTTTCCCATTTCGTCAAGCGCGTTTAAGTCGCGCCGAACCGTTGACACCGAAGCCCCGAGCAGCTCGCAGAGCGTGTTTATCCCGACGCTTTTTTCGCGGTTTACCGTTTCCGTTATTATCGAATATCTTTCTTCTGTCAGCATTTTTCAAGACCTCTTTTGAATTATTTTGACTTTTCTTGACTTTATATTACCACATCGCTCATAAAAAGTCAAGCGCTTTCGCTCAAAATAATTCAAAAACGCTCAAATTTGTGAGCTGTTAACAAGGCGAGCTTATTTTTATTGTGCATAATCAACAATAATTCCTCCAAAAATGCAATACTATCATACAATTGTTCTCCGAAAAAGCCGTTTTTATTCAAAATCGGTCAAAAAAATCCCCCGAAAATCGGGGGAGGAGACCGTCGAAAAAGTAGGTTTTGCCCGC
>DBIU01000074.1:2268-3481 GCA_002304735.1 Ruminococcaceae bacterium UBA794 | reverse complement strand
GCGGCGAGCCGCCAATGAGTGCGCGCAGCTGAGATGTTTCGGCGGAAAAGTCCCAACGGGACTTTTTCGACGGACTGAAATCCCCCGAAAATCGGGGGATTTTGTAATATTTCAGATTTATTTCGTGAGCGTTTCAAGCTCCGAAGCCATAGCCGAAATGTCCTTTACCAGCGCTCCGAGCGTTTCCGTGCCTGCGCTGTTTTCCTCGATTGCCGCCGCAACGTGATGTATCGCCGCAGAGTTTTCGCGGATTGTTCCGCTCACCTCCGTGATGTTTTCGGACACGCTCTCGCCGTTTTCCGCAGCTTCGCCGATTAGCGTGTTAATTTGCGTGATATTCGCGCAGATTTCGCTGCTCGACGAGCTTACAAGCTCTGCGGACTGCTTGATTTTCTCCATAAAATCCATACTTTCGCGCGTAAGCTCGGCGTTTTTCTTCATCGAAACAACCGTCTTTGAGATATCGCCCGTGATGTTCTCGATTATCGAGCCGATTTCAGCCGCGGCGGTTTTGGTTTTGCTCGAAAGCGAGCCGATTTCGCTCGCAACAACCGCAAATCCCTTTCCGAACTGACCCGCGCGCGCCGCCTCGATTGACGCGTTTATCGCGAGAATGTTCGTCTGCATTGAAATATCCGTGATAACCTTTGCTATGCCGACAATCTGATTTGACTGCTCCGAAAGGCTTCGGATAATCTCGCGGCTTTCGTCCGTGCTTTTGCACACCTCGTTCATTGAGCCGTATGCGTTTGTGATAAGCTTGTCGTTTTCGCCGGAAATGCGTTCGCTGTCGGCGGCAAGACCGGCTATTTGTCCGCTCATTTCCTCAAGCTTCGCGAGATTTTCGGAAATTACTCGCATACTTTCCTCA
Organism: Ruminococcaceae bacterium UBA794; assembly: GCA_002304735.1. Classification (GTDB taxonomy): domain Bacteria; phylum Bacillota; class Clostridia; order Oscillospirales; family Ruminococcaceae; genus CAG-115. The sequence continues at coordinate 2,610 of DBIU01000074.1, read as the reverse complement.
ACGCTCGTGATTTTCGCCGTGTTTCGGTCGCTTCCGCGCATAACCTCGGACGATTCCTCGGCAACGCTGCGGTTTGCTTCGGCGGAGGACGAGGATATTCCGTCAAGCTCCGTCACCGTTTCAAGCAGCTTTTGCGACACCTCGAGCGATTTTTCACGCATTTTTTTCTGCTGTTCAGCGCTCATCAGACTTCCTATCATCGAAGCCGTGCGGCGGCTCAGCATCGAAAACAGCGCCGTCAGCGCAACAAGAATAAGCACTCGCGGCGCAATTCCGTATACCGCCGCTCTTTTTAGCGTATCGAGGTTTGAATCCGGCGTTGTTTGCATAAAAAACGCGATC
>DBIU01000074.1:0-2214 GCA_002304735.1 Ruminococcaceae bacterium UBA794 | reverse complement strand
CTGACCCGCCGTTGTTCCGACTATCGTAAGAACCGCCGCGAAAATCGTCAGCCTGCGCGAGAAATACAGCGCCGCCAACGCTATTGCAAACACATAAAGCGCCACAACGTGATATGTCAATGTGACCGAAAGCAGCGTCACCAGAATTGCCGACGAACCCACTATTATATATTTCAGCGACGGGTGTTTTATCTTCATTCCGTTGACTAAAACCGTCGGCAGCCAGAGAATTATCGTTCCCACGATGAACGTGATTGTCATAATCACGTTTTCAACCTTGAATATCCCGACCAAGTTCAGTATGTATACCAGTGTGAATACCGCCGAGGTTATTCGCATAACACGCGCGGCGACTATATTCGCCTGTTCTTCGTTTTGCTTCAGAAGTTCCATATTTTTCTCCTTGTTCCAAAATTTGTACTATACATTATACAATATTATCGGCAATTTTTCAAGTGTTTTTATGGAGTGGAAACGTTATCATATCAACATTTTGTGAGATTTTCAAGCGCTTTTGCGTTATTTGAGATAATCATACCGACCGTTTCGCAGCTCTTCATTTCCGCGCAGCTTCCGCAGGTTTCAACGCCTTTTTTCAGCGCGCACTGTCTTATCGGGCATAAGCTGTCGCAGAACGGCGTTTTCGCTCCGTCGATTCGGCAGCCCTCGCAATTTATCATTTCGGGCGTTATCGGCACCTTGTTAAGCTCGCTCCAGAGCGCGGCTACCTTTTCGCGCAGAGCGTCGTCGTTTGTCAGCGTCGCCTTTCTTGCGTCACATTGTTCACAGTCAAGTCCGCAGTATGCAATAAGTTTGTTCATAATAATTACTCCTTACTTTGTTTTTTCTTTTTGGGCTTAGGGGCGGGAAGCTCGTCGTAAATCGCTTCAAAAAGCCCCGTGAGATAATCCTTGTCGTCAACGTTATCCACAAGAATCATAGGCTTCGCGCCCTCGTACGGCGGCTCGTAAACCGCGTTTTTGACATACTCGGCGGCGGATTTCACCGGCTTTACCAGAAAGCGGTTGTCGCAGATTTCCGCGGCGATTTTTCCCTTATAATAAATAATGTACTCGCCCATCATCGGACGATATGCGATATCCTCGAGTCCCGAAAGCTTTTCGAGAATAAACTCAAGATATTCCTTGCTTGAAGCCATAGTTCCTCCTTATTTTTCGGTTTTACTTCTCATTTCCGAGATTATTTTGTTGATTTTATCCGCCTCGTTTTTCTCAAAAATCCACTGAAGCAAATAGCTCGCAATATCGAATATCAGCACGGATACTCCGACCGCGATATACCCGCCTACGGTTAGCTTTTCACCGACAAGCAGATATGCGGCGAACAGCGTTGCGGCTTCGATTATGACAAGCTCCGCAATTCTCTGTATCATAACCTGCTTTACGGTCATATTTTCCTTGAGATAAACGGGCAGACAGGGCAGCATATATAAAACGCTGAGCGCAAACGGCAGGAAGAAATATCGGTAATCTATCGCGACGTCGCCCGCGAAAATACTCCCGATTACCGCGATTGACAGCGTGGTTTCGGCGATGATTATAATAAAATTCAGCGCAATCGACTTTACAGCCTCACTTTTTTTCATAGCTCTCCTTTCAGACAAGACCCTTGACGAATTGCTCGGCGATGATTTTCGCATACTGCCTCGAAATCATAACCTTTTCGCCGTTGTCCATTGTCGCGATAAGCCTTCCGTTCAGCGCGGGCGTAACCGCGCAAATGCGGTAAAGATTGATAAGAAAGGACTTTGAAGCGCGCAGTATCTTGTGCCGCTCAAGCGCCTCCTCAACTTGATAAAGCCGCATTTTCACCTCGAAAACGCCTTTTTCCGTGTATGCGAAAACAAGTTCTCCGACAGCTTCAAAATAAAGAATATCCTTAATTTTCAGCTTCATCATATTCTTTTCCTTGTCAAACACGGCGAAAAGCTGACCGTTGTCCTGAATAAAATCCTTGATATCCGAAAACTCCTGCGTAAACTCAAAATACTCGAGAATAACCTTGTCGTCCTCCGGGGAGCTGTTTGTTCGTTCAATAAGCTTCATTTTTTCCTCCGTTTCTCTCACTTATATATTATACCAAATTTTTCGCCGCTGTCAATGACGTTTTCCAAAAAAATCCCCAACCTGCATAATATCGGGGACAAGATGCACCGACTAAACGGATTGGGGGGCAATTCCTGAAATTGCTTAT
>DBIU01000111.1:3776-4032 GCA_002304735.1 Ruminococcaceae bacterium UBA794 | reverse complement strand
GATTTGCGGTAATCGAAATACGCGAGTCCGAGTTTTGCGAAGAAAAACACCGCCAGAACGACATCAATTATCGGGAAAACAACGTTGTTCACGACTTGTTTTATCTGTGTTGAGGCGGTGTTCCAGGTGCCTTCGATTGCGCCCGCAACATCACCCTCGGCAAAGGCGCAGAGCGACATCGCGGATATTGCTGCAATCATAATTATTGCCGTAAAGACAACTTTTGCGGTTTTCTTTTTCATAAAAATCCCCTTTC
>DBIU01000111.1:0-3637 GCA_002304735.1 Ruminococcaceae bacterium UBA794 | reverse complement strand
CATTCCCGCGGGAGTCCAGCAGTCCATCGCCCAAGTGTAAACCGTGTAATTCCCGTCCGGATACCACACGGGTGTGAAATGCGTCCGGTTGTTGTAGGTGCTGTACTTGTTTTTTCGGAACTCCAAGACGTTTGCCGAGGTGCTTTCCAGTAGCCGCCAATAGCTCTTGTAATAAAATTCGGGAAAATACGAAACCGCGTTCTGAAGCGAAGTATGCTCACCGTTTCCCGAAATTGAAGCGGTAACTTTTTCGTTAATTCCATAGCCGGATTTCATCGAAAAATCGGCTGCCGTGGGATTTTTTTCGTCCGGAGAAATCTCCATTTTCGCACTCAGCGAAACGCGGTAAGACTTGCTGCGGAATTTCCACTCTCCCTCGTCAACCCAACGTCCGCGGTCAACCCAGCGCGTTCCCGTCCAATGCCAGTTTGTATGCCAAACCCATTTTGCTTTCCAATACGCGCTCCAAACGCTCCACTCAGACGAGGTTTTCTGGGGCTTTTTGGGAACGGAAGCCGTATGAAAACTATCGTTTCGGTCATCGGCAGTCGGGTCGGGAGGCGGATTTTTGTTCAAATCCACAACGCTTGCAGTAATGTTATTTTTGCTGACGGTCGCGCCGCCCGTTACCGTAACGCGAATGTTGACCGTCTGCGCGGTTTTCGGCGTGTGCCACTTGCACCAGACGAGCTGCGAACCGCCCTTGGGATACACAATATTCCCCACCGTGTACACCTTGTTTTTGACATAAAACCGCACCGTTACGGGATTTTCGGGAGTGTGTTCGCCGCCCGTTACGGTCACGCTTGTGTAAACATCGGTGTCAACGCGGTATTCAAAATCGCTTGAAACCGGCTCGTTTTCTTTCACTTTTTCCTTGAACGACACAATTCCAATCCCGAGAAAACGGATAATATCGCTGTCGGCTGCATACGAATTTTTCGAGCCCGTCCACGCCGAATAGCCCAAATCGTTCTTTTCGAGAAACATCGCAAGCGGCAGATTTTTATGCGAAAGCGGACCTAATTTTCGGATAAGGTCGCCGCCCGTCTGCATATTGTACAGCGCAGCTTCGGTTGCCGTCATCGCAGTCCTGACGCCGTTGTAGGTGACATACATAACAGGCTCAAGCATCAATTTATATTCACCGCCGGTCAGTTTATCAAAGTCAATTCCAACATGATTTGCAATCCCACGGACAACCTGTTCATCGGTAAAATAACTGCGGATTGCTTCGATATCCGTCGCACTTCTGCCGTTGGAAATAATCCTCGGAATGGGCTGCGAAGGCGTTTTGTAGCTGTATTTCGCCGTGCTGACCGAGATTGCTTTTCCGCAGACATACTCCACCTTGCACACTTTCCCGAAATGAAAGCGGATATCTCCCGCGTTTGTGTTCGTGTAATCAACCGACGCGGATTTCACTTCGCCCGTTTCCGAATCGACAACGGTTATACGAACGCCGTCGTCGCCCGTAATCCAGAAGTTGCTTGAACTGCCCTCCTTCAATCCACCGCCGCCGTTGTCGATATTCGGGTCGCCGCTTTCCGCAAACGCGGCGGTCTGCAAACAGAAAATTGCCGCCATAATAGCGGCAAAAATCCTCAAAATTTTCTTCATCTGCACCTCCAAAAGGATGAGCACCGACATTGCTCGGCGCTCGCGTTTTTTATCCAAAACTGCCTATTTTATTGCCGTTTTCGTACATATCCGGCGCGGGTTCGCCGCTTCCGCCGCCGCCCTCATCGACCACCCAGCCGAAGCCGTTAATGTAGATTTTACCATCTTTGGTGTCGCCGTGTTTCGGGGTGTCCGAGGGCAATTCTGTCTGCTGCGGTTCAATCTGCTCGGGCTTGTAGATTGGCTCTGAATCGGGGTTTGTGAGCATATCCTCGTCCTCAATTTCGGGAGGAGCGAGCGGCGCATTTTCCTCTGTTTCCGGTTCGGTTTCGGGGAAATTTTGCTCAATTTCAATGCCGCCGCTTTCGATAAATTCCGCATGAATTTCGTCCGGATTTTCAGCGCTGTTGTCAAGCTCTGTTTCGGAATTTTCGGGCTTATCTGACCTTGTTTCCTCGTGTCTTTCGGAAGGAATTTCCACGCTAATCTGCACCTCGGAATTTGACTCGGAAACGTTCGCCGCAAGCTCCCCGTCATCGCTCGCAAACCGCGCTGCGATAAGTATTGCAAGCGCTGCACAAAGCACCGTTCCGCCGCCTGCCGCAAGGGTTCTTTTCGTTTTCATTGTCATAAAAATCACCGTTCCTTTCGTGTTTTTGTTACCTCAACAATACCACACTTTTCTGCGAAAATCCAGCAGAAAAAGCACTAAAATTTCGGCGTAAATTTTGACCTTACGCACAATTCAACTTTCATCGGCGGCAGCAAGTTTCCGCAAAACGAAAGCGGTACTTCAAGCGTTATATATGAGGTCGCGGAGAACTGTTGTATCTCATTTAAATTAGGCGCAAACTGCGCGTTGTCCACATTCACCGAAAGCCCGTAAACGCTGTATTCAACGCTGTCCGAGGTGATTTTCGAGCGCTTTCCGCCGCTGTTTTTCAAGCCAAGCAGCTCGTCCAATCTGCCGTAAATATCGCCCGCCGAAATCGCCGTTTTCCACGTATTTCCCGAGTAGCGATAACCGCCCGAATAGCCCTCGCGAATGCCGTCATAGACATTACTGTAATTGTCCACCGAGGTTGAAATAACCGCCGATTGCAGCGCGTCCTTAACGCCAGCGGAAATAGTTATAAGCCGCACGATTTGCCACAAAACCACAAAAAACATCATTCCGGCAAGCGCGATTACAACGGCTAACGGCGCGGCTGAAAAGCCTTTTTTTGAGCGCAAAATTTCAGCAATTTTCTTCACTTCCAATACACCTCGCTTTTGCCGGAAGCCTTTGCTGTAAGGGTTACAGGAAAACTTCCAAACTTTGGAGGCAGCTTCTGCCCGCCGAAACCGATATCCATCGTGTAAGTGCAAGTAACCGAGAATTCTTGGTTGAGCTGAATTTTGCCCGTTCGCGACCATTCAATTTTTGGTGAAAGTCCCGTTTTCTCGGTTAAGACGCACGCCCGCGAAGTGGTTTCCGAGCCGATTCTGCCCGAGATTTCGGCTTCTCTCACAAGCTCGTCCGCGTAATTGTCCAGCTGAATTTTCGCCGACACGACAGGCGCGACCGCCATTATCAACGCAATCACCATCACCACGACAAGCACGATTATAACAACATCGAAGTAGCCCTCGCCGCGCTTTGAACGTAATAATTTTCGCATTTTTCACCTCCGTCAAGCAATCGAGCCGAGCGAATCCAGCAGCTGCATTCCCATAACAACAAGGTACGTCAGCAAGAAAAGCATCAGCATTCCGAAAGAGAAAATGCGGATTTTTGGCGGAATTTTCGCGGCTTTTGCCTTGAGCCTTTGCAGCTCAATCAGCTTGAAATCGTGCGCCAGCATTTTAAAATAAACCGCGCTGTCATCGCCGCGAATTACCGACACAAGTCCGCGCACGACATCGGACAGCTGCGCCGAACTGATTCTCGCCTCAAACCTCGTCAAAGCCGCTTCATAGCTTGAACTTCGCATATCCGCGCAGGTCACGTCAAGCTCGTATGCGAAATGCACTCCCG
>DBIU01000109.1:3221-3867 GCA_002304735.1 Ruminococcaceae bacterium UBA794 | reverse complement strand
ATTATAACATATTTTCTAATATATTTCAATATGTATATAATTATGCGGGATTTGTTTAGCCTAAACTTATGTTAAAATAAACAATAAAATGTGATATTTGCTAAACTTGTTTGTATATATATACAAAAATAACCAAAAAACTCATATTTCCTCTTGATTTTTTTCAAATATGGGTTAAAATATAATTAGCACTCAAAGTGTATGAGTGCTAAGCTGTTTGAATATAATCATTAATGGCACTTTTTGTGATTATTTTTAGGAGGAAATAAATTATGACAATCAGACCTTTGGCAGACAGAGTTGTTATCAAGGCGGTCGAAGCCGAGGAAACCACCAAGAGCGGTATTATCCTCACCGCTGCCGCTCAGGAAAAGCCTTCTATCGCTGAAATCGTTGCGGTAGGCCCCGGCGGTATCGTTGACGGAAACGAAGTGAAAATGTTCGTTAAGGTCGGCGAAAAGGTTCTCATCAGCAAGTACGCAGGCACCGAGGTTAAGGTTGACGGCGTCGAGTACTCAATCGTTAAGCAGAGCGACATTCTCGCCGTTGTTGAGGACGCTCCCGCAGCAAAAAAGCCCGCTGCTAAAAAAACCGCTAAGAAGTAATTTTTATTAATCTCATTACATTGGAGGAGAAAAACTATGGC
>DBIU01000109.1:2031-3112 GCA_002304735.1 Ruminococcaceae bacterium UBA794 | reverse complement strand
AAGGGCAGAAACGTCGTTCTTCAGAAGAAATACGGCGCTCCGCTTATCACAAACGACGGCGTTACCATCGCTAAGGAAATCGAGCTTGAGGACGCTTTCGAGAATATGGGCGCGGCTCTCGTCAAGGAAGTCGCAACCAAGACCAACGACGCTGCGGGCGACGGCACGACTACCGCTACGCTTCTCGCGCAGGCTCTCGTTCGCGAGGGTATGAAGAATATCGCGGCGGGCGCTAATCCTATGGTTGTCAAGAAGGGTATGAAGAAGGCTGTTGACGCGGCTGTCGATGAGATTAAGAAGAACTCCAAAAAGGTTGCGGGTTCCGCCGATATCGCGCGCGTTGCGACTGTTTCCGCTGGCGACGAGTTCGTTGGAAAGCTCATTGCAGAGGCTATGGAAAAGGTTACCGCGGACGGCGTTATCACCCTTGAAGAAAGCAAGACCGCCGAAACTTACAGCGACGTTGTTGAGGGTATGCAGTTCGACAGAGGCTATATTTCGCCTTATATGGTTACCGATACCGATAAGATGGAGGCTGTCCTCGACAATCCCTATATCCTCATTACCGATAAGAAGATTTCTTCCATTCAGGACGTTCTTCCGCTTCTCGAACAGATTGTTCAGTCGGGCAAAAAGCTCCTTATCATTGCCGAGGACGTTGACGGAGACGCGCTCACCAACCTTATCCTCAACAAGCTCCGCGGCGTGTTCACCTGCGTTGCCGTAAAGGCTCCCGGATTCGGCGACAGACGCAAGGAAATGCTCAAGGATATCGCGGTTCTCACGGGCGGCGAGGTTATCACCGACGAGCTTGGTCTTGACATCAAGGAAACCACCGTGGCTCAGCTCGGTACCGCTAAGCAGGTTAAGATTAACAAGGAAAACACCATTATCGTTGACGGCGCGGGCAAGTCCGCCGATATCAAGGCGAGAGTTAACGAAATCAGAGCCGCTATTGAAAACACAACCTCCGAGTTTGACAAGGAAAAGCTTCAGGAGCGCCTTGCAAAGCTTTCGGGCGGCGTTGGCGTAATCAAGGTCGGCGCGGCTACCGAGGTTGAGATGAAGGAGAAGAAGCTCC
>DBIU01000109.1:0-1950 GCA_002304735.1 Ruminococcaceae bacterium UBA794 | reverse complement strand
GGCGGCGGAGTCGCTCTGCTTAACGCTATTCCCGCCGTTCAGGAGATTATCGACTCGCTTGAGGGCGACGAGAAAACAGGCGCGGCTATCGTTCTCAAGGCGCTTGAAGAGCCTATTCGTCAGATTTCGCTTAACGCGGGCGTCGAAGGCTCGGTTATTATCGACACCATTATGAAGAAAAAGACCGTCGGCTATGGCTATGACGCTTACACCGAAACCTACGGCGATATGATTAAGAAGGGCATCGTTGACCCTGCGAAGGTTACTCGTTCCGCGCTTCAGAACGCTTCCTCCGTTGCGGAGATGGTTCTTACGACGGAATCGCTCGTTGCGGATAAGCCCGAGGAAAATCCTCCCGTTGCGGCGGCTCCCGCGGGCGGTATGGGCGGAATGTATTAATCCAAAACCGTTAACGCATAAAAACAAGCTCCCCTGTCGAAACAGGGGAGCTTTGCTGTGCGAAAATAAAAAATTCCTCGCCAAAAGCAAGGAAGCCGCTTTATTCAAAATCGTAACCGAGCGCTCTCCGTCGATAAGCCGGGTTCTGTCGTGTATAATCATCTATCTAGCCCTTTCGTCGCCGAAAGGGTCAAGCCGCCTTAAACAGGGCGCGCCGAGCAGACGCGTTTTCCCCCGTTCCAATCGGCGTTGCATCGGATAGGGTTTACATGGCAATTTGGTCTCCCAAATTCCGGTGAGCTCTTACCTCGCCTTTCCATCCTTACCGCGCAAAGCGCGGCGGTCTATTTCTGTTGCACTTTCCCGGAAGTCACCTTCGGCGGACGTTATCCGTTATCCTTGCTCTGTGAAGCCCGGACTTTCCTCACGATAATACCTTTCGGCAACATACCGCGCGATCGCTCGGGTCGGTCGGGACTGATCATTTTTCGCCTATATATTTTATACCATCGGGCACACCGCCGTCAAGTTCTTTTTTGTAATCGTAAGGAGAAATTTTCTTTGTTGCTTTATAAATGTCGATTGATTTTCCCATCATACCGTCATCCGTAAACGCCTCGTTTTCATAATACATTTCAAATGACAGTTTTTCGATTGTGCTTTCCGTGACTTCGCCCTTGCCCTCGCCTTTATATATATACAAAGGGCTTGACGCGTCCGCGTTGGGATACAGCAATGACGGAGCGACTGCGTCGCCGGAAAGAAGTCCCGGGATGACAAACGATACTTTTATATATTGATACACGGTTTTTGAATATTCGACGTACGAATAGGCGGTGTAAACATTGCCGTCCTCGTCGCGCAGGGCAAATATAAAGGGTCGATCCGATATCATGTCAAACGCGGCTTGCTTTTCTTCATCGCTTTCGTAATCGCGCGAAGCAATTTCTTCCCGTAGCTTTTTCACCGTGCTGTTGTTATACCTGACGGTGAACTGCACTTCCTCTGTTTCGGCAACGATTTTAACGTCAAAAATCGCATATTCGCCGCCGCGGGGCATATAATCTTCAAGCTCCTGAGAAAATACAGTGATTTTGCCTTCGGAAAGCGCTTTTTCAATCTGCGGGGTGCAGAGGAGCGACGTCATGTTTTTTCCGGGCTTGTTTGTGCCCATGCGGAAAAATATTATCGCAAAAAGCGCAATAATCAGCAGATAAAATAACCATTTGAGAATGTTTTCAAGCGTTCTGAAACTGAAAAGCTTGCCCCAGAAGGACTTTTGCCGATATATTTCCTCTTCGGCGTAATCGCCGTAATCATTCCAGTTCTCTGCCAAAGCAAAACACCTCTTTTCTTTTGCAAAATGCTTTTCTCCCTGTATTATACTACGATTTTTCCCGACTTACAATATATAATTCCCGAATTTTTTGTGAACTGTGCGGCGTGTTTGCAAGAGTGCTCCGCACGCTTGCAAGTCTTTCTCAGGGAGAAAGGCAAAGTTCCGCGTTTTCCCTGTCCCCGCAGGCACTCCCCCCGCACAAAACATAATAA
>DBIU01000006.1 GCA_002304735.1 Ruminococcaceae bacterium UBA794 | reverse complement strand
GGCGGCGTCCGTGTAGATGTACTGAAACGTTGCCCCGACACGCTTCACGCGCTCTCCGCGGCTCTCCAAAAACGCGACCAAATCCGCGTTATTCGCGCGATACAAGTCATCATCGGAAAAATTGATGTAAGGCATATTTTTTCCTCCGGAATAAATTTATATATTGGTTACTTAACCTTGTGGGTTCACGGTGAACCTATCCCGAGTTCACTTTTTGGGCAAAATTTTCCCTTGTAAGTGAGCAAAAAATTAAGGCGGTCGCTCCACGAAATAGAGATTTGTGGAGTTGCCGCCCGATTGTCTGTATCTTCGTTCGTGCCGAATGTAATGCGCTTTTTCGAGGTCGGAGAGCGCGCGTTTTACGGTGCTTTTTGACATTTTCAAGTCGCTTGCAATCGTGGAAATTGCCGGGAAACACGAGCCGTTTTTATCGGCACGGTCGCGCAGATACATGTACACCGCAATCGCGCGATGTGGGAGATTTGTCGAGAAAATTTCGCGGTTGTTAAGCAAAAAATCACTCCTTAAATACGGGATTTTCAAGCGGATTATCTTTGAGTCCGAGAGCCGCTTTTTTGCGCCGGATTGCTGCTTTCAGTTTGTGTTCCGTACGCAATTTTTGTCCTCTAAATTCACGGTTATATTCATCGGAAATAAGTTTGCCGAACGAGAACAGCATGTAGAGAACGGCGTTCTGCACTGCCGCCTGAACGTATCTGTTGCTGTTATCCAAGAACACTTGAGCGTACTTGTTTCCCAACTCAGCGGATTGCTTTATATATTCGATACCCAAGTTCCGCTCCTCGTCGCAGCCTGTTCCGCTGAATGTCATTATGCCGAGACGATATAATATTTTATCATCGGGATTCTCGACTGCAATTTTAGAAAATCCGCTATAAGCCTTTTGAAAATATATTTCCGCTTGCTCCGAATTTTTCTCAACACTAATACCGTCACGAAACATCTTCGCGGTTTCATAACAAGCGTAGGCGTTATCCTGATCGGCTGACAGCTTATAATATTCAAACGCTTTTTCATAATTCTGCGCCACACCGTTCCCGTAATAATACAAGCTGCCGAGCGAATACTGCGCGAATTTATTTCCTGCGTCAGCGGATTTTTCAAACCACTCGAACGCTTTTGTGTAATCTTCATTCGTGCCGTAACCGAGCGCAAACATCTTCCCGATTCGGTACTGCACATACGGTTTAATGCGTTCTGTGGTCTGCTCGAGTTCAAGAAAGCCTTGCAGAGCCTTCTGAAAATATTCATCGGACTTTGGGATATTTTCATTGCCGAGCAAGCCGTTCAGATACATCTTACCGATATCGTGCAGAGCGAGAATATTTCCTTTTTCGGATTCAGCCTGGAACAGTTCCAAGGCGTTAAGGATATTGTGGTTTTTATATAACTCGGAGCAAGCGGAACTATATTCTGCCGTCCACTTGATATATAAATATCCGTCCGATTCTGTTTCGTCAAACTTGTCCTCGCCGTATTCCGCGAACATTTCCATCGGAAAATCCATCTCCAACACGGCATTTATAACAGCATTTTTGATTGGTTTGAAAACTTTGTTTTCCTCCAATGGTGGAAATTTCTGCGGGGCGCTCGTATAGGTTTCATATTTCTCCTGCTCCAAAACGCACCATTCCTCGTACATCTTTTTCAGCACGGGGTTCTTGGCAAGTTCCGCTACGATTTTGTCAACGGTTTTCTTGACGTTGGGCTGCAAATAGCCGTACACCTTTTTGCCCTTGGAATTGCGGAGTAGCGACTGTAACTTCAAAACAAGCTGTTCAAGCTGCATATCAAATTCATTGCTGTTATTTAATTCTAACAACAAATTTTTCATGACGCTTTCCGCTTCAGAGCGCAGTTTGTCACGTACGGCAGTCTGCTTTTCATAGACCTGATACAGCTCGTTGTGAAATATATCATTTGCAAACGCGCTTTTGATCTGCTCGATCCCGTTCTTGGTCAGAAACCCCTCTTTGATGTCCGTCGAGTACACGAGCAAGTGGATATGCGGATGGTGAGCCGTATTATGAAACGCCGCGTACCATCGCAAATTTTCCAAGCGGATATTTTGCGCTTTGGCTATATCGTCGGTATGCCGCATGATCAGATTCCGCCACATCTCGGGAGTGACATATCCGAGCCGTTCCGCGTCTTCGCGCGTCAAGGATATAACGTGTGACCAGACATTCCCCTGATGTTCCGCAATATCTTTTTGCGCCTGCGATAAAACTATTTCGTCGTCGCTGTCGGAAAACAATCCGTGATTTCCGATTTTCTCAACGCCCGGGCGCTCCGCAACATATTTCACCAGAATTTCCTTGTCCACGATCATATCCGCACTTTGCTCAAGCAGCTCGGATAGCAGCTCCGAAGCGCTTTCCTTTGACGGATTTTTCAGATAGTCCGAATATTCCGGCAGCTTCTTCCCGTCCAAATTTATTTTCAGCAATTCAAAAATTAACCGCTTCTGATTTTCCGTAACGGGCATATCTTTTTTCTTCGGCGAATATTTCTGAACCGTTTCGCGCGTCGCAATATATTTTACAAGATTGCTGCGAGTACCTTTTGACGCGGGCTTAAGATATCTGCTGGCAACAACTATTTTCGGCATAGTTAGTCGTTCCTCTGAAATCTCGCAGCGCTGTCATAGGTAATGATACCATTTATTTTCCGTACCTCGTCAATGCACATGATGTGCAGCTCGCGGAGCGTTTCATCGTCCACCTCGTTCGCTGCTGCCAGCATATTGGATATTTTTCCAAGCTCCACTGCTATCTTAAAAAGCAGCCGCGACGTTTTTTCTTCCGATGCCGTGACTGCCGCCGTCACTAATTTTTTGATTACGGGAGCGAGGTACTCCACATTGTCCTGCGCTTTCAGATGTCCGAGATAAAACTCGATAGCTTTTCGGACAAGTTCGTTTCTTGAACGGGAATTGGACTGTTCAAGATAGCAGTCGCATTCGTCCAACAGCTCCTTTTCAAGGTAAAATCCAGTGCGGATTTTGTTTGTTTTGTCGCTCATTTCAGCTCCTTGTATCACTTTATTTGGCTTAACCACCGTATTCCCGCCGAAGATTTAATCAAAAATACAAGTAAATTCCCGTTTTTTAATCACTTTTTCAATCTCCGGCGGGCTTTGCCCGACGGCGTTTACGGGCTTATGTCGCCCCCCGGCGGCATAAGTCCTTTTTCCTGCATAAAAATCACACCCCCGAACTGCCCTCACGTCAATCCCAGAGCCGTTTTGCAAACTATGCGAAAACTGCCAAAATCGGCACGAGAACAGCTCGAAGGTATGTTTACTCTACCTTTGCGCTAAAGTCGCACACAACTCATCACAGCCGCCTCAAAATCGGTCACGGCTGATTAGTTTGCTTTTCGAAAACACTTTTCGGTTTTGCCGCGTTCTGCCGTTTCGCCGTCATTTCAATAAAATCGCGCACATTCTGCGGCACGACCTTGCCGTAAAGCTGCTCGGCAAACTTTGTAATCTCATCGTCAAGCGTTGAATTTTTCTGCGCAAGATACATTTTCAGCGCGAGAATTTTCTCGTTTTCAAGCGAAATATTCACCGTATTTTTCATTGCGTCACCCCTCAAAGTCCAATGAGCGTGATGCCCATATCCTGCTCAACCTCGTCCTGCGAAATGCTCTCGGGAACGGCGAATTTCTGCACATATTTCTCGCAAAGTTTGTCTGAAAGCGAGCAGAAATCCATGCCGTCCTCGGTCATTTTTTCACCGCAAATGAAGAACGGACCGGCAACAATTCTGTCGCCAAATCTGCGATTTCCTTCCATTCCGATAAGCTTTGCCTCCTCGTTCCCGACCATCACGGCACGCGGTTCATCGAGGTAATAAATCGGCTCAATAAGCCCGCCGACAGCCTCTTTCATACCCTTGAGTGAGTGCTCAATTTCCGTGATGTAGGCGGGCTTGTTCGGCTCAACCATCACAACTTTCATCATTTTAGACGCCATAAAAACTCCTTTCAAAACAGCGTAAGCTGCACAAAATCTTCCTGAATTTCCGGCGTTTGTTCTGCTTCAAATTGCTCACTTTCAACACATTCGTCATCACAAAATTCCTCGTCATCATCAGCCGAAAACGTCTCCATTTTATCGAGGATTTCCGGCGAACGCAGCTTCTGCGCCGCACTTTGAAAGCTGTCAAGATAACTTTGTGGATTTTCGTACCGCCGCATTGTCAGCAAATCGTCCTCGAAAATGGCTCGGCGCAGGTTCTCGGCATAGCCAAGAATTGCCGGGATACAGAGCTGTTTCAGCTGATTTTCTGTCAGATTTTCCGACTGCTCGCAAACAAATTTCATGTTTTCGTCCTCGTCAATTTTCCGCATAGAACGAGCCGCGTTCTGCCGAATTTCGTCCGCACGAGCCATATAATCGTTGTCCACAAGCGGCGGAGTTTCCCTATAAAACGCCTCCGGCAAGAGGAACAATGTGGCTTCCTCGGACAGATTTTGCTTGTAAAAAATTATGTGATTCCGCACTAAATTCATATTCACGCCGTCCGCCCAGAACGGGTCGGAACAGCCGTTTTCGCGAATGAAATCCCATCGCGCGAAGCTTTTTTCCAGCGCGGCGGCATAGTCAAAATTCTTGTCGGACTTGCTCATAAGGACATCACTTGCGCCTCGGATTCGCGCTGTTCCTGCGCCAGAAGCAGCTCGCGCTTGTCGTAGCAATAGCAGTAACAGTCGTAATTCCCGCGCTTCGGACGACAACGAAGGAGGAAAAGATGGAAGTCGGTTTCGACGGAAAAGCCGCAGCTTTCGTCCAAATTCAAGCTCTGATGAGCGTCACAAAACCGCTGCATTTCGCGCCTGTTTTTGAGCAATCCGTCCTTCCGAAGCTCGTTCACGACCTCTTGCAAATCGGCTTTGAAAGCGCTGTCGTTCAAGTCCTCACGGCTGCCAAACCACGAAGAATAGAACTCGTTTCCGCTGCCGAAATCCATTCGCAGATGTCCCACGCAAGCGTTTCGCAGAGCGGGTTCACAATCGCTGTAAAACATAGATTTCTGCTCCGCATCGGCGCATTTTATTTTGTATTTCACGAAATTCCTCCCATCGTAAAATCGGATTTTTGTTCTTGTTCGGAGGATTTTATCGGGGAAAACAAGTGCCCGTCGATTCCCGAAATCACGCCGTAATCCGTGAATTTACAGCCGTTTGCGGCGAGCAAATTTCTTGTAAATTCCACGCTTCCAATGCCGGATAAAACCTCCTTGTCGAAGCCCTTGGGCAGCATTTTCAAGAGATATTTTTCGCCGTATTCGCTGAAATCGTTTATACAATTATCGAACTCGTAACGGTCAAGATTCCGCATAACATTCAGGATTTCGCGCACATCACTGCACAGAATATTTTGAAGAATCGCCTTGCATTTTGCGGCGTTTTCACGGGACAGCTCGGAGAATTCTTTCGCGAATAAATTCAGCGAACAGATATCTGCGCTGTCCAAAATGCGCTTATCTATCTGCGGAATCGCCGACTGAAAATCCACACAAATGCAGTCCTCAAGCCGCTTTTCGCCAAGTTTTTCGGGTATTTCTGCAATTGAATTTTCTTTTGCGGGGAGCGTTAAAATCTCGGTCTTTTCCGATGAATTGCCCTCGATTTCAAGCCGAAAAATCCAATCTTCCATTTGCTCCGGAAGCACGTCATCATACACCAAAACAGGCTCGTAGCTGTCCGCGACGATGTAGTAACCGTCAATGAAAACGCCGTTCTCGCGCTCCGCCATCACCCGCCCAAC
>DBIU01000087.1 GCA_002304735.1 Ruminococcaceae bacterium UBA794 | reverse complement strand
GCCCTTCCTGCCGAGCGCGAAAAGCGCTCCCACCGTTCCTGCCGAGCGTGAAAGGCGAACTCGGCGCTTCTGCCGAGCGCGAAAAGCGCTCCCGCCGCTCCTGCCGAGCGCGAAAGGCGAAAACAGCGTATTGCCGAGCAAAAGTGAACGAAATGCAAAAAAATAGACGGGAGAACGCAAATTCTCCCGTTTCGTCGCGCTAAGCGCGGTTAAATCCCGCTTCCCGCGTTTTTTTGCGCGGTTTCAAGATTGCGGTTTATGATATCCTGGATAGTTATGCTGTTGAAGTAATTTTCGGTGAGCTTGTAGTAGCCCTCCCAAACGAAAAGCGTCGAGCATTGCTCCTTTCTCGGGCAGCTATTCTCCGGAAATTCAAGGCACGCAACCGGCGCAAGCGAGCCTTCGGTTGCGCGTATAACATCGCCTACGGTGCATTTTTCGGGGTCTGCGTTTAGCCGATAACCGCCGCGGTTGCCGCGAATTGTGCGGATAAGTCGCGCCTTGCTCAGCATCGGCACAATTTGCTCGAGGTATTTTTTGGAAATGCCTTGCCGCTCCGCAATTTCTGTAAGCGAAACGCACCCATCGCCTTGGTTTTCGGCAAGGTCGGTCAACATTCTCAGCGCGTATCTTCCTTTTGTCGATATTTTCATCTCTATCACCATTCCTTTTGTCCATTGTATCACACTTCCTCGCATTTTTCAAGCGGTTTAACAAAAAAATTCTATATTTTCCCTCAAACCTATTGACAAAGTAGACTAAATGTGTTATATTATAATTGCCTATTAATATTATAGGTTTAATGTGATATAATATTTTGACGAGGTGAAATAAAATGATATATGCGGATAACGCGGCGACAACGAAAATCAGCGAACGAGCCGCCGCAGAGATGCTCGACAGTATGAAAAACGCGTGGGGAAACCCGTCGAGCCTTTACGAGCTTGGTCAGGAAGCGAAAATGTCGCTTGAGGACGCGAGAAACAGAATTGCCGCGGCAATCGGTGCGGAAGCGCGCGAAATTACGTTCACATCGGGCGGAAGCGAGGCTGACAACCAAGCCGTTTTCTCCGCCGCGAGGCTCGGCGAAAAGAAAGGCAAAAAGCACATAATTTCGACTGCTTTCGAGCATCACGCTGTTCTTCATACGCTTGAAAAGCTGAAAAAAGAGGGCTTCGAGGTCGAGCTTCTTGATGTTCACAAAAACGGAATTGTAACGGCGGAGCAGGTTCGCGCCGCGATAAAGCCCGAAACCTGCCTTGTTTCCGTTATGTTCGCCAACAATGAAATCGGAACAGTTCAGCCTATCAAGGAAATCGGCGCTGTTTGCCGTGAAAAGGGCGTTCTGTTCCACACGGACGCGGTTCAGGCTGCAGGACATATTCCCATAAATGTCAACGATATGAACATCGACCTGCTTTCGCTCTCCGCGCACAAATTCCACGGTCCGAGAGGCGCGGGCGCATTGTTCGCGAGAAAAGGCGTCGTCCTCGATACGCTGATTAACGGCGGCGCTCAGGAGCGCGGAAAGCGCGCAGGCACGGAAAATCTCCCCGCAATCAGAGGTATGGCTGCCGCTCTCGAGGACGCCTGCGCGAATATCGAGAAGAACGCGGCTCGCCTTATCCCGCTTCGGGACAGGCTTATCGCGGGTCTGAACAAAATCCCCTATTCCGAGCTGAATGGCGATGAAAAGAACAGACTTCCGTCAAATGTGAACTTCTGCTTCGAGGGCATCGAGGGCGAATCGCTGCTCCTGCTGCTTGACGACAAGGGAATTTGCGCGTCATCCGGCTCTGCGTGTACCTCCGGTTCGCTTGACCCGAGCCACGTCCTCCTCGCTATCGGCAGACCCCACGAGGTTGCACACGGCTCGCTTCGCCTTACTCTCGGCGAGGACGCTACCGAGCAGGACGTCGATTATATTATCAACGCGGTTTCGGACGTTGTGGCTTATCTTCGCGGTATGTCGCCGTTCTGGCGCGACCTTTCCGACGGCAAGCGTCCCCATATTTTTGCTGAATAAAAAGGAGTATTGTTATGGCGCTTTATAGTGATAAAGTTATGGACCACTTCAGAAATCCAAGAAATGTCGGCGTTATTGAAAACGCGGACGGCGTAGGCGAGGTTGGAAACCCCGTCTGCGGCGATATTATGAAGATTTATCTCAAAATTGAGGATAATATTATTAAGGACGTTAAGTTTGAAACGTTTGGCTGCGGCAGCGCTATCGCTTCAAGCTCTATGGCGACCGAGATGATTAAGGGCAAGCCGCTTTCCGAGGCGCTTCAGCTCACCAACAAGGCGGTTACGGAGGCGCTCGACGGGCTTCCCGCACATAAGCTTCATTGCTCCGTCCTCGCCGAGGAAGCTATTAAAAAGGCAGTTCAGGATTATTATGATAGGAATAATATCCCCTACGACCCCGCGCTTTTCCCCGCCTGCGACCATTGCGAACATTGCTGCGGCTGATTCCGTCGCTTCGCTCCAGTCGTCGCGCTCCGCGCTCCAGTGCCTCCGGCGGCTTAAGACCTTTTTCTGAAGAAAAAGGGCTTAAAAATCTAAAAAGACTTTAATCGCTTCGCGCTAAAGTCTTTGGTTTGC
>DBIU01000066.1:1317-3108 GCA_002304735.1 Ruminococcaceae bacterium UBA794 | reverse complement strand
CTCCAAAAAGACTTTAAGCGCTTCGCGGTTCATTAACTAAGTTTGTGCAGAGTGCCCCCGCGCGACCGACTGAAGCGCAGCGACCGGATTATTCGCCCTGCTCGATGTCAACGGTTTGGGCGATATTGCCGCGGAGCGTGTAGTCAACGATAAGCCTGATACCGCCGTTTTCGGGGAAGAATTTCTCGGTTTGCGCGGCGATTTCGAAATCCGAATAGAAGTTCTGCTCGAAAGTAGATTTCTGTTTGCGAAGTGCCTTTACGGTATCATCGTGGGAACGCGTGATTTCAGTTTCGACGTACGCTGTGAAAATGCGTGATTTAAGCTTTATTGGGGAATTTTCGCCGAAGATAAGGCGGGTTTCCTCGGAGTAAAGCGAGTTTTCCGCGAACGGCTCGCCGAAATAGAGCGGGTACTCGTCGTCGCCTGCGATAATGCTGTCGAAGCGCTTGATTTCGCCGTTCGGGAGATTGATTGTTTCATTATACGGCACGAAAAACTCCTGCGTTTCGGTAAATTCGCCGATAATCTCCGCGTCCGAGTGAACGAACATAATCTTGTTTCTCCCGTCGAAAACGGTGCCCGAAACGAGCAAATCCCCCGTGTTCACGCCGCTTCCGACCGAGGCAGCCGCCTTTCCCTTTCTCACGGTCATCGAGATAATCCGCGCGGGGCGGGAAGCGGTGATATTGCGGGGATTTTTCCCCTCGACATCGGGCGGTTCCGCGCCCTTTTTCACCTGCGCCGTCACGCGGAAGCCCTCTCTCGACACGTCAACCCAAGAGCAGTTCTCGATTTCCAGCATAAGCCGCTGCTCCGCTTTCGAGAAATTCAGCTCGGAGAGCTTCGCGCCCTCTTTTATGCCGCACTCGTCGAGAATACGCAAAACGCGTTCCCGAGGCGCGTCGCCGGTCACGTCGATATCGCGAACGCGCGTTTTCCCGAGCGAAATTATCATCAAAAACGCAAGAAACCCCGCGTAAAGCCCGCTTCTCGTCTTGTAGCGGCTAAGAAAAAAATACAGCCCGCGCCGCTTTTTCACGCGCAGCAGAACGCCGTTTTTTCGGGCGGTTTTCGCTGTTTTATAATAATCAAACGGCGAGCAAGCGCCCGAAATTTCGCTTGCCGTGAGCCTTACGTTCCGCAGAACAACGCCGTCCGCGAGCAAATCGGACGTCATTTTCTCGGGAAAACCGCCCACGCCCGAAAACTCAACGCTTCCGAAATAAAGTCCGTTACCGCTCTTATTCATCGCCGTTCTCCCGCGTTTCGTCAAGCTCAACCGAGCAGATTTTCCCCGAAATTTTCACGCCGTTAACCCCAAAATTCTCCAAAATAAGCGGCGCGCCGCTCACCCGAATATTTGCGCCGCAAACGCCGAGCGTTATGAAATCGTCGTCGCAGGACGCGATTTTTTTGCAGTTTTCAACGTACATTTCGCGCTCTTTCCCGCCGATTAGCCTAATCGTTACGGTACACTCGCGCGCCGCCTGTTCCTCGAAATTAATCAGTTTTTCACGCAGTCCCATAAAATTCACCTCGTCCACACTGTACTTGTCTGAATATATGCGAAATATACGCGAAAAATCACACTTCCGCGCAATTTTCACGCTTTGTCCGCATAACATTAATCGTAAGGTCACCTCTAAAAACCTTGTTTGAGTGAAAATGCATATAGCGCGCCGACTGCTTCAGGCACCAAGCGAAATTTTTGATGTGACGGCATCCTTGCCGTCACTCGGTTATTTCGCTTTGCAACATCGTGTTGCACCTCCTCGTAAGGCATCCAGC
>DBIU01000066.1:0-1207 GCA_002304735.1 Ruminococcaceae bacterium UBA794 | reverse complement strand
AAACCGGTTTTTAGAGGTTCCCGTAATTCAAAACGGAGGCGAATTGATGAAAAAATTTCTTGCGGCGGCGCTTTCGGGATTTTTTGCGGTATTCCTGCTCGTCTGTCCCAAAACGGCTTCCTGCGCGGTTTCCGAGGGAATTTCGGTCTGCCTTGAAGTGGTCGTTCCATCGCTGTTCGCGTTTTCGGCGGTTTCGGTTTATCTTCAAAAAAGCGGACTGTTTAGCGTTATTCTAAAGCCGTTCACGTTTGTTTTATCGAGAATACTTCGGTTTGACGAGGAAATCTGCGGCATTTTTCTGCTCGCGAACATCGGCGGCTATCCGGTCGGGATAACGCTGATAACCGCGCTTTTCAAGGACGGCAGAATTACCGAAAAAGACGCGTCAAGGCTTTTGTGCTGCTGCTTCGGGAGCGGTCCGTCGTTTGTAATCGGCATTGTCGGCGTGCGCGTTTTCGGTTCGGCTGCGTTCGGCGCGGCAATTTACGCGGCTTGCTTTCTCTCGTCGGTAATCATAGCGCTGTTCGTTCGCGCGCGCGGTGAAATCGTCCTCAAACCCGCTTCGCAAAAGCTCTCGCTAACCTCGCGGACGTTCGTTGACTCTGTAAACGCGGCTGCGAAAGCGATGCTCTCGGCAAGCGTTATGGTCGCGGCGTTTTCCGTCGTCGCCGCGGCGGCGCGGGAAATCGGCTTGAACTCGCTTGCCGAAAACGTGTTCTCAAGCCTTAATTTCGGCGAAAACAGCAGCCGTATCCTGCCCGCAATCCTCGATGTAACGCGCGTTAGGGACGTTCTCCCGACTCAAGCCGCGCCCGCTCTCAGCGCAGGCTTGCTCTCGTTCGGAGGAATATGCGTTTTCTTGCAGATTTCGGCGCTTTCGAGCAAAATCCCGCTCGCGCAATTCCTCATTTCGCGCTTACCCGCAGCCGCCGTCGCCACGCTCCTCGCCGCGCTATTTTCGCTGCCGCTCTCGCCCGATATTCAAGCTCTTGCCGCAATGCCATCGGTTTTCCCGTCAAATGTAGGCTTGTCGCTCTGCACGCTCGCTATGTGCGCCATTCTTCTCGCCGATAACCGTTCGCGCGACTGAAGCACCTCCGCAAGCTTGTCCAAAACATAACAAAACGGGAGAATTTGCGTTCTCCCGTTTATTTTTCAATGAATTTCGTTCGTCATTGACCGACAGTCGCCACGCTCCTCGCCGCGC
>DBIU01000020.1:3021-4261 GCA_002304735.1 Ruminococcaceae bacterium UBA794 | reverse complement strand
ACCTTTTTCTTCAGAAAAAGGTTCTAAGCCCCGCGGGAGCGACTGGAGCGCGGAGCGCGACGACTCGCGGCGAAGCCGCGCAAAACACTCTCCTTTATTTTACCACAATCGACACATTATTACAAGTATATTTTTGCGATTTTTTCGCACGACGTTAAACGAAAAAAATCCCCGCGTGAAAAGCGGAGATTTGAGCGTGTTGGCGAAAGCTATTCGGGGAGAACGGAAGAATTTTCGCGATTATCGGGGAGGTCGGCGCTTTCGGCGAACTCGTCGGGCTTTTCCGCCGTTTCGTCGAGGTACTCAAGCAGACCGCCGTAAATCGTGAACGCGACTTTCTGCTGATATTCTTTCGTGGAGAGAAGCTGCTCCTCGTCGGGGTTCGAGAGGAAGCCGCACTCAATCATCAGCGAGGGATTTTCGTTGGATTTGAGGAGAAAAAGCTCGTTTCCCGAAAGCTTGATTTCGCGGTCGTTTCCCGGCTGAAGGTCCGCAAAGCGCCGCTGCATAATCTGCGCGAGAGTGCGGTTCGAGGGGTTGTTGTTATTGTAGAACATCTGTCCGCCGAAATACTGCGGGTCGGTGAAATTGTTCTGATGAATACACAGGAAAACGCTGTCGGGATACTTCTGAATGATTTTCAGGCGATTGTCCATATCATTCAGCTTCTGATTGCGGATACCTTCAATTCCCGCGTCGTAAATCGAGATATCCTCGTCGCGCGTGAGAACGACCTCAAATCCCGACATTTCAAGCATATCGCGCAAATCCAGCACAACCGCGAGATTTACGTCCTTTTCGAGAACGCCGTTCTTCCCGACAGCCCCCGAATCAAGCCCGCCGTGTCCCGCGTCAAGAACGATTGTCGGCTTTGACGGAGCGGGCGCGGATACGGGCAGAGCGCGCTCGGTTATCCGCGCGCTTACCGCGAGCAGCGCAAAGCAGCCTATCATTGAAAGCGTGAGCTTCATGGATTTTTTGTTAAGTTTCATCGGGAACGCTCCTTTGTGAAAGTGAAATTGTCGGTTTGCCGCGTGAAAAAGCCGCTTGCAGAACGATTTTCCGCCGGCTTTGTCCTTTTTGTCCTATTTTATTGAGGATAATTCGATTTTAGAACGGTTTTTTCGGGAATTGCAAAAACCCCTTGACTTTTTCTCAAAATAAGTTATAATAGAAGTGTATGTATACCGTTGAAAAAGTCCCCTTGGGACTTTTTCGCCGAAGCATCCGCACTGCCCGC
>DBIU01000020.1:0-2936 GCA_002304735.1 Ruminococcaceae bacterium UBA794 | reverse complement strand
AGAAGTGTTTTTTGCCCCGGGAGACCCGTGACAAAAAACGGATTAAAATGCCCGCTTCGCGGGCAGAATCTACTTTTTCGATAAACTGGTGTATGTTTATTTACAAAAATAATTGATTGTGAGGAATTACAAATGAAATGGACCGGATTAAACGAGCTTCGCGAGAAGTATCTTTCCTTTTTTGAGAGCAAGGGACACCTCAGACTCCCGAGCTTTCCGCTTGTTCCGCCTGCGGACGATAACTCTATTTTGCTGATAAACGCGGGTATGACGCCGCTTAAAAAGTATTTTCAGGGTATCGAGGAGCCGCCGCGCCACCGCGTTACAACCTGCCAGAAGTGCATAAGAACGCCCGACATCGAGAA
Organism: Ruminococcaceae bacterium UBA794; assembly: GCA_002304735.1. Lineage (GTDB taxonomy): Bacteria > Bacillota > Clostridia > Oscillospirales > Ruminococcaceae > CAG-115. The sequence goes on along the minus strand of DBIU01000020.1, from coordinate 2,571 downwards.
CGTCGGCAAAACCGCGCGCCACGGAACTTATTTCGAGATGCTCGGAAACTTTTCTTTCGGCGATTACTTCAAGCACGAGGCTATCGCGTGGGCTTGGGAATTTTTGACAAAGACGCTTGAAATTCCCGAGGACAGGCTTTGGGTTACTATCTACGAGCAGGACGACGAAGCGGGCGATATCTGGGCGAACGAAGTCGGCGTGCCGCGCGAGAGAATTATAAGGCTCGGAAAGGCTGACAATTTCTGGGAGCACGGAAGCGGTCCGTGCGGTCCCTGCTCGGAAATTCACTATGACCGCGGCGAGAAATACGGTCATTTCGACCATATCGGACAGGATAACTTCGAGGAAGTCGGCGACTGCGACAGAATTATCGAGATTTGGAACAACGTTTTCACGCAGTTCGACAACGACGGTCACGGAAATTATACTCAGCTCAAGACGAAGAATATCGACACGGGTATGGGGCTTGAGCGCCTTGCGTGCGTAATGCAGGACGTGGACAACCTTTTCGAGGTCGATACCGTTAAGAATATTATGGGCAAAATCTGCTCAATTCTCGGCGTAAACTATCACGACGACCCGAAAAACGACGTTTCTATCCGCGTTATAACCGACCATATCCGTTCCACGACGTTTATGGCGAGCGACGGTATTCTTCCGTCGAACGAGGGACGCGGCTACGTTATGAGAAGGCTGCTCAGAAGGGCCGCGCGCCACGGCAGACTGCTCGGTTATCACAAGCCGTTCCTCTATGAGGTTTGCGATACCGTTATCGACGAGAATTTGTCGGGCTATCCCGAGCTTGCCGAGAAGCGCGCTTACATCAAGAAGGTTATTCAGACCGAGGAGGAGAGCTTCGCAAAGACTATCGACAACGGCTCGGCTATCCTTGACGAGATGATTGAGCAGCTTCAGAAAAACGGCGAAAAGACGCTTTCGGGCGAAAACGCGTTCAAGCTTCACGATACTTACGGCTTCCCGCTCGACCTCACAAAGGAAATTCTCGGCGAAAAGGGACTTTCCGTTGACGAGGAGGGTTTCGCGGCTTGTATGAAAAATCAGAAGGACACCGCACGCAGGAACAAGAAGCTCGGCGGCGGCTGGGATAACGCGAAAAACTCCGCTCTCGACGCGTTTAAGACGGAATTTGTCGGCTACGATACCCTCGAATGTGAAGCGAAAATTCTCGCTTTCACAAAGGACGGCGAGTGCGTCGATTTGTGCGGCGCGGGCGACGAAGTGGGAATTGTTCTCGATAAAACGCCGTTCTACGCGGAAATGGGCGGTCAGGTCGGCGACAAGGGCGTTATCGTTAAGGGCGCGGACGAAATCGAGGTTCTCGATACGCAGAAGCTCGGCGGCGGTCAGTTCGTTTGCCGCGGTATTGTAAAGAAAGGCGGCTTCGAGGTCGGCGAAACGGTGACGGCGAAGGTTGACGAGGCGCTGCGTATGGCTATCCGCAGAAACCACACCTGCTGCCACATCTTGCAGGCGGCTCTGCGCGAGGTTCTCGGCGAGCACGTTCACCAGTGCGGTTCTTACGTTGACGCAAATCAGTGCCGTTTCGACTTCAGCCACTTCAGCGCGATGACTCCCGAGGAGCTTCAGAAGGTTGAAAACTACGTCAATAAGGTGATTTTGGAGGCTGTTCCCGTAACAACCGAGGTTCTTCCCATCGAAGAAGCCAAGAAAAAGGGCGCAATGGCGCTTTTCGGCGAGAAATACGGCGACGTTGTGCGCGTGGTTTCGGTCGGCGATTATTCAACCGAGTTCTGCGGCGGCACGCACCTCACAAATTCCTCGCAGGCGGGATTGTTCAAAATCGTGTTTGAAACGTCCGTTGCAAGCGGCGTAAGACGTATTCAGGCTATAACCGGAATGGCGGTTATGTCGATGCTTTACGATTATAAGGACACGCTCGAAAAGACGTGCGCGGTTCTTCGCACACCGAATTTCGACGAGCTTCCGCACCGCGCGGAGAGCCTTCTCGCAGAGGTTCGCGAGAAGAACGCGAAGATTGAGAGTATGGAACAGGCTGCCGCGAACGCAAAGCTCGGCGATATTTTCGCGGACGTTCCCGAGATAAACGGCGTTAAGCTCGTCTGCGCGAAGCTTGACGGAATGGGCGCGGACGGTCTGCGCAAGACCGGCGACTCGATTGCCGAGAAATTCGACTGCTTTGTCGCGGTTCTCGCGGGAACAGCGGACGGAAAGAGCAATATTCTCTGCAAATGCTCCAAGAGCGCGGTTGAAAAGGGCGCGAACGCAGGAACGCTCGTGCGCGAGATTGCGGCTGTCGCAGGCGGAAAGGGCGGCGGAAAGCCCGACCAGGCAATGGCGGGAGTTCCCGACGCGGCGAAGCTCGGGGCGGCTCTCGACGCGGCTAAGGATATCGCTGCGAAATATATCAAGTAATATTCACGCTGAGTAATATTCACGAAATGCTGTTTTCAATCGGAAACAGCATTTTGGGTAAACAAAGCGAAACGTATTTCGGAAAAATGTTGGTCACCTCTAAAAACCTTGTTTGAGTGAAAATGCGTATAGTGCGCCGACTGCTTCGGCAAGTC
>DBIU01000100.1:2112-4034 GCA_002304735.1 Ruminococcaceae bacterium UBA794 | reverse complement strand
GCGTTTTTTTGCCTCAGCTCTGCCGAGGCAAAAAACACCTCTATCCGCACAACTGTGCGAATTGTCGGCATAGCCGACAATGAGTGCGGGCAGTGCGGATGCTTCGGCGGAAAAGTCCCTTTGAGACTTTTTCGACGGTCTTACCAGCCGGATTTTCACCGGCTGCTTATTTTTATTGAAAACCGCTTATTTTGTACCGAAAAGTCTGTCCGAGCCGTCGCCTATTCCGGGAACGATGTACAGCTCCTCGTTCAAGCCGCCGTCAACGGCGCCCGTTACGATTTCAACGTCGGGGTGAGCCTCGTGAAGCGCTTTGATGCCCTCGGGACAAGTCAGCAGGCACATAAACTTGATATGAACGGCGCCCGCTTTCTTCACGATATCAACCGTCTTTATCGCGGAAACGCCCGTTGCAAGCATCAAATCCATTACGATAACCTCGCGGTTTGCGATATCGAACGGCAGCTTGCAGTAATATTCAGTCGCGGTGTTGCCGTTCTGCTTGTCGCGGTAAATTCCGACGTGACCGACCTTAGCCGCGGGAACAAGCGCAAGCGCGCCGTCAACCATTCCAAGTCCCGCGCGCATTATCGGAACGAAAGCAACCTTTCTTCCGCTGATAATCTTCGCGTCCGCAAGCGCAAGCGGAGTCTGAATTTTAACGTCCTTGAGCGGCAAATCGCGCGTCGCTTCATAGCACATAAACATAGAAATTTCGTTTACAAGCTCGCGAAATTCCTTTGAACCCGTCTGCTTATCCCTCAGGAGAGAGAGCTTGTGCTGAACGAGAGGGTGTTCGCAGATAACGACATTCTCAAACTTTTCCATATTATTTTTCCTCCAGCTTCATCATTTTTTCTATGCGGTCAACGTGCCTTCCGCCTTCAAATTCCGTGTCAAGGAACACCTCGACAAGCTCAAGCGCAAGTCCCTGCCCGATAACTCGTCCTCCGAGACAAAGCACGTTTGCGTTGTTGTGAAGGCGCGTGTATTTCGCGGAATAATAGTCCGAGCAAACCGCCGCGCGGATACCCTTAATCTTGTTCGCGGACATCGACATTCCTATTCCCGTGCCGCAAATCAGAATTGCGCGGTCGCACTCGCCGCTCGTCACCTTTTTGCACACTGCTTCGGCGATATCGGGATAATCGCACCTTTCGCCGTCGCAGCCGCAGTCGACGTACTCAATCTTTTTGTTAATCAAATAACTCATCACGGCGCATTTAAGCTCGTATCCGCCGTGGTCGCAGCCTATCGCTATCATATTTTATCCTCCGTTCTTATCGGGATTTTCTCCCGTAATGTTCAATTTTTCAGCTCTTTCGCGCTCCGCCTGCGATATTCTGAGATACCTCGGCATTAGCGCCGCGGGGTCGCTCTCCGGCTTATTTTCGGCGGCAAGGCACACTCCGCTTCCGCGCTGAAATCGCAGTGCAATCGGCGCGAGAGCGTACTTTTTCTCGGTAAATTCGTGCGCGAGAGCCGCCCCGTCGCCCGCGAGAATTATCTTCCCGCAAAGTCCCGAAAGCTCCTCGGACAAATCCGCGAGAGATATCGCTCTGTCCTCGCAAAGCCGCGTTATTTTGCCGTTTTCGGACTTAAAGAGAGCGTTGTACACCTGCTTCAGGCGCGCGTCCATACAAGCGCAGATTATCCCGTCAATCCCGACAAAATTGTACGCAATCGCCTCGGGAGTTGATATTCCGACGCACGGTATTCCCGTTCCGAAGCACATACCCTTGACGCACGAAACTCCTATCCTAAGCCCCGTAAACGAGCCGGGGCCTGTCGTCACGGCAATTCTGTCAACGTCGGCGAGCGTTTTACCCGCGGTTTTCAGCGTCGTTTCAATCATCGGCAGGAGCGTCTGCGAATGTGTGTGCGCAGCGTTCAAAAACTCCTCGGCGACAATCTTTTCGCCG
>DBIU01000100.1:0-2055 GCA_002304735.1 Ruminococcaceae bacterium UBA794 | reverse complement strand
CCGCCGTTATCGCGGAGCTGTCTATTCCAAGTATCATAAGCTTTCCTCGCTTGAAATCAGGATTTTCCTGTCGTTATCGCCCGTTTTCTCTATTCTCACGGAATAAACGGCGCGTTTTCCGTCGTTAAGCTCCTCAAACAGCGCGGGAATGTTTTCGCTCCATTCTGCGGCGATTATTCCCCCTCTTTCGAGGTAATCGAAAAATCCGATTGCATATAGGTCGTCAAAGGTTTCAATTCTGTACAAATCGAAATGAAACAGCGGAATTTCGCCGCCGTATTCATTCACAAGCGCGAACGTCGGGCTTGTCACCACACCGTCAACGCCAAGCGCCCTCGCAAGCCCCTTCGTAAACGTTGTTTTACCCGCGCCGAGGTCGCCCTCGTAAAGCACGGCGTCGCCCGCTTTAAGCGTTTTCCCGAACTCAAACGCAGCTTTTTCGGTATCCGAGGCGCTGTGCGAAACGATTTCCTTCTTCATCAGAACAATCCCGTGATAACGCCGTTTTCGTCAACGTCGATATTGTTCGCGGCGGGAACCTTCGGAAGTCCCGGCATCGTCATAATATTGCCCGTATAAACAACGACAAATCCCGCGCCGCTGCTCAAACGAACGTCGCTTACGGTTATGCGGAAATTCTCGGGTTTTCCGAGCTTCGCGGGGTCGTCCGACAGCGAATACTGCGTTTTCGCAACGCAAACCGGCACTCTGTCAAGACCAAGATTTTCAATCTCCTTGATTGCCTTTTCGGCAGCGTCCGTGTAAACTACTCCGTCTGCGCGGTAAATATTCTTCGCGATTGTTTCAATTTTCTCCTTAATCGGAAGCTTTTCATCGTAAAGCGGCTTGAAGTCGCTCTTTTCGTTCTCGATTGTATCAACAACAGCGTTCGCAAGCTCCACAGCACCCTCGCCGCCCCTCAAAAATCCGTCCGAGAACGCAACCTTCGCGCCCTTTTGCTCGCAATATTCGCGAACAATCGCGATTTCCTCGTCGGTATCGGTGTAGAAGTGGTTTATTGCGACAACAACGGGAACGCCGTAAAGACGCATATTCTCGATATGAACGCCGAGGTTAACGATGCCCTTTTTGAGAGCGTCGGTGTTCTCCTTTGTGAGTTCAGCCTTGGGAACGCCGCCGTTGTACTTGAGCGCCCTGATTGTTGCGACAAGAACAACGCAGTCGGGTTTCAGTCCCGCGAAACGGCACTTTATGTCGAAGAACTTCTCCGCGCCCAAATCCGAGCCGAAGCCCGCTTCGGTTATCGTGTAATCCGCGAGCTTAAGCGCAAGCTTTGTCGCTCTGACGGAGTTGCAGCCGTGCGCGATATTCGCAAACGGACCGCCGTGGATTATCGCGGGGTTGTTTTCGAGCGTCTGGACAAGGTTCGGATTAATCGCGTCCTTGAGAAGCGCGGTCATTGCGCCGACAGCCTTGAGGTCGCGCGCGAACACAGGCTTGTTGTCATAGGTATAAGCAACGAGAATATCGCCGAGGCGCTTCTTAAGGTCGCTCAAATCAGCCGCAAGGCAAAGAATCGCCATAATCTCGCTTGCAACGGTTATCTGGAAGTGGTCCTCGCGCGGAATACCGTTAACCTTGCCGCCCATTCCGATAACGCAGTTTCTGAGAGCGCGGTCGTTCATATCAAGACAGCGCTTAAAGAGTATTCTGCGAACGTCGATGTTCAGCTCGTTTCCCTGCTGAATATGATTGTCGAGCATCGCGCAAAGAAGATTGTTCGCGGCTGTGATTGCGTGCATATCGCCCGTGAAGTGCAGATTAATATCCTCCATAGGAACAACCTGCGAATATCCTCCGCCCGCAGCGCCGCCCTTAATGCCGAAAACAGGACCGAGCGACGGCTCTCTGAGCGCAAGACAGGCTTTCCTGCCGATTTTGTTCATACCCTCGCAAAGGCCAACGGAAGTCGTGGTTTTTCCCTCGCCCGCGGGAGTCGGGTTTATCGCGGTTACAAGAATGAGCTTTCCGTCGGGATTTTTCGCCGCGCGGTCGATAAGCTTCTGCGAAAGCTTCGCCTTGTAGTGACCGTAA
>DBIU01000014.1:1230-15499 GCA_002304735.1 Ruminococcaceae bacterium UBA794 | reverse complement strand
GCATTTTACTGCAAAGCCGCGCCTTTCAAAATCCGTTGTAATTTCTTGAAATTTTGCGTGATGAACCGCTTCGCTTTAACGAGTATCTGCGCTTTTCTATAAAATCAATCTTCTTCAAATTTTCTTTCTCTGATGAAAAAATAACCACCGACTTTGTTCAGCCGGTGGTTTTGCTTTAATATAACGGAAAATCTTCAGTTTGCTCGTCCGCGTCAAGATGCGGCTCGGCGATGTTCGACGGGTCAAGCCAATCCCCCGTCAGCCTGCACACAAGCCGCGCGTCAATGTACGCCTGCGTAAGCGTCAAAATCGTCTGACCCTGATAGCTTCCCGAATCCGTCAGCTCCACAACAAGCGCGACATCGGGCTTCAGCTCGTCAACAAGCGCCAGCGGCAGCATCAGCGACATTGAATCACGCTTCGGGAAATAGGACGGAACCGCCGTCTTGTAATTCCAGCTTACGCGCTTCTTTGCAAGCTCAATCGCGTCCTTAAGCCGATTTTGTATCCTCACAAACAAACGGCTGTTGTCGACAATCATCTGCTTCAGCTTTTCGTAAAGCTCCTCGCGCGCTATTTTGTCGGTACTTCTCGAACGTATCTTTTCAACAAGCTCGCGCGCCTCGTTGCTTCCGAAAAACTGGTCGTACAGAAATTGAAGCGGAAGCCGCTTTATATTGTCGATTATAATATGCTCGAAATCGGTGTGAAGCTGTTTTGTTCGGTCGAAGAACAAGTCTTCGTTGCTCGAAAAATACGTCGCCGGCGCGGGAAGCGGATTAAAGCAATTCACAAGCTGCTTTCCAAGTCCGCCCGAAGCCGCCGTGCAAAATCCCGCAAACTTCCACTCCGTGTCGCAGCTCGGCTCGTTCGGGATAAAGCAAGCGTAAATATCGTCGTAATGGTTATCAGCGAGCCCCGTGTTAAACGCGGCAAACTGATTATTCTCGGCTATGCACACCTTCTTTTCGCGCAAAAGCCTGCTGAACGTATATTTGATGTACTGAATAAGTATGCGGTAATGTCCGTTTGCCGAGCCGCGGAAATCCCACTCCTCGTCAACCGCCTTTGACGCAAGCTCCGACAGAAAGTTTGACCAGCTTCCCAAAAACGCGAAATTCTCAAGCTGTTTTCCCGGACTTATCACGCGCTGATTTTTGTCGCGAACGTTCGTATCGACAAAGAACAAGAACCACTCCTTGCCCTCATAGGCGCTCGGTTTCAGCGTAAGTTCAACGTGCGTTCCGTCTTTTTTCAGATAACGCACGGGAAAAACAAGCTTTGCCTCCGATACGCGAACCGTGTTGTTCTCACACGCGGCTTTGTAGTCCTCGTTAAGCTCGTCGACAAGCGTGAAATAGTCGGTTTTGCGGCCGCTTTCTTCAATATATCGCTCAAGTATTCCCATCGGTTTAACGGGAAGATTGCAGATTTCCGACAGCTTTCCTGCGGGCGCGGGAGCCGTGCTGCGATATATTTCGGGCTTCGGCGTTCTCTCCGTAAATCCTGTCCTCTGAACGGGAACGGCAGGTCTTGTTTGCTGCGTTTCGGGCAAAGCGTGATAATTCCCTTTTATCTCAGCGCTTTTTATGGTTATCAAAATCTGCGGAACTCCGCCAAGAACAATATCACGAAGCGTTAAAAACGGCATCTGCGCGAGAAAATCTTTCATCTTGAAGAAACCAAACTTCATTCTGTCAACGCCGTGGTCCGTGAGAAATTTGCTTATCGTCGCCATATGAATAGGCTGGTCGGTCGGGAAATTATCGCAGAGCATACGATAAATCCTGTTCTTTTCCTCCTGCGAAACCGTTCCGTAAGCCGTTTTTTTCTCATATGCGCCCTGTTTGCTATTCTGCGTTTTCTCAAAAGCAAAATAAAGGCTCTTTCCCATGGGGCTTATATTCTTCGTCACAATTCCGTTTACCAACATTCCGTCCGCGCAATAATCTATCGGGAAAACATAGCGCTCGCCTATAACCTCAAGCTTTCCGTTTTGTTTCGCCTCGTCGAACCGCCTGTATATTTCCTGTTTCATCTGCTGAACGCTTAGTCCGTTCCCCAAAACCTTTGTCAGCGCGAACAGCGACTGCTGCGTCATTTCAATTATATCATCGTTAAGTATAATATTCCGCGAACCGAAAAAGCTGTCCGCGGGGTGTCCCGTGCTGTCGGAAAGCTCGTTCTCTCCCGCCTGCCACGATTTAATCTGAATAAATTCATTGTTGTTATCGTCCTGAAACTCAAACATCTCGGGAAAATCCTCCGCAAGCTCCCGAAAGCTCCCGTATCCCATCTGTTCGGGTGAACAGCCGTTTGTCACAAGCCACTCGCACACTCTCGACACCTTATACAATCCAGGGTCGGAAAACTGTCTTTTTACGCACTCGTAAAGCGCTTTTTTATCCTCGCTTTTCAATTCTTTCTCCTTTCATACATTAAGTTGACGACGTATCCTCGCTGTTATCCTCGTCGTCCAACTCGTCCAAATCTTCAAGATAGCTGTAATCCTTAATATAAATATGATTAACCATTTCCGCAAGACGCATATCCGAATAATCCTGAACATATTTTCCTATTAAATCAAGCGAATATGTATTAAACGCGCTCTCGTTCGTGAAATGAAAATCGGTTACGTTAATCCCCATTATCCTGTAACCCTCGACAATCTTTTTGCAGTCGGACGCAAACGCTCTCGGGTCGGCAAATCCTCCGCCAAACTCCATATTTATCACGATTTTATCGCCCGCGGAAAGCGCGTCAAGCCCCTTTGTAACCGCCGTTCCCTCGGGATTGAGGTCAACAACCGCCTCAACCGACTTTATATCCGCGCAGTTTCTCAGCTCTTTGTACGTTCTGTCGTAAATCTCCGCGGCAATAGTCCTGCTGTTATACTCAATCGTATCCTTTTTGTACGCGGTATTCATTGCAATTCCTGCCGCGCAGCAGCCAACCGTAAGCGCTCCCGTTATAATCACGCTCGGAATATTCACCTTAAATCTGCCTCTCGCCATCATCTGATTGCACAAAATCTCAATCCCGACGAGAATTGCCGCGACAGGCGACAGCTTCAGCGGCAAATAGTAATCCGGCTCCTTCGAGAACAGCGTTATTATCATAACCACGCCCAGAAATATCAGCACAAGCGCAAGCGATACGATACCCACTCCCTTGTTCGTAATTTCCGCCGCGATACGCTCGCCCTTCGTCTGCGGCCGCTTCGCGCGCTCGGCTTTTTCGCGCTGAGAGCGCTTCTCAAGCACCTCGTCAAGCGCGTCAAGAAGCTTCTTATCCTGCTCCTCGAGAGAAATCCGCCTTTCCTCGGCTTCGGCTTCCTGTCTTGCGTATTCCCGTGCTTCGACAGTGTTCCGCGGATTATCGTCAACCACTGCGCCGCCGTAATTCTCGCTCGAATTATTCTCGGGAACAAGCTCATTTTCGCCGTTTTTTGAATTTTCTTCGTTCAAAGTTAACCCTCCTTTATTTTTACTTCCCTTAATAAAATTATATCAGATTTCCTATCTCTTGTCAATGGAGAATTAAAGCTTAATATGCCGCAAAACGGCGATATTTCCCGCTTTACAAAAAATGCTCCCGAATTAATCGGGAGCATCTTATGAAAGCTCTGAATTAAAGCTCTGCGAAGTACTTAATGGTTCTTACCATCTGAGAAGTGTAGGAGTTCTCGTTATCATACCAAGAAACAACCTGTACCTCATAGAGGTCGTCCGCAACCTTAGCAACCATTGTCTGAGTAGCGTCGAACAGAGAGCCGTATCTCATACCGATAACGTCGGAAGAAACAATCTGGTCCTCGTTGTAGCCGAAGGACTCGGAAGCAGCAGCCTTCATAGCAGCGTTGATGCCTTCCTTGGTTACGTCCTTGCCCTTAACAACTGCGGTAAGGATAGTGGTCGAACCGGTAGGAACGGGAACGCGCTGTGCAGAACCGATGAGCTTGCCGTTCAGCTCGGGGATTACAAGACCGATTGCCTTAGCAGCACCGGTGGAGTTAGGAACGATGTTAGCAGCGCCTGCTCTTGCTCTTCTGAGGTCGCCCTTTCTGTGAGGACCGTCGAGAATCATCTGGTCGCCGGTGTAAGCGTGAATGGTGCTCATAATACCGCTCTGGATTTCAGCGTACTTGTTAAGAGTATCAGCCATAGGAGCCAGGCAGTTCGTGGTGCAGGAAGCGGCAGAAATAATCTGGTCGTCCTTTGTAAGGGTCTTTTCGTTTACGGAATAAACGATAGTCTTGAGGTCATTGCCTGCGGGAGCAGAAATAACAACCTTCTTTGCGCCTGCGTTGATGTGAGCCATGGACTTCTCCTTAGAGCAGTAGAAGCCTGTGCACTCGAGAACAACGTCTACGCCGATTTCGCCCCAAGGAAGGTCCTTTGCGTCCTTCTCTGCGTAAATCTTGAGGGTCTTGCCGTCAACAGTGATGGTGTTAGCCTCATCGTCAGCGGAAACAGTGTGAAGATTTTCGCCGATAACGCCGCAGTAACCCTTCTGCGCGGTATCATACTTCAAAAGATTTGCGAGCATGGAAGGCTTTGTAAGGTCGTTGATAGCAACTACCTCATATCCCTCTGCGCCGAACATCTGTCTGAACGCAAGACGTCCTATACGTCCGAAACCGTTAATTGCAACTTTAACTGCCATTGGAAACTACCTCCTGAAAATTATAAATTATATTCTTGCCAAACCGTAATTTGGCAATGATATTTTAATATCAACTCTATTATACAAAATTTCCGCAATTTTATCAAGGTACTTTGTCGTTTTTTTCGCAGAAATTAGTGTAAATTTTCTCAAGTTGATTTTGTGCATTTTTCACAAAAAAGCAATAAAAAAGCCCATTATATATGCTTATTTGGCATAACCCGTACAATATTTTGTATAACCAAAACGCAGAAAACGCTTATTTCAAGCCATATTCAAACTTATTTAGGAACCAAAGTCCGTCGGAATTTTTCGCGGTAAACTCGCGTCCGTCAAGATAAGAAAGCGCGCCCGCGTCCGTTGTGAACCGAAAAATCAGCTTGTACGAGCAAAGCGCCTGCGTTTTCGCGCCGTATTTCTTATTCAGCGCATTATCGCCGTACTTCCCGTCGCCCAGCAGCGGACAGCCGATATGCGCGAAATGCGCTCTTATCTGATGCGTTCTCCCCGTGAGCAAGTCAACCTCAACGAGCGAAAGCTCGCCGCGGCTCTCCAAAACGCGATATTTCGTCTTGATAGTGAGAAATCCCGGCTTCGGGCTGTCCGAAATCACAACGCGGTTTTCCTCCGAAAGCTTCTTAAGATAAGCCGTCAAAAGCGCCTCACGCGGCTTTGGAGCGCCGAAAACCGCGCATAAATACAGCTTTTCAACTTCCCTGTCGCGCACCTTCTGATTGAGTATCCGAAGCGCCTCGGCATTTTTCGCGGCAATCACAATCCCGCTCGTATTCCTGTCGATGCGGTTCACGAGCGCGGGCGTGAAGCTCTGCTCGTCGTCGGGATTATACTCGCCCTTGCGGTAAAGATAGCTCAAAATGCGGTTAATCAGCGTATCCGCAGTGTTTTCGTTATCCTCGTGAACGACAAGCCCGCAAGGCTTATCGCACAAAAGTATATTGCCGTCCTCATAAATCACGTTTATTTCCGCGGAAATATCGCGAAAATCCGCCTCACGCTCAATCGGCTTCTTCGAGAGCAGCTCGTCGCTCAGATAAAATCTGATTACGTCGCCCTCTTTTAAGATAACGTTAGGTTCGGCTTTCGCGCCGTTGACCTTAATCCGCTTCTTTCGCATCAGCTTGTTTACAAGCGCGGATTTCAGATTTGGATATGCCTTTGACAAAAATCGGTCGCAGCGCTGCCCCGCGTCGTTTTTTCTTATCGTTATTTCAGTCATTCCGCTTACTTCTTAAGCTTTGCCTCGGCTTTCAGGCGCAAATCGCGCTCAAGAATTGTCTTTCTGATACGGATATTCTTCGGCGTAACCTCGACAAGCTCGTCGTCCTGAATGAACTCAAGGCTCTCCTCAAGGCTCATCTGCTTGCACGGAATAAGCCTAAGCGCGTCGTCCGAACCCGAAGCGCGCGTGTTTGTGAGGTGTTTTTTCTTGCACACGTTTACGACGATATCGCCCGCTTTCGGTGAAACTCCGACTATCATTCCCTCGTATACGGGTACTCCCGCGCCGATAAACAGCGTTCCGCGCTCCTGCGCGTTGAACAGACCGTATGTTATCGAAGTACCGGTTTCCCAAGCGACAAGCGAACCTACCGTTCTTCTCGGGATATCGCCGTAATAAGGCTTGTAGCTGTCGAATACCGAGTTCATAACGCCCTCGCCCTTTGTATCGGTCAAAAATTCGCTTCTGTAACCGAAAAGTCCGCGCGACGGAATGATATATTCAAGTCTTGTGCGATTGCCGATGGGGTGCATTTCTACAAGCTCGCCCTTGCGCTGTCCCATCTTCTCCATAACCGCGCCCACGGACGTTTCGGGAACGTCGATTACAAGGCGCTCGACAGGCTCGCACTTCTCGCCGTCAATCTCTTTATACAAAACGCGCGGCGTGCTTACGGAAAGCTCGTAGCCCTCTCTGCGCATCGTTTCGATGAGGATTGAAAGGTGCATTTCGCCGCGTCCCGCAACGTTAAGCGCGTCCGCAGTGTCGCTGTCCGAAACTCTCAGTGATACGTCCTTCAGCGTTTCGCGCATAAGGCGCTCTCTTATCTGACGAGATGTAACGAATTTGCCTTCTCTGCCCGCAAACGGCGAAGTATTGACCGAGAATGTCATTTCAACGGTCGGCTCGCTTATCTTAACGAAAGGAAGCGCCTCGGGGCAGCTCACGGACGTTATCGTCTGACCTATCGTAACGCCCTCGATGCCCGAAAACGCGATAATATCGCCGACTGTCGCGCTCTCAACGGGGACCTTGTTCAAGCCCTCGAACTGGTTGAGCGAAACGATTTTCGCCTTATAGGGAGCGTGTCTGTTGTGATAATCGCAGACCATAACCTCTTGGTTCTGCTTGATTACGCCGCGCTCAACACGTCCAACGGCAATTCTTCCGACATAATCGTTATAGTCGATTGACGAAACAAGCACCTGAAGCTCGCCCGTTTCATCGCCCTCCGGAGCGGGAATATGCTCGATAATCTTCTCGAAAAGCGGCTTAAAGTCCGTTCCCATTTGGTCCGGGTCATAGGACGAGCAGCCGAGTCGTCCCGAGCAAAATACAACGGGGCTGTCGAGCTGCTCCTCGGTCGCGTCAAGGTCGAGCAAAAGCTCCAGAACCTCGTCAACAACCTCGTGGTTGCGAGCGTCGGGGCGGTCGGTTTTGTTCACAACGACAATAATCTTGTGACCAAGCTCCAGCGCCTTCTGAAGAACGAAGCGCGTCTGCGGCATCGTCCCCTCGAAGCTGTCCACAAGCAGCAAAACGCCGTTTACCATCTTCAGAATACGCTCAACCTCGCCCGAAAAGTCCGCGTGGCCGGGGGTATCGACAATATTAATTTTCACGCCGTTGTACATACAAGACGTGTTCTTCGCGAGAATTGTAATTCCGCGCTCGCGCTCAAGGTCGTTGTTGTCCATAACGCGGTCGTTCACAACCTGATTGTCGCGGAACGCTCCGCCCTGCTTCAGCATTTCGTCTACGAGCGTTGTCTTTCCGTGGTCAACGTGCGCGATTATCGCGATATTCCTTAAATCATTTCTTACCAAAATCGTTCACTTTCCTTTGTAATGCGGCGGCACGAAGCGCTTTTTGTCATCGCGGCAGCCTGATTTATTAGGCGACACCGCGAAATTTTCGGCTGCGCCTTTATCTCAACTTATCTATTATACAACTTTTTCCCGCTCACTTCAATAACATTGTCAAAAAAACGTGTTTTTAATTATATTATCAGAAAAACGCGCGTATTTTTTGTGCAATTTGACAATCACGCGGCAATTTCTTCTTCCTCGGTCTGCACGCGCAAGGACGCTCCGTCGCTTATTATCACGACATTTCCGTCCGCGGCGGTCGTGTAAATCTCATCGCAGCCGACATTCGCGAGCCGCTTTAGGACCTCTTTGTGCGGGTGACCGTAGCTGTTGTCGCTTCCAACGCCGATTACGGCGATTTTCGGGCGAACCTTTTCGAGATAAGCTCTGCTGTTTGCGCCCGCGCTTCCGTGATGAGCGACTTTCAGAACGTCCGCGCTTACGTCAATTCCGTTGTCGAGAATATCAAGCTCCGAAAGGCTCTCCGCGTCGCCGGTGAACAAAAACGTGTTCGCGCCGTGCGTAAGCCGCGCCACGACAGAGAAGTTGTTAAGCTCCTCGTAATTGTCGTACAGCGGCGCGATTATTTCAAGCGTTGTGTTTTCATCAAGCGAGTATGTTTTTCCCGCTTCCGAATACTCGCGGCTTATCCCGCGTTTTTTGATTGCTTTCAGCATTTTGCTGTAATAAACCGTCTTTGGCGCAATATCCTGCGGTATTTTCGGCAAAATCACCGTTCCCACCTCAAAGCTCTCGAGAACCTTATACATTCCGCCGATGTGGTCGGAATGAGGGTGCGTTGCGATAACGTAATCCAGCCGCTCAACCCCCGAATACCGAAGAAATCCGATTACGCTGTCCGCGTTCTCTTCCTCGCCGCAGTCAATCAATATATTACATTCCTTCGTGCGGATAAGCTCGCAGTCGCCCTGTCCGACGTCTATGAAATACACCGCGGCTTCATCGTCAAGCGGCTTCACATAAGGCTTCTCGCCGCCGCCGAAAAAGTGTACGACATCGGCTGACGAGGGAATGAAATCCCATTTTATAAACTTTTCGTTTACGAATATAATCAGCGCAAACGAAAGTATCGCAAGCAAAACCGCAAACGCCGCCGCCTCGCACAGCTTTTTAGCGTTTTTTCGGCTTTTTAGCGTAGTTTTTGTTCTTTTTTTCGCCATTTCTGTTCCTTTCGGGCTTCGCCGTTCTTTCGGCAGTCTTTGAAGGCGCGATAAGGCAGTCTTTTCCAAATCCGATAAGGTCGCGGCGCTTCGCTATCGTGAGCGCTTTCTCGACAAGCGCGCGGTTCTTCGGCATAAAATATTGCAGCAAAGCGCGCTGCATCGCCTTTTCCTCGGTTGTCCGCGGAACGAAAACAGGCTCCATCGTGTAGGGGTCAAGCCCCGTGTAAAACATTGCCGTGGAAATAGTTCCCGGAGTCGGGTAAAAGTCCTGAACCTGCTCGGGACGAATATTGTGCTTCTTCTCGAAAACGGCAAGCTCAATCGCGTCCGCGAGCGTACAGCCCGGGTGCGACGACATCAGATACGGCACGAGATATTGCTCTTTTCCGCATTTCCTCGTCGACGCGTAAAACCGCTTCTCAAACTCCTCGTAAACCTCGATATGCGGCTTTCCCATATAATCGAGAACGCGGTTTGAAGCGTGTTCGGGAGCGACTTTAAGCTGTCCGCTGACGTGAAACTCCACAAGCTCGTCAAGAAAGCGGTTGTTCTTCTCCAAAAGCATATAATCAAAGCGTATTCCCGAGCGGATAAACACCTTTTTCACGCCCTTTATCGCCCGAAGTCTGCGTAAAAGCGCGATATAATCGGAATGGTCCGCGTTTATGTTCTTGCAGGGCGTCGGCGCAAGACACTTTCTCCCCTTGCACAAGCCGTGTTCCTCCTGTTTCTCGCAGGACGGGTGGCGGAAATTCGCGGTCGGTCCGCCGACGTCGTGTATATATCCCTTGAAATTCGGCTTTTCCGAAAGCATAACCGCTTCGTTATACACGGAATTTTCGCTTCTCGTCTGAACCTTTCGTCCTTGATGAAGCGCGATTGAACAAAAATTGCAAAATCCGAAGCAGCCGCGGTTGTGGGTTATCGAAAATTCGACTTCCTGTATCGCGGGAACGCCGCCGTCTTTCTCGTACATCGGGTGATACGTTCTCATATAAGGCAGCTCGTATGCGTAATCGAACTCGCTCTGCGTAACCGAGCGCTGCGGCGGGTTCTGCACGAGCATCATATTGCCGTGGCGCTGTACTATCGTTTTTCCGTAAACCTCGTCCTGCTCGTCGTATTGCTTTCGGCAGGATTTTGCATAGGCCTTCTTGTTCTCGCGGACAATCTCGAAGCTGTCGCACTGAACAGCGCCGAACGGCGTATTTTCGGGCTTTGTGAGATAACAGACGCCGCGCAAATCGTGCATATCCGCAAGCTTCTGACCCTGTTTGAAGCGGTTGAGCATCTCGGAGAGCGTTACCTCGCCCATTCCGTACATCAAATAATCCGCGCCGCTGTCAACCAAAATCGACGGCATAACGCTGTCGCTCCAGTAATCATAATGCGCGAAACGTCGCAGCGACGCTTCAAGCCCGCCTATCTCAATCTCAACATCGGGAAAAAGCCGTTTCAGCGCTCTGCAATAGGTTATAACGGCGCGGTCGGGGCGCTTTCCGCCTATTCCTCCCGGAGAATAAGCGTCGTCGTTTCGCTTTTTCAGCGCAACCGTGTAATTCGACACCATACTGTCGATATTGCCGCCCGTCACCATAAAGCAGTGCTTCGGCGCTCCCAGCTCGCGAAAATCCTTGTCGCTGAGCGGCTGTGATATTATACCGACGGAAAAGCCCGCCGCTTCTATCATTCGCGAAATAATCGCTATTCCGAACGTCGGGTGGTCAACGTATGCGTCGCCGGTCACGCAGATAAAGTCAAGCTGCTCTATCCCGCGCTCCTCCATATCGCTTCTGCTAACAGGTAAAAAAGGCATATTATCCTCTCAAATTCTTCTCAATATAATCAAATAAAGGCTTTCTGCGGACTTCTCCGCGATTTTTCGCAAACCATTCATACGACTGCTTCAAGCCAACTTCAAGCGGCTTTGTTTCGGGCATAAGCGAAAGCATTTTCGTGACGTCGAGAAAATATTCGTAATTATAGAACGGAAAGAAATTTCTCTGTTCGATATCCGACTCGACAAAGCGGATTTCGGGCGTTTTTCCGAGCGTTCCGAAACAAGCTTCAACCCAATCGCAAATCGAAACGCTTTCGGGATTGCCGACATTGAAAACGCGCTCGGAGGGCTGCTTTTCAAGCAGAATTTCAATAAATCGGCACATATCCTCAATATCGAAAAACTGCAAGCCCATTTTCCCGTCATTCGGCATATAGAACGGCAAATCACGCTCCGCGCACTCAAAAACAAACGCTTCACGGTACAAATTATTCATCTTTCCGTAAAGATAAGGCGGGCGGATAAAATATGCGTTTTTGCAGTATTTTGCAGCAAAATTCTCCGCTTTTATCTTGTTTATTCCGTAATCGCCCCAGATTTTGTTCACGCCGGCTTCGTTGTCCTCGCGAAACGGCTGCGGAAGCGTTTCGGGATAAACCGCGCTTGAGCTTATCAGAATGTAAGTTCCGAAATCGCCCAGCGCGCCGAGCAAATCCCGCACATCATCCTCGTTATACGCGCAGACGTCGATTACCGCGTCAAAGCTGTACTTTTTCAGCGTTTCGCCTAAAGTATGCCTGTCCGCGATAATCGTGCGAACGCCCTCCGAAGGCGGTTTTGTTCCGCGGTTGAGAACATACACCTCGTTGTCCCTTGCGAAATACTCCGCCGTAAAACGGCTTGCAAACACTGTTCCTCCGGTAACAAGAATTTTCATCTCTGCTCCTTAATCTCCGCAAATTTCCCTTGCAAGTCTGTTCGCTCTTTCGTAAACCTCGTTTGCGTCAACGGTCGTAAATTTTCCGTCCTCATAGAGGATTTTTCCGTCTACAACCGTCATCTTCACGTTCTGCTTCGAGCCTGCGTAAACGAGATTTTTCGCGATATTATGAAGCGGCTGCATATTCGGCTGTTTAAGGTCGATAACCGCGAAATCCGCGCATTTTCCCGCCGCAAGCACGTCGCAGTCGCGCAGTCCCATCGCAAGTGCGCCGCCTTTTGTCGCCATTTCAAGCACGTCGAACGCAGGACAAGCCGCCGCGTCGTTCTCCTTGACCTTCTGAAGCCCCGCGACAAGGAACATCTCGCGGAACATATCAAGGCAATTGTTTGAAGCCGCGCCGTCCGTTCCTATCGCGAAATTCCTCATTCCGCGGCGCTTCATCTCGCATATAGGCGCAATTCCGCTCGCAAGCTTAAGATTAGACGCGGGATTTGTTATCATATAAAGATTTTTCTCGCGGAATATCTCCATATCGCGCTCGTCAAACCACACGCAATGAAATCCTCCGCCGCCGTACTCGAACATTCCAAGCTTGTCGAAAAGCTGCGTCGGCGACATATTATACCGCTCGAAGCAGCCCTCAACCTCGGCTTTGGTTTCGCTGTTGTGCGCAAAAAGCGGCGCTTTTTTCTTCCGAGAAAGCGCAGCCATTCCCTCAAGAATTTCGCGCTTTGTGGTATATTCCGCGTGAAATCCGAGCTGATACGAAACAAGCGGATTGAAGCTGTTATAGGTATCAAATTCCTCCTCCATACCCTCGACAGTGCCGCCGAAATCGTTTATCGAGCCGCAGATTACCGTTCTGAAGCCCATATCGGCGTTCGCTTTCGCGTATGCGGGAAGCTTCATATACATATCAAAGCTCGCCGTAATTCCGCTTGTGAGATATTCCATATTTCCAAGCTGAGTGAACGCGTAAACCGCTTCTTCGGTAAGCTTAGCTTCGTGCGGAAAAACCTGATTATAGAGCCAATCGTTAAGCGGCAAATCGTCCGCGAAAGACCGCAAAAACGTCATCGCCGTGTGCGTGTGAGCGTTCTTGAAGCCCGGTATTATCAAATTTCCCGAAAGGTCAATCTCACGGTCGAAATCGCCCGCCTGCGCGGCTTCGCCGACGTAGGCTATCCTGCCGCCGTCCGTGCAAAGCTCGCCGTTTATGATGCTTTCGCTCTCCATTGTAAGGATTTTCGCGTTGTAAAATCTCAGCTTCATTCTCTTTTCCTCGTCAATTGAAATAAACCAAATCGCTCTCCGCTTTTTCCGTCGGGAGAACGCTGTCCGCGAGAATTACAGGTCCTACGCCCTTATAAGCCGCCTGCTTCTCCGCTATAACCTTTCCCGATACCTCAACCCAATCGCCGTCCTTGAATTTAGCTTCATCGGGCGATTTTACGAGTATTCCTACAACCTGAATATCGTCCGCGCAGCAGGTCATCGCCTTTCGCGAGATAACAAAATATCCCTTTGGCACGTTTGACGCGCGGAAAACTATGCCGCGAACGCGAACGTTTTTGCCCTTATAGCGCGCGGCGTTGCTCATAATATCAACGTACCAAAGCCCGAAATCGTCGTGAATTATGTCGATAGGGTCGGCTTTTACGTCAAACGGCATTTCATCGTCGCCCTGGAAGCCCTGTTCAATCGAGCCGTCCTTATACTCGAACATCATATCAATCTTCGGATTAAGCGGCTTTATTATGCGGCGCAGGCGCTTTTTGTCAACCTTTCCCTGCTCGCAGCGATTGAAGATAATAAGGTCTGATACCGCGATATCATCGGACAAAAGCTGGCGCATATTGTTCATATACATATCGAAACGAGTGAAGTCAACGAACATAAAAATCTGATAGAAAATCCAGTCTTTCGGCGCTTTTACCGCCATATCGCGCAGACTCCACATTCCGTTGTACTCAAGCATAATGCGCGACGGCTTGTGCTTTGCGACAAGCGCGTTGAGATTGTCCGCCGTGAAGTCCTCCTCGTCCTCGATATACTCGACAACCGACTTCGACGCTTTCAGTATACGCTCGTCATACTCGACTTCGCCCTGTTCGCACGCGATTACAAGCGTTTTTTCGCCGCGGCTGAACTGCTTGTCGTTGAGCGTTTCCAGAATAAACGAGGTTTTTCCGCTCTCCAAAAAACCTGTCATTAAATAAACCGGCAATTCCATATTTTACACCCCGAACAAAGCCTTAATCTTATCTTCGTCAAGCTTCGAGCCGATTACGCACATTTTTCCCGTGACGTCCGGCGAACCCGTTCTTATCTCATATTCCTCGGGAACGAAATCGAACTCGAACCAACCGTTTTCGCCCGCTACAATGCCCTTCGCTCTCAGAACCGTGCCGTATTCTTCGCCCGAAAGCTTTGCGAGAGCGGCTTCAAGCCCCTCTTTCGTGAACTTCTTCGCCGTTTCTACGCCAAAAGACGTGAAAACCTCGTCCGCGTGATGATGATGATGATGTTCGTGGTCGTGGCAATGGCACTCCTCATCGTCATCGTGATGATGATGGTGTTCGTGGTCGT
>DBIU01000014.1:0-1094 GCA_002304735.1 Ruminococcaceae bacterium UBA794 | reverse complement strand
TCGTCATCGTGATGATGATGCTCAAGCTCCTCCTTAAGCAAATCCTCCGCATACTTGTTCTCATTCTCCATTGCGGCAAGAATTTGCTTTCCGCTGATTTCGTCCCAGCTTGTCGTAACGATAGTCGCGTGGTCGTTAAGCTCCTTTATCATCGCGACAGCCTCCGCGAGCTTTTCCTCGGACAGCTTCTGCGTGCGGCTCAGCACAATCGTCTTTGCCGTTTCAACCTGATTTTTGTAGAACTCGCCGAAATTCTTCATATACATCTTTATTTTTGAAGCGTCGCACACGGTCGTATAGCTGTTCAGCACGATTTCATCGCTCTTTACGTCCATAACCGCCTTGATAACGTCCGAAAGCTTTCCTACTCCCGACGGCTCGATTATTATTCTATCGGGAGAGTACTCGTCAAGCACCTTCTGAAGCGCTTTTCCGAAGTCTCCGACAAGCGAGCAGCAGATGCAGCCCTGGTTCATCTCGGTAACTTCAATCCCCGCGTCCTTCATAAATCCGCCGTCAATGCCGATTTCACCGAACTCATTCTCGATAAGAACAAGCTTTTCTCCGTCATATCCCTCTTTCAGAAGCTTCTTGATGAGCGTGGTTTTGCCCGCTCCGAGAAATCCCGAAAAAACGTCGATTTTAGTCATTTTAACAACCTTCTTTCACATATTTGAGCGATTATGCCATATCGGCTAACCGCAAACGTCCACTATATATTGTACCACACTTTATCGCAATAGTCAAGCCCCGCGAAAAATTTCACGGGGCTGTTTTATCAGATATGCTCGTTAATGTAATTTATAAGATTGCCTATCTGCGGCTTCGAGAACTGCGCGTCCGCGCCGACGCTCTCGCCCTTTATCCTCATCTGCTCGTTAATCAGCGACGAGAACAGAAACACCGGTATCGCCTTAAGCACGTCGTCGTCCTTAATCAGCTTTGTAAGGTGATGTCCGTCCATTTTCGGCATCTCAATATCGCTTATTAAGCAGGAAATCTGGTCGCGGATATTACCGCCGAGCTGTTTATGACCGCTTATGTAATCCCAAGCGTCCTTTCCGTTGTCAAACGAAACGATATTCTTGTAGCCC
>DBIU01000102.1:6231-6382 GCA_002304735.1 Ruminococcaceae bacterium UBA794 | reverse complement strand
GGTAATTGTGCGGTGTTGCCTTTATATTATATCCTATTTTTGCTATTTTTTCAAGATGTATTTGAGAATTTTGGCGATTTGGTGAATTTAACGAAATATTTGCATTTCTCAAAAGCGTTTTCTTGCACAAAAGACAAACGCCCATTATTAA
>DBIU01000102.1:5764-6112 GCA_002304735.1 Ruminococcaceae bacterium UBA794 | reverse complement strand
TGTTTGCGAGGATTATCGAGCTGTCGCAAAAATGAAAGTTAATTTTTATTATCTTGCAAAAAATCTCTTGACAAGAGCATAAAAAGATGTTATAATAAATTCAAGCTTAGGCATTCCGCACAGTTTTTTTGGTGCGGCCGTGCCTTATTCGGCGGGAAACCGCCTTGTTCAAGGAGTGAGGATATGTTAAAACGAGAGGGAGAAACGCGAATACCCGCAGGCTGCGCGATTTCGGGCTTCATAAACAGAGATGGCAAGCGCACCAACGGCAGCGTTATCGTAAATTCAATCGCCTGTATGCACGAGCGCTCAAACGGCTTGGGAGGCGGCTTCGCGGGATACGGCATC
>DBIU01000102.1:4346-5718 GCA_002304735.1 Ruminococcaceae bacterium UBA794 | reverse complement strand
GCATCTACCCCGAATACCGCGACCAGTACGCGTTCCACGTTTTCTACGACTCAAGCGAGGCGAGAGTCAAGACCGAGGCTTTTCTCGACAGGCACTTCGACGTCGTTAATCTTTCGAGAATACCTATAAGAAAAAATCCCAGAATTACCGACGAGCCGCTTATCTGGCGCTATTTCGTAAACCCGCTTCCCACGAAGCTTCAGGACAGTCAGCTTGACGAGAGGACGTTCGTTGCGCGCTGCGTTATCAACATTAACGACAGAATTGACGGAGCCTATGTGTTCTCAAGCGGCAAAAATATGGGCGTTTTCAAGGCTGTCGGCTATCCCGAGGACGTCGGCGACTTCTATCGCCTTGAAGAATACAGCGGCTGGGCTTGGACCGTTCACGGACGTTATCCCACGAACACTCCCGGCTGGTGGGGCGGCGCGCACCCGTTCTCGCTTCTCGACTATACAATCGTTCACAACGGCGAAATTTCCTCGTATGACGCGAACAGACGCTTTATCGAGATGTTCGGGTATAAATGCAATCTGCTCACGGATACCGAGGTTATTACATATATTGTCGATTATCTTCACAGACGGCTTCAGATGCCGCTTGAGGACGTGGCGAAGGTTATCGCTTCGCCGTTCTGGAGCGAGCTTGACGGCGGGAAATTCTCCCCCGAAGAAGAAGAAAAAATCCGCCACTTCAGAAACGTTTATTCAAGCCTTTTGATTACGGGTCCGTTCTCGATTATTCTCGGCTATACGAACGGCATTATGGCGCTTAACGACAGGCTTAAGCTGCGCTCGATGGTCGCGGCGGAAAAGGGCGCGACGGTTTATATTTCCTCCGAGGAATGTTCAATAAGAACGATGTGTCCCGACGTGGACAAAATCTGGAGCCCGCGCGGCGGCGAGCCGATTATCGCGGAGCTTTATAAAAATTGTGCGGAAAGGGTGGATTAAAATTGGCTGTTAATTACAACAATCCTCTTTTTGAGGTTCTGAGAGACCCCGACCGCTGCATCAGATGCCGCGTGTGCGAAAGGCAGTGCGCGAACGAGGTTCACAAGTATGACGCGGAGCTTGACAAGATGATTTCGGACGAAAGCAAGTGCGTCGACTGTCAGCGCTGCGTGTGCCTTTGCCCCACAAACGCGCTCAAAATCCGCCCGAACGAGAACGTGTTCCGTCCGAACGCGAACTGGAGTATGCAGCTTATGGACGAGATTTATAAGCAGGCGGGGAGCGGCGGCGTTCTCCTCTCGGCAATGGGCAACCCGCAGGATTATCCCGTTTACTGGGATAAAATCCTCCTAAACGCTTCGCAGGTTACAAACCCCTCGATAGATCCTTTGAGAGAACCTATGGAAACGAGGGTATCT
>DBIU01000102.1:0-4340 GCA_002304735.1 Ruminococcaceae bacterium UBA794 | reverse complement strand
CCCGCTTCGCGAGCCGATGGAAACCAAGACGTTTCTCGGGAAAAAGCCGCAGAAAATCACCTACGATAAGGACGGAAAGGCGCATTTCGAGAAAACTCCGTTCCTTGAGCTTGACGTTCCGATTATGTTCTCGGCGATGTCGTTCGGTTCAATCAGCAAAAACGCTCACGAGAGCCTTGCAAGAGCCGCAACGGCGCTCGGTACATATTATAATACCGGTGAGGGCGGTCTGCACCGCGACTTCTATCAGTACGGAAAGAATACTATCGTTCAGGTCGCTTCGGGACGCTTCGGCGTGTTTAAGGGCTATCTTGACGCGGGCGCGGCTATCGAAATTAAAATGGGTCAGGGCGCAAAGCCCGGTATCGGCGGTCATCTGCCCGGAATGAAGGTCAACGAGGAAATTTCCAGAACGCGTATGATTCCCATGGGCGCGGACGCGATTTCCCCCGCTCCTCACCACGATATCTATTCAATCGAGGATTTGCGCCAGCTCGTAAACTCGCTTAAAGAAGCCACAAACGGCGAAAAGCCGATTATCGTAAAGATTGCCGCCGTTCATAACGTCGCAGCTATCGCTTCGGGTATCGCGCGTTCGGGCGCGGATATCATCGCAATCGACGGTTTCCGCGGAGGAACAGGCGCCGCTCCCACAAGAATACGCGATAATGTCGGTATTCCGATTGAGCTTGCGCTCGCGAGCGTTGATTCAAGGCTTCGCGACGAGGGCATCAGAAACGACGTTTCAATTGTCGCGGCAGGGTCTATGCGCTCGGCAGCCGACGTTGTAAAAGCTGTCGCGCTCGGCGCGGACGCGGTTTATATCGCTTCGGCGGCGCTTCTCGCAATGGGCTGTCACCTTTGCAGAAGCTGCAATACCGGCAAATGCAACTGGGGTATCGCGACTCAAAGAGCGGACCTCGTGAAAAGGCTCAATCCCGACGTCGCTTACGAGCGCCTTGTAAACCTCGTAACGGCTTGGAACCACGAAATCAAGGAAATTATGGGCGGTATGGGCATAAATTCCATCGAGGCTCTCCGCGGAAACAGGCTTATGCTGCGCGGCATCGGGCTTTCTCAGAAAGAACTCGATATTCTCGGCATAATGCACGCGGGCGAATAAGGAGGGCTGCTTAAATGAAAAAGGTTTACGTTAACGAGGATTGGTGCCTCGGCTGCCATTTGTGCGAATATTACTGCGCGGCGGCGAACTCCGGCAAGGATATCGTAAAGGCGTTTATGAACGAAAAGAAGCCCATTCCGCGAATTACTGTCGAGGAAGGCTCAGAGGTTAATTTCGCGGTTCAGTGCCGCCACTGCGACGCAAAGCCCTGCGTCAAGGGCTGCATCGCGGGCGCGCTTTCCGTTCAGAACGGCGTTGTCGTCTGCGACGAAAACAAGTGCGTGGGCTGTCTGACGTGCGTTTTGAGCTGCCCCTACGGGTGTATCGTCATCGACGAGGAGGGTCACAGGATACAAAAATGCGACCTCTGCACGAAAAACCATAACGGCGAACCCGCCTGCGTTCAGGGCTGTCCGAACAGAGCGATTGTGTTTGAGGAGAGGTGAGAATAGATGAATTACGTTATTATCGGCAATTCCGCGGCGGCTGTCGGGACGATTTCGGGTATCCGCGAAATCGACAAAACAGGCAAAATCACCGTCATCTCAGACGAAAAGTATCACACCTATTCCCGCCCGCTCATTTCTTATTGGCTGGAGGGGCGCGTTTCGGACAAGAATATTTACTATCGCCCCGCTGATTTTTACGAGAAAAACGGCGTCGAAGCCATTCTCGGCAAAAAGGCTATGAAAATTGACGCGGAGAAGAAGCAGGTCGTTCTCGAGGACGGGCTTTCCGTGCCTTACGACAAGCTTATGGTCGCGACAGGCTCAAAGCCTTTCGTGCCGCCGATGAACGGTCTTGAAAAGACGAATTATCACACATTTATGTGTTATGACAGCGTTAAGGCTATACGCTCGGAAATACGCGAGGGAATGAAGGTCCTCATCATCGGCGCGGGACTTATCGGTCTGAAAGCCGCAGAGGCGCTTTCCGCATATAAAACAAAGATTACCGTTATCGATATGGCGGACAGGATTTTGCCGTCAATTCTTGACGAAAGAGCCGCCGTTAAAGTGCAGAAGCACATCGAAAGCAAGGGAGTTCGGTTTATCCTGAAAACCTCCGCGGACGAATTCTCCGAGCATAAGGCAAAGCTCAAAAACGGCGAGGAGCTTGACTTCGATATGCTCATTGTCGCGGTCGGAGTTCGCCCGAACACCGAGCTTGTCGCGGACGCGGGCGGAAAGGTTGAGCGCGGAATTATCACGGATTTGACGCAGAAAACAACGCTTGACGACGTTTATGCGGCGGGCGACTGCACGGTAAGCTATGACGCTTCTTCCGATACGGAGAAAATCCTCGCGCTTCTCCCGAACGCCTATATGCAGGGCGAAGTCGCGGGAAGAAATATGGCGGGACGCGAGTTTTACTATACAAACGCAATCCCGATGAACGCAATCGGCTTCTTCGGTTTGCATATAATAAGCGCGGGAAGCTATGACGGCGAGGAATATGTCACGGAAACCGAGAATACATATAAAAAGCTCGTTTTCCGCGATAATATGCTCAAGGGCTTTATTCTGGTCGGGGACGTTGCGCGCGCGGGAATTTACACCTCGATGATTAAGGAACAGATTGACCTCGGCGAGGTTGACGCCGAGCTGCTTAAGGAAAAGCCGCAGATGATGATGTTCGGAAAGGCGCGCCGCGAGGAAAAGCTGGGAGGTATTACAAGATGACGATTGACGCGAAAAATCTCGGCTACGACGAGCTTAACACGATGATTAAGAACAGCGCGGACGAAAAAATCGAGCTTTCAAACGTTCTCGGTCAGCGCTATATCGGCGCGGGAATGTCCGGAAAAGAGATAAAAATCAGCGGCACTCCCGGAAACGCGCTCGGCGCTTATCTCAACGGCGCGAAAATTATCGTTCACGGGAACGCACAGGACGCTATCGGCGATACGATGAACGACGGCGCGATTATCGTTCACGGAAACTGCGGAGATACCACGGGCTACGCTATGCGTTCGGGTGAAATCTACGTTCAGGGCAACGCGGGCTATCGCGTTGGTATTCATATGAAGAGCTATAAGGAGCTTTACCCGATTATCGTTATCGGCGGAAAGGTCGGCGATTTCCTCGGAGAATATCAGGCGGGAGGAATTATCGTCGTTCTCGGAATAGGCGCGGAGGGCTGTCCCGTGGGAAGCTTCTGCGGCACGGGAATGCACGGCGGCGAAATGTTTATCAGAAGCGACGAGCCGCCGAAGGGTCTGCCCGCGCAGGTTTGCTGCACGGAAGCTACCGCCGAGGAAAAAGAGCAAATCCGCCGCTATATCGACAGATTTGTTAAGCACTTCGGGAATAATACGGACGAACTTCTCAATGCGAAATTCCAGAAGCTTGTCCCGAACTCCGCAAATCCCTATAAACAGCTTTATGTAAACAATTGACGTTAACCTCAAACGTTTCGGGAGCCGCAAATGAAAGTATTTATCAACGCAAAAAACGCTGAAATATGCGAAAATATTCTCGCGGCTCTCGGCGACTCCGCCGACAGCGCTGCGCTTTGCTTTACGGACGAACAAGCCGAAAGCGAAAATCTCGGCGATTACGACGCGATTGTCGTTTCAACGCCGCTGCGAAGCGAATTTGGGCTGGATTTCGTCGCGGACGCGTCAAAACGCAGCAGCGCGCCGATTATCGTCCTCGCAAGAGCGGATATCGCGGAGGACGTTCAGAAACGGCTGAACTTCACGGGGGCGTTCGTTCTCGAGAAGCCGTTCCAGAAAAGCGTTCTGCGGCAGACGCTCAAAACCGCCGTTATCGCAAAGGAGAACATCAACCGCCTGCTGAACGAAAAAACAGAGCTTTCGCGGCAGCTTGACGATGTAAAGGTGATTGACAGAGCGAAATTCTGCCTCATTCAGTACCTCAACCTCTCCGAGGAGCAGGCTCACAGGCATATTCAGAAGCTTGCGATGGATACGCGCAGAACTCAGCGGGATATCGCGGAGGATATTCTGAGAACTTATTCTCTCTGAAAAAGATTAGCGGGACGTTTTGGCGCCCCGCTTTTTTCGTCGGATTCACTGTTTGTCCTTAATCCCGAACATAAGCCTAAGCAATCCCGCAAACATCTTCGGACTCTTCACAACGACAACCTTCATAACGCGCTCCTCTCAGCATCTCAACAAAAATATTCCCAGCACAATAAGCAAAATCGCGATTACAAACAGCATCACCTTCAGCGAAAACAGCGAAATGCACAT
>DBIU01000037.1:24015-27939 GCA_002304735.1 Ruminococcaceae bacterium UBA794 | reverse complement strand
GCTCGACGCCGCCAAAATCGCCCTCCCGCAGGGCAGCCGCGGAGAAAGGTTGATTGCAAACTCGGCGAAAACTCGCCCTTCCTGCCGAGCGCGACAGGCAAACTCGGCGAAAGCCCGCCGTAGAGAAAGCGATTTTCCGAAAAGCGGCTGCAAAATGCTGCAAAAACGGAGTTTTTTCCATGAAATGTACTGCAAATTACTGCAAAAAGGCTGAATTTCACAAAAATTTCCCCGCGCTTTCAAAAGTACGGGGATTAGCGTTATATTTGAGATTTTGGTTTATCGGTTCGCGTGCTTGCGATGAGATTTCGCATAAGAAAGCGGTTTTTCTCAAGAACGAGCTTAAACAGCGCAATTCCGAGAATATACACGACGACAAGCTCACCGAGCGCGACCGTTCCCGCCGAGAACCAAAACGGTTCTCCGACAAGAGAAAGCTCGTATCCGACAAGAAATCCGTTTGTTATCACGGGAAAAAGCGCCGCCAAAAAGATATTCTTCGCATAATACATCGGGATTACCGCCGCAGCCGTTGCGAGAGTGCCGAAAATGATGTCGTAAAGACCGAACGGGCTGAAAAGATTTGCGATAAGACAGCCCAGAATAAGCGAAACGCTGTAATCCTTTCTGTAAAACGCAAGCAAAACGAGCGCCTCCGAGAAGCGAAACTGAACAGCGCCGTAGGAAAGCGGCTGAATAAGCAGCGTTAGGACGGCATAGGCTGCCGCGACAAGCGCCAGTCTTACGATGGTTTTGGTGTTGAGAGTATTATTTTTTCGCATAAAAAAGCTCCTTGTTTTTTTACAATGGTTAGGCAAGAACAACATTGATATTTCTTCAGACCGGAGATAACGGCGCATATTTTGTGGAGATAACGGCTCGTCTGCTTCGTCAGCGGCATCTGCACTTTTCTCATCGGTCTGCCGCAATTGTGTTCAACTGAACACCGCAAAACGTATTATAACACTTTTTTTCGCGTTTTTCAAGCCTTTTCTTAAGATTTTTTCAAAAGCGGTTGATTTTGAGAAGAAAATATGTTAAAATAAAAATATATAAGGTAACACCGCATAATTATTTTCGTTCAATCGCGAATAGATTTTTTCCGTCAGAATGAACAAAACGAACGAAGGAATACTGTATGTATTTCGAGTGAGTTTTGGATATTATGACGGAAAAATATCAAGTGAGTGAATGAAAAAGGCGAAGCCGGTAATTGTGCGGTGTTACCATAATATTCAGCATAGTTTCAGCATTTTTCGTTAAAAAGGGGATAAAAAATGTCTATTAATTCCGAAAATCAGGAGCTTCTGTCGGAGCTTGGAGCTGAAATATCAAAGGTAATCAAGGGCAAGGACGAGGCTCTGTTTATCGTTCTTACGGCGCTTCTCGCGCGCGGACACGTTCTTATCGAGGACGTCCCGGGCGTCGGAAAGACAACGCTTGCGATGGCTCTCGGAAAGGCGACGGGACTTTCGTTCAGGCGCGCGCAGTTCACGCCGGACGTTATGGCTTCGGATATAACGGGCTTTACGATGTTCAACAAGGAGCAAAACCGTTTTGAATATCGCTCGGGGCTTGTTATGACGAACATTTTTCTTGCCGATGAGATAAACAGAACTTCTCCCAAAACGCAGTCCGCGCTTCTTGAGGCAATGGAGGAGCGGCACGTCACGGTTGACGGAACGGTTCATCGGCTTCCCGACCCGTTTATGGTTATCGCGACGCAGAACTCCGGAGAATGTGTAGGCACATTTCCGCTCCCCGAGGCGCAGCTCGACAGATTTATGATGAAAATTAGTATGGGCTATCCGACAATCGAGCAGGAAGTGCAGATACTTATGGACAGGCTTGATGAAAACCCCGCCGAAAACGTGCAAAACGTGATGACCGCGGAACAGCTCGAAGCGTGCATTGAAGAAGCGGGAAACGTTATGTTCGCGGAAAGCCTTTGCAGATATGTCGCAAATCTCGCTTCCGCAACGAGAAATCACCCTGCCGTGGCTCTCGGAGTAAGCCCGCGCGCTTCCGTTGCGATTATGCAGGCAAGCAAGGCGTTCGCTTATCTTCGCGGAAGGGATTACGTCATTCCCGAGGATATCGTAAGGCTGCTTATTCCCGTTTTCGAGCATAGAATTGTACTTAAGCGCGAAACTCGTCTGAATAAAGCGACTGTTCGTCAAGTTCTGGAGGACGTTGTTTCGGCGGTCACTCCTCCGATAAAAAGAAGCTGATATGGCGAGAAACAGGATAATTTATATTATTGCGGCGCTTTTGAGCTTTGCGTTCGCGATATCGTACAAGGAGCAGGTTTCCGCGGTAATTCTGTCGGCGTTTTTGATATATCCGCTGCTTGCGTGGCTTACTACATTCATTCTCTTGAAGCTTGTAAGCGCGGATTTCTCGCAGAACACGCTTCGCACGGAAAAAGGAACGCGCTTTGAAATATCAATTAACGTGAGAAATCGCTCTGTTTTGCCGTGCGTTCCTATGGAGCTTATTTGCGGACTTCCCGACGAGGACAGCGGGCTTGCAGCCGAAAAGACAATTTTCGTGACGCTTCCGCCGCTTGGAAAAGCGGGTCTTTCGATGAGCTGCCAAAACAGATATCGCGGAAGATATCGCTTTGACATAAGGAAAATCTCGGTTTTCGACCCGCTTAGGATAATTTGCCTTACAAAAAAAGGAAAATCGGAGCTTAACGCGGTTTTTGTCCCGAGAAGGCTCGAAATTCCCGATATTGATTATTTATGCGAAAGGGACAGTTTTGCTGTAAAGCGGCAAAATTCCTTAGACAGCAGAGAAGATTTTTCGCACGTCCGCGACTATATTCCCGGAGAAAACGTTCAGCTCGTTCACTGGAAGCTCACGGCGAAGCAGGACGAGCTTATGATAAAGCAGTTTGACGATGTTTTCGACCGCAGAGCGCTTATTTTATGCGGAATAAACTCAGGTGAAAAGGAGCGCGACCCGCTTCTCTGCGCAGACACGGTTATCGAAACGGCGGTTGCTTTTGCAAAGGCGTTTCTTGAGTGCGGTATTCCCGCTTCGGTTGAGTTTGGCGTGACTGCCGAGAGCGTTTGCCGCGTTTCAAATTCGGCTGAATTTGAGGAATTTTTCGAGCTGATGTCGGTTGTTATGCCGAACGGCGAGAGCTTTTCCGCGGATAAGGACGGCGGCGAGGCTGTTCTGGTGATTGTGACGGCGGAGCTTACAGACGAGATGTTGTCGCTTGCGAACAGGGCGGCTTCCGTTGAAACGGTTATTGTCGCGTATGTAAATCTTTCGGGGAAACCGACCGAAATTTCGCCCGAAACCGAGAATTTCGCATTTATGAATATATGCGGCGCGGGTCAGGAATATCTTTCCGAGGCGTTCCGCGAGGCTGTCGCGGAGGATTGATTTTTGTGTAAAAAGCGGCTTTTGCCGTTGAATAAACAGGAGGAATTGAAATGGATATCAAAGCGAAAATTGACGAAATTGTAAACAAGGTCAAGAGCGACCCGAATTTTGCCGACAAGTTCAAGAAAGAGCCGATTAAGGCTGTCGAGGACGTTGTAGGCGTGGATTTGCCCGACGACGTTATCAACAACGTCGTTGAAACCGTTAAGTCAAAGGTGAATTTTGACGGAATTGCGGACAAGCTCGGCGGGCTTTTCGGCGGGAACAAGTAATTTTTGAAAAAAATGCGGGGGCGCTTCGCTCCAGTGCCTCCGGCGGCTTAAGACCTTTTTCTGAAGAAAAAGGTCTTAAGAATCTAAAAAGACTTTTTTATCGCTTCGCGAAAAAAAGTCTTAGTCGGCGGCTCTAGCCCTATTGCTCAGTTTGCTGCACGATTGTATCGCGTACGCGAGGCTCACAAACCTGCACCCGTGAGTTCTCGCACAAAGTTGTGGTGTTGCGCCGCGAAGCCGTGCAAAACGCGAT
>DBIU01000037.1:0-23930 GCA_002304735.1 Ruminococcaceae bacterium UBA794 | reverse complement strand
CCGTTCTCTTTGCGTTTTTGTGCAAATTTCTGGTTTGCAAGGGAAAACAAGAGTTTTCCCCTAACGTTTGAGTTGGATTTAACAAACGAAAACGCCTTTGTCGGTTGAGAAGAAACTCGCCTTTGACTGCGCGGCGCAGTTCCCGAAAATGCTGAAATATCGCAAAAAACGCTCCCGAAAAATCGGGAGCGCTTGTGTTGTTCAGAGAAAATCACGCGTAAACGCTGAATAATGCGCCGCTGTTGTACGCGTAAGCCGCGGTGCTGTCGGAATTGTATCCCATCGCGCTTGCGCTTGTTGCGAGCGTGCCTATCTGGTCAGCCTTTTGAGCGAGCTTTTCGAGGTAGCTTCCGCCGAACGCATAGCCGATATCCTTTTCCGTAACCTTTTCGGCAGCCTGCTCCGCAAGCGACAGCCTTCCGTCCTTTCCGACTTCAATTCCTGCGCGTTTAAGAGCGTATTTGTAGGAATTAGTCACGCTTTTCAGCGCGCTTCCCTTGTATTGAACCGAGAGATTATCGGAATTATCCGACGCGTCAAGCAGCTTGTTGTACTTCTCGATGAAGCTTGTGGCTGTATCCGTGAAATCCACGGCATTGAACGTCTTTTCGCTCGAGCCGAGCGCGTTCGTATAGCTCTTGACGGCGGTTGCCGCGTCCTTAACGGCGGCGGTAAGCTCTTTCAGTGTGCCGCTTTCAGCAGCGGACGAGGACTCGTCTTTTTTTGTCGAGCCGACGTTCTGCTTTGTGAAAATGCCCATTCCGCCCGAAGCCTGATTGATTTCGCGCGCCCTGCGGATAACAGCGTCCGAAAAACCGCCCTTGCCGAACGTTGATTTCACGTCAATCTTGTCAACCTTTGACAAATCGCTCTGAAGCGTGAGCTTGTTGTCCGAGCCGAGCGTAATTCCCGCACGGTTAAGCGCGTTTGAATAAACCTTCGCGTTGTTTACCGCAAGAACTCCCTTTTTCAGCACGGTTGTATTGTCGGAATTGCCGATTTTGTCGATAAATTCGTTGTAATTATCAACAAAATTCTGCGCGTATTTCTTGTAATCCTCGATGTTAAATTCATCGTTTTTGCCGTATTTCAGGCTGTCGGCATAGCTCTTTATGCTCTCGGCGGAACCGCCCACGTTCGCGGAAGCGAGCTTTGTCGCCTGCGGAGAAACGATATCCGAGCTTTCCGAGGAGTCGTCCTTTATATTATAAATGCTCTTGTAAAGGTCGGAAAACTGCGAGCGGAACTCGTCGCTCTCAGATTTGAGCGCGCGGCTGTCGAGCAGCTTGTTGAGCGCGTCCGTCGAACCCGTCTTTTTTATCGCATTAACGTTGAATTTCCCCGTTGATGTATAGGAGTTGTACAGACTGTTAAGCTCCGAGCCGTAATTCGTCATCAGCTTTGCCGCGTTAAACTGCATTCTCGCTTGATAACCTATCGTCATAAAAATCACTCCTTTTTAGAAATCCGTTTATCGGATTAAAGCGCACCGTATTTTTCGCGGTATTCCTTCATCGCGGGAACGTATTCCTTTCCGGGAATAATTCCGTTTTCAAGCGCGTCTATAATGTCGTTTATTGTAACAATCGAATAAACCTTAACGCCAAATTCGTCGAAAGCCGCGGAAACCGCCGATTTATCGGAATCGAGCGCCTTTTCCATACGGTCTACCGTGATAATCATACCATCAATATTGATTTTCGCAGCTCCCGTGAGCTTCGGCAGAACCTCTCTGAGAGCCTTTCCCGAAGTCATAACGTCCTCGATAATAACAACCTTGTCGCCGTCCGAAAGGCTTTTTCCCACGAACATTCCGCCCTCGCCGTGGTCCTTGACCTCCTTGCGGTCGAAGCAATAGTTCACGTCCATTCCGAACTTGTTGTAAAGCGCACAGCAAGCCGCAACGGAAAGCGGTATTCCCTTGTAAGCCGGACCGAAAAGCACATCGGGCTTAAGACCGTGTTCGTTTATGCACTCGGCATAGTATTCGCCGAGCTTCGCGAGCTGAGCGCCGGTCTTATAGTTGCCGCAGTTTATGAAGTAAGGCGCCTGTCTGCCGCTCTTAAGCGTAAAGCTTCCGAACGTAAGCACGCCGCTCTCTGTCATAAATTTGATAAAACTCTCTTTGTAAGTCATATTTATTCACCGTTCCCATCACATATTTATTCATCTTTATTATAACATTCCGCATATCTTTTTGCAAGGGTTTTTCAAAATTTTCGTCAATTTTAACGGAAAAAATAGACTTTTTTTATAACTTATATTTGTTTTCATCAGAAAAATTGTAAAAATTTTTGCAAAAATACGTTATTTTAATTGTATCGCCCTTGACATTCATACGGAATTGTAGTAAAATAAGTATAGGCTGAATTTTCGGGATAATTATGTGCTTTTCCCCGAAAATCGCCTCTGACGTTAATGACGTAAAAGTTTAACATAACGTTATGGCGGCCGAATGTACGATTACGGAGAAATCCTTATAAACTACATTTCTATCCTTTTTCGCGGCTTTGCCGCTTCAGGGGAAGAATACAGTGGATTTGCTTTTGAAAACGATAAAAGCGAATTTTCCCGATATATTTTTTTCATTCTTCCCGTTTATAAAAAGATAAATTTGTTGTCACAGGAGGTATCACAGCGGCTTTATTCTGTCAAATTTGCGGGCTTGACGATTTGTCGCGCCCGTTGGAAAGTTTGCGTTTGTGTGAAAATAAGCCGCAATTTTTTCTACAATTGTATATTTTTCCGCCGAAATTAGGTTCGCAAAGCGGGTTTTGCTTTGCTGAACCGGAAAATTGAGGAGGGAAAACGACAATGAAAGTCGAACTGTTTGTCGCTTTGCTTATCGGCTTGGCGGCATTGGTTGTCGGCGCGGCTGTAAGCGGCTTTATCTGCTTCAAAAAAGGCATAAAGCACCGCATTAAAACCGCCGAAGCGCAGTTTGAGTCCGCCGAGAAAGAGTCCGCGAGGATTGTTCAGGAAGCGGGCGAGAAGGCTGAGTCTATGAAAAAGACCGCTCTCGTCGAGGCTAAGGACGAGATTTACGCGCTGCGAACCGACGCCGAAAAGGAAATCAGCCGCCTTAAGGCTGACGCCGAGAAGGAGCTGAAAGAGCGCAGGGGCGAAATCTCCCGTTCGGAGCGCCGAATTGCTCAGAAGGAAGAAAATCTCGACAAGAAAACGGACAAGATGGAGAAGCTCGAAGAACAGCTTCACCAGAAGCATAAGAAAGCCGACGAGAAGATTGCCGAGGCTGAACAGCTGAAGTCGAGCCAGATGGATATTCTCGAGAAGATTTCGGGCTTTACCGTTGAACAGGCAAAGGACCATTTGCTTCAGATGCTCGACACCGAGCTTAATCACGAAAAGGCGCTTAAAATCTCGTATTACGAGCAGAAGCTCAAGGACGAGTGCGATGAAAAGGCGAGAGAGTACATATCTCTTGCTATTTCAAGGCTTGCCGCGGATACGGTTTCCGAGTCGGCGGTTTCTGTCGTCGCTATTCCTAACGATGAGATGAAGGGCAGAATTATCGGCCGCGAGGGCAGAAATATCAGAGCGCTTGAAACGCTGACGGGCGTTGACCTTATCATCGACGATACTCCCGAGGCAATCACTCTTTCCTGCTTCGACCACGTTAGGAGAGAAATCGCGAGAATTGCTCTTGAAAGGCTCATTCAGGACGGCAGAATACACCCGGCGAGAATTGAAGAAACCGTCGATAAGGCGCGCAAGGAAGTTGAGCTGCGTATCAAGCAGGAGGGTCAGAGAGCCGTTCTCGAAACGAACGTAAACGGTCTGAACCACGAGCTTGTAAGACTTATCGGACGTTTGAAGTACAGAACTTCGTTCAGACAGAACGTTCTCAATCACTCAATCGAGGTTGCTCATCTCGCGGGAATTATGGCGAGCGAGCTTGGCGTTGACGCGGCTCTTGCAAGGAGAGCGGGTTTGCTTCACGATATCGGAAAGGCGCTCGACCACGAAATCGAGGGTTCTCACGTTCAGATAGGCGTTGACGTCTGCAAGAAGTACAAGGAAAATCCCGAGGTTATTCACGCAATCGAGGCTCATCACGGCGACGTTGAGTGCAGAACGGTTATCGCGTGCCTTGTTCAGGCGGCTGACGCAATCAGCGCGGCAAGACCTGCGGCGCGTTCCGAGAACTACGAGAATTATATCAAGCGTCTTGAAAAGCTTGAGGAAATCTGCAATTCTTACAGCGGAGTTGAGAAGTCGTTCGCTATTCAGGCAGGCCGCGAGGTTCGCATTATGGTTAAGCCCGAGCAGATTAACGACGACGATATGAAGGTTTTGGCGAGGGATATTGCCAAGAGGATTGAAGCCGAGATGGATTATCCCGGACAGATTAAGGTTAATCTTATCCGTGAGAGCAGAACGGTTGACTACGCTAAATAATTGAAGCGGCGCAAATTGTGCTGTTTTGTCAATCTCAACGGCGAGAAAGAGAAAAAGCTCTTTCTTGCCGTGTTTTTTCCCGCAGCGCGGGATAGGTTTTCGGGAAAAAAGGAGAAATCAGAATGATTGTATTTGACCCAACAAAATGTGTTTCGTGCAACAACTGCGTTAGAGTTTGTCCTTCCGTTGAGGCGAATATTGTCGAACACGATGAAAACGGAAAGGCTGTTTTTAACATTAATCCCGATAAGTGCATAGACTGCGGAGCGTGCGTAAAGGTTTGCAGCCACAAGTCGCGTACATATGTCGATGATACGGAGCGTTTCTGGGAGGACCTCAAAAAGGGCGTGAAGATTGTCGGGATATGCGCTCCCGCAATCAAGGTTTCGTTCGACGGCTGCTGGAGAGGCGTTCTTGAATATGTAAGTCAAAAGGGCGTCGACAGGATTTACGACGTTTCGTTCGGCGCGGATATCTGCACATGGGCGCATCTTCGCTATCTTGAGCAGCACCCCGGCGCGAAGCTGATTTCTCAGCCGTGTCCCGCTATTGTCAATTACATAAAGAAATACTGCCAAAAGGCGCTGAAGAATCTTTCTCCCGTTCATTCCCCTATGCTCTGCACGGCGATTTATCTCAGAAAATACCTTGGCGAAAACGCGAAAATAGTCGCTTTTTCTCCTTGTATAGCAAAGCGCGACGAGTTTATAGAAACGGGAATCGTCGATTATAACGTAACGTTTGAGCGCCTCGGCGAGCTTTTGAAGAAAAACGGCGTTGATTTTGACAAATTGATGAAAACGCGCTCAAACTTTGAGTTTGCGGGCGCGGGCGGTCAGATG
The DNA here is from genome assembly GCA_002304735.1 of Ruminococcaceae bacterium UBA794. Classification (GTDB taxonomy): domain Bacteria; phylum Bacillota; class Clostridia; order Oscillospirales; family Ruminococcaceae; genus CAG-115. The sequence continues at coordinate 18,669 of DBIU01000037.1, read as the reverse complement.
GGCGCAATTTATCCGCGTCCGGGCGGACTTAAGGCTTGTCTGGAGCTTGAAAGCCCCAAGCTTAACATAATCACTTCCGAGGGAACGGATACCGTTTATAAAAATCTTTCGCTGTATACGGAAATAAATAATCGCGATTTGCCCGATGTTTTTGACGTTCTTTCCTGCGATAGGGGCTGCGGAAGCGGACCGGCAATCGGAAAGCAGATGACGATTTACCGTATGAGCGGCATTATGAACGGCATTGAAAAGTATAACCGCACGAAGCGCGTTAAGTTCGACAGAAAGCACAGGGACAAGCTTTTCCTCAAGTTTGACAAAGAACTTAAAATCGACGACTTTATGAGGGAATACAAGCCCGATAATGTAACCGAAATCAGGGTTACGCCGGAGCAGATTGAGGATATGCTCGTGAAGATGGGCAAAACGACTCATATCGAGCGTAATTATAACTGTCATTCCTGCGGATTTGAAACCTGCCGCGAGATGGCGGTCGCGATTTTGAAGGGAATTTCGGACGTTACTTCGTGCAGGCAGTATATGCAGCATCAGGCGGAGGAGCATCAGCGTCATATCGAGGAAAGCAACGAGCATATCGGCGAGGTTACAAGCGAGCTGAAGCAGGTTGTCGCAAACCTCACGGAGAATATCGGCGAAGTTAAGAGCGCCGCCGGCAACATTTCCGAGCTTAACAATACAAATTCCGATGAAATTGCAGGGCTTTCGGATATTATCGGCGAGCTTTTGACGCTTAACGAGAAGATAAACGAGGCTATTCAGTCAATCAACGCTTCCGTTGCGGGCTTCTCGGTTACTACGAAGAACGTAAGCGATATTGCGCGGCAGATTAACATTCTGTCGATAAACGCGAGCATTGAAGCGGCGCGCGCGGGCGAAGCGGGACGAGGCTTTGCGGTTGTTGCGCACGAGGTCGGAAATCTCGCGGGACATTCGCAGTCTGCGGTTACGGAGGCGGAGCAGAGCAATCAGCTTGTTTTCGGCGATATTAAGACTGTAAACGACATTCTTAAGACGGTGACCGATAAAATGGAGGTTATCCGCGGAATGATGGCTCAGATGAGCGGCAATATCAACACAACGCTCGACAAGGGCAACGACATCAACAACTCGATGAGCAAGGTCGCGGATATCAACAACCGCGTCGAGGGGCTTGTTTCAAAGGTCGAGAGCCTGCTTTCATAAGAAAATCTTAGGCAAAATAAAATCAGCCCGCTTTTAACGGGCTGATTTTTTTATTATGTCAAGATAATCGGGAATAATCTCTCCGTTGTCGATGACGATATCGAGGACAAATTCCATCGCTTTGCCGTTGACGCTTTCAAAAACGGTTTCGGGGAGAAGCCCTTTTGCGCGGCAGAACGCGTCTGCGCTTTCTCCGTCTGACATTGCCGCGAGAAGCGAGCGCTCGTCATAACTGAGCGAAGCGAAGAATTTTCGCCATTCGTCGGAGATATCCTCGGGCAAGTCGGGCAAGGCTTCATTGTCCGCGGCTTCGGAAAGTGCCGAATATTCGGATATTCTTTCGTCAAATTCCTCGTCGGAAATCCTCGCGGACGCCATTTCAACGAAATCCTCATCGGGAGCTTCCTCGACGATTAGCTTTTTCGCGGTTTCCTCGGATTTTTCGCGGATTTTTTCAAGCTTTGTCAGGTCGATTGAGATGTCCTTTTTGGCGTATTGAACAAAATCCTCGGATATTTTCGGGGATTTTTTTTGCGCGAAAATACCGTTTTTTCGGCAATATTCATCGACAGCGCCTGCAATAACCGCGCCGAACCGGCTATCCGTCGCTGCGGAAAGGATTTTTTCGCGGTTTTTGAGGTCGTTTACGAGCATATTTTCGCTCGGCACAATTTTGCGCTTATATCCCGTATCCGCGCGAAGCCTTGCCTCGACGCTCTTGAGGATATAGCCGATAAAGCCTCTTTGCGGCATAAGAGTAAATCGCTCAAGGACAGGCTCTCCGCGTTTAATGCAGTAGTTTTCGGCTGCGCTTATTCTGACTGCGTGAAAGCCGTCTGTTCTGTCGGTGTTTACAAGCGCGCCGTCGAACGGCTTCCACGAGAAATCCTTTTTAAGCTGACCGCACAAAAGCGCGTTAAAATCTATATCTTTTTCTGAAAAGTACTTATCAAGCGCGTTCAGAACCGCTTCACAGGCGCCGTTAAGAAGCTTTGCGGTTTCTTCGGTAAAGAAGCTGCTTTTTTTGATATCATATGCGGAGTTTTCCGCGAGATAATCAAGCTTTTCGCGGTAATTTTTTTCGAGAATTTCCTCCGCGGCACTTTCGGCGGCTGTTTTTTTCTCGGGCTTAAGATATTCGTTTATGTTTGGATAAACGTCGGAGATATTGTTGTACGCATAGAAATCCTTGAGCCAGCGCGGCATAAGGTCGTTCAGATAGCCCGCGAACCCGCAGCCGTTCCAAAGGTCGAGAAGCCTCCCGAACGCGTCCGCCGAGGACAGAACGCCGATTTTATTCAGCAGCTCGTAAGCGTAGAGAACGACGTAGGATTTGTCGGTTTGTCGGTAAATACCGCGTCTTGCGTCGGTTCGCCATGTGAGGTATGTTCGCAGCTGCGAAACCGACATAGCCGCATACATCGGCGTCGGCATACCGCAGAAAGCGTTTCTTGGGTAATCGTCGGTTTCTTCCGCGATAAATTCGCCTTGCAATACGAACGTTACCTCGGCGCACCTCTGAACGATATAGCCGTTGTAGGAAAGCTCGCGAAGCTTTCGCATTTCCGCGATTTTTTCAACAAGACTGCGTTCGCGCGCGGAAAGATTGTCGGATACGCTTTCGTGAGGATATGCGATTTCATCGGCTTGAATTAGGCTGCGATTATCAGGAATAATCGGTTTTTTCGCGGTTTTTGGAGGAATTATCTCGGCTTTTGGCGTGTTCGCGTTAATCTGCGCGTCGCTTATTACCTCGCGTATTTTTTTGCGAATTTCGCCCTTTACGCACTTTTCCGTTTCGTCGATAACCGATTTTGCTGCGTTTTTTATTATTTTTTCGGCAATTTTTTTAATTTCTTCAAGGCTTTTTCCGCTTGTGTCGATAAAATTCTTGAAATTATCGGACATAATTCGCTCCGTTTCAGCAATCCGTAAATGCAATCATAGTTTCCCAGTTTTCGGGAAAGCCAAGGTCTGAAAGCCTGATAACGTCGGCGTTTTTCTTCAATATCCTTGAAACAGGCTTAACGACGCGCTCGTTCCAATTCTCGTGACTGTGGAAAATCTGCTTCATCAAGATTATATACCCGAACACGTTTGCCGAGAGAGTTATCGGAAAATCGTCGGGAGTTTTCGGCTCAACGGGAAAGCTCGTTCCGTAAAGTCGGCAGTAGTGCGCACAGCTGTTCCTAAGCTCGTTAAGGCAGAAAACCCAGTTGTCAAGCTCGTTCGGCGAGCAGCTGTAATACTCCGCAGCCAAGTCCTTTTTATCGCCGTTTTTCATATCCCTGTAAAAAAAAGCAAGCGACCCGAACGAAAAAAGCTCCATTATTACCCAAAGCGGAAACTTTCCGCCGTATTTCGCGTTATAGTGCCTTACAAACTGCTTTTCACCGTTTGATTCGATAAGATGATTTACTCTTGCAAGAAAGCTCTGATGATTATGTGAAAGGTTGAAGTTTGACGGATTGAGATAGCCGAGTGCGCCGTATTTTAGCGCGTGATAGTTCGATACTGCGGCTCTAAGCGCGATTTCAACTTCTTCAAGCGCCGCCAAAAGTATGCTCCGAAGCTTCCTGTCCATCTCGTAGACCTGCATTATTTTATCGAATGTCGTTCCGTCCTCGTACCTGTGCTTACTCACGGAGAATGGCTCGAAATAGTTTGATAGCCTGTAAAAATTTATATATTTCAGCGTCGTTTTTGCTTTTTTCTCGTCCTCGATTATACACCCGCGCTGCTTTAATATCTTGATTTGCTCGTTTATCGTTGACGGCGCTTTCTCTCGCATTTCTTTCATCTCCGTTCGTAGTTTCTTCTTGCTCGGGCTTTTGGCTTTGTGCGCTCCCGGCTTCCTGCTTATGCCGGCTTCCTGCGCGGGCGGAACGCCCGTTTTTCGCTTCGCGAAAAACCGACAGCGTACGCTGTCGCTCCGCGCGGAGCGCGGAGGGGCGTTCCGCCCGACCGGTGGTTTTTGCAAAGCGGGCTAGGACGACAAAGCGGGGAAAAGACCGCTCTCTAATCCAACGTTGCTCCTCGGCTGTTAAGGCGCGGAGCTTTTCCGGCGGCGATTTACTCTTGCGCCATAGCGCCCATCGGGGCAACGTTTGTACTTAGCCATAAAATCACCTCTCAAAATGCTGTTTTGCAATCGCTTGCAAAACATTCACTTTGCTTCGTCCTCATCTTCTTCCAAGAGGTTCTTGAATGCAAACGGGTCCTTTAAGTATGCGATTCTTGCGCCCGAAACCGCTGCTGAACTTTCAACAATCATTGTGCCGTAGTTAAATATCTTGCCAAAAAGCGGCTGATGAATTGTTACTCCACTTATTTTGTCGAGCGGAACTTCTGAGAACAGGTTCTTCAAAAGCCCAACTTTGATAAACACGCGCTTGTCGGTTATAAAAATCGCAGAACTTCCGCAATATTCCCACCTAGAAAGCGCGAAAAATAATGTCGGAACTCCGATAAGAAGCAGAATCACACCTGCTACGAGAGTATCGTTGCTGAAGCAAAATGCAACCCCCAATCCGGAACACACGACCGCAATAATCGTGCTTATCAGCGGAATTGCCAGGCAAACCTTGCCCTCGTGCTTGATTTCTTCGCCTTTTCTCAAATAACCTTCAACTTTCATAGTAATACTCCTTAAATCAAATGTATTTATTTATAACGCAAGGCGTTATTTCTTATTTTATCAGAAAAATTGAACATTTCGCCGTTCGCAGAGAGCGGGTCAGTCGGTCCAGTAGGTTTCGCGCTCGCTTTTGACGGCTCTGCCCATAAGTGCGCCGATTGAGTCTTTGGGGACGCCGCCCTCGAAGCAGATTTTGACGGTCTGTTCGATGATGGGGACGTCGATATTGTTCTCTTTGGCAAGGCGAAGCGCGGTACGGCTGTTGATATAGCCTTCAACGGTGCCGACTTGCGCGACGGCTTCGGCGGCGGGAGTGCCTTTTCCGATAAGGAAGCCTGCGCGGTAATTTCTCGAGTGCTGCGAGGTGCAGGTAACGATGAGGTCGCCGAAACCCGCCATACCGGTAAAGGTTTTCCAGTTTGCGCCGAGAGCGACGGCGAGTCGGGTGATTTCGGTCATACCTCTTGTGATGAGCGCGGCGATTGTGTTGTCGCCAAGTCCCATACCGCGTGCGATACCGCAGCCCAGAGCAATCGGGTTTTTGAGGACGCCGCCAAGCTCGCAGCCCACAACGTCGTCGTTAATATATATGCGATAACGCTCGTTTGAGAGAGTGTGCTGAATATATGAAGCGACGTCGGGGTCGTACGCTGCGCAGACTTCGGTTGTCGGAACAAGCCTTCCGACTTCTTCCGCGTGGCAGGGACCTGTTATAACGCCGATTTTGCTGTGCGGAATTTCCTGTCGGATAACCTCGGAGAGTCTTTTTCCCGTTGCTTCCTCAAGACCCTTGCTTGCATTAATGATGATAGCGCCGTGTTTGATATACGGCTTAACGGCGCAGACGGCTTCGCGGTAAAATGCCGACGGAATACAGATAACAACAATATCCGCGTCCGAAACGCAGGCGGGGTCGGTCGTCACCTTGAGAGCCTCGGGCAGCATTATTCCGGGGAGCAGACGCTTATGCTCACGGTCGCGGCGAAGCTGTTCAGCCTCCTGCTCGAATTTTGTCCATGTCGTCACATCGTGACCGTAGGTTGTGTAAAGCACGCCGAGAGCCGTGCCGTAGCCGCAGCCCAGAATTGTAATTTTTGCCATTTCTTCCTCCGTGTTTTTATTGTAGGTCATCTCGATAACTGTTTGAGCGTGAAAACGAGCGACGAGCGTCGCGCTTTTCGGCGCGTCTTATATTTTCCATATCGGCTCTTTTTCGGTTATTTCGCCTTTTCGCCGAGCTTTTTTTCGCAGTGCGAAGCAAGGCGCTTTATGTTTTCCTTATGTCTAAAAACAATCAATCCTCCGCAGAATGCCGCGAGAATTGTGCTGACGATGAAAGCGGGGTCGTGGTCGATAAAGTAATCAAAGCAGAACATTGCTATGCAGAAAAGCGCAGAGCTTATGCAGCTTCCGAGCGACACATAGCGCGTTATCGCGACAATAACCGCGAATATTCCGATAAGAATAAGACCTATGCGCCAGTCTAGCACGAAAATTGCCGAAATTGCCGCAAGAACGCCCTTTCCGCCTTTGAAGCCGTAGTACACGGGGAAACAGTGACCGACAATCGCCATAAACGCCGCGAAAACCTCGACCCAGCTCATTCCGAGCGCGGGATTTGTCGTATCGACGCCGCCTATGTAGAGAAACGCGAGCCTTACAAGGAGCATCGCAACTGCCGCTTTTGCCACATCGCCGATAAGCACGACCGCAGCCGCCCCTTTTCCTACGGAACGAAGCGTGTTTGTAAGACCCGCGTTGTGGCTGCCCATTGTGCGGATATCCTTGCCTGTCTTTACTTTTGTAACAATAATCGACGTATTAATCCCGCCCAAAAGGTATGGCGCGAGTATCATTATCGCATAACAAATCCAAATCATTTTTATTCCCTTTTCTCTTTTTCTTCGCTGATTTCATTATTTTTAATAACTTTTCCGTTGATTGTTACGGCAATTTCGGGATTTTTGCTCTTAATCGCCGCCGCAAGCATTGCCGAATTTTCCCCGTTTGCCGCAAATACAGCCGATTTCTTCCCGTTTTTCAGCATTAATTTGATTTTGTTTCCTTTTGGTTCAATGCTTTCAATATCGGAAAATTTGACAAGCTGTATATTCCTGCTTGAATAATACATCAGGTAATGCTCATAAAAGCGGCGCAGACCGATTTTTGTGAACTTTCCGTTGAGAACCTCGTCTTTTTCACTTTCGTTTAGTTTATTCAGCTTTTTCTTGAATAATAACGGCGCGAACAGCGTTACTATCGTAAGCGCAAGCGCGTATAACACCACTGCTCCGCAAACAGCGCAAAGAACAGCCGCCGGCTTGGATTTGTTTGGATTTAATACGCACAAGCACATTATTATCGCCCAAACCCAGACAATTATCACGGATAGTCTGTATTCTTTATAGTATTCCCTCTTAATCTCGCTCATTCTTCCTTGCCCTTCTTTCTGTATTTCAGCTTTGTTGTCCTTTCCGGCTGTGCTAAACGCCTCGGTTCGGGCGGAACGCCCCTCCGCGCTTCGCGCGGAGCGACAGCTTCGCTGTCGGTTTTTCGCGAAGCGAAAAACGGGCGTTCCGCCCGCGCAGGGAGCCGGCACTCGCAGAAAGCGGGGCGGCGCAGAAACCTATGCGGGATTATTCGCCGCGTTCGCGAACGGTAATTTTTATAGGAGTCATATCAAGTCCGAAGGATTCGCGGATTTGGTTTTCAAGATAGCGCTGATAGCTGTAATGAAAAAGTTCCTTGCTGTTGCAGAAGATAACGAAAGTAGGCGGCGCGGAGGAAGCCTGCGTCATATAGTAAATCTTAAGGCGCTTGCCCTTGTCGGAGGGCGGCTGAACGCGCGACGTCGCGTAGTTGAGCATATCGTTGAGGACGCCCGTGGAAATTCTGCGGTTGTGCTGCTCGTGGACGACTTTTATGAGGTCGAATAGCTTTTCAACGCGCGAGCCTGTTTTTGCCGAAATAAAGACAAACGGCGCGTAGCTCATAAACGAGAAGTCGTTTTCAAGCTTTTTCGTAAATTCCTGCATAGTTTTGTCGGTTTTGTCGGGAACGACGTCCCACTTGTTAACCGCGATAACGCAAGCCTTGCCCTTGTCGTGAGCGTAGCCCGCGACTTTGCTGTCCTGCTCGGTGAAGCCGACCGTTGCGTCAATCATAACAACGCAGACGTCCGCCCTATCGACAGCCATAAGCGCGCGCAGAACGCTGAAATGCTCGATGTTTTCGGTGACCTTGGCTTTGCGGCGCATACCCGCCGTGTCGATGAAGATATAGCGGTCGTCGCCGCGAACAACCTCGCTGTCAATCGCGTCGCGCGTTGTTCCCGCGATATCGGAAACAATCGAGCGCTCCTCGCCTGCGATAAAGTTGACAAGCGACGATTTGCCGACATTCGGCTTTCCGATAACGGCTACTTTAATTGCGTTTTCGTCATAATCGTCGGGTTCTTCGGGCGGCAAGTTCTTGAAAACCGCTTCGAGAAGGTCTCCCGTGCCGTGACCGTGAACCGCGGAAACGGAAATCGGGTCGCCCAGACCGAGATTGTAAAACTCGTAAAATTCGGGCGGCGGCGCGCCGATGTTGTCGTCCTTGTTTACGGCGAGAACAACCGGCTTTCCGCTCTTCATCAGCATAGCGGCAACCTCCGCGTCGTTCGCGGTAACTCCCGTTGTCATATCCGTTACAAAAATGATACAGTCCGCCGAATCAATGGCAAGCATCGCCTGCTCGCGCATCTGCGCAAGTATCGTATCGTCCGATTTCGGCTCAATTCCGCCCGTGTCAATCAGCGTAAATTCACGGTTAAGCCACTCGCATTTTCCGTAAATTCTGTCGCGCGTAACACCCGGCGTATCGTCGACAATCGACAGCCTTTTTCCGCAAAGCTTATTGAAAAGCGTGGACTTTCCGACGTTCGGACGTCCCACAATCGCTACTAACTGCATAATTCACCTCAAGAAAATAATCTATTATTATATTATAACACATTATCCCGCATTTTGCAAGTGCATTACCCGATTTATCGCTTAAAACAGCCTTTTTCGTCCGCTTCGGAAAGCATTTTTTCGATATACTCCCAAAGCTCGTCCGAGCCGTTTTTGATATGCGCGTTTCTCGCGCGAACCTGTTCATAGGAAATCCCGTGTTCAAGCCAGCTCACGCCGTTTTTCGCGTTATTCAGCAGCATCGGCTGCATACGGTCGAGCGCCGCCGCAAATTTTGATTCAGCGGTATCAACACGCTCAAATTCCTCCCAAAGCGCGCGGTATTCATCGCGCTGGTCGTCGGGAAGCAGCCCGAAAAGCCTGTCCGCTGCCTTTTCTTCGCGCTCGCGCTTCGACTTGTAGCCCTCTGTATCATAGCAGTAGGTATCGCCCGCGTCAATCTCCACAACATCGTGTATCAGCACCATTTTCATCACCTTCAGCACGTCTATCGGCTCATTCGAGTGTTCCGCAAGCGTCATCGTGAAAAGCGCAAGATGAAACGAATGCTCCGCGTCATTTTCGCGCCGTTTATAGCGCTCCTCCTCGCCTTCAAATTCCCGCATAGAAGCTCCGCGGCTCTCGTCGTGAATAATATAAGTCTGCCTGTAAAGGCTTTTCATTTTGTCGATTTCAAGCAGAAATTCAATCTGCTTTTTCAGCCGTTCGTCAATCATAGTTTTCCCTTTCTTCGCCAAAAAGCCGCCCGAAATCGAGCGGCTTTTTATTATTTTCTTATCAGAGTTCAATTTTACCGTAAAGCGCTGCGTTTTTCTCGGTATCAACCGTTTCCTTGGAAAACTCGCCTGCGTTTGCGTTTTCATCGGGGCTGTAAGAGCTGCGCTTGTATTCGCGCTCAAAGCTCGTCGAGAAGCCCTCGGAACGGCGATATCCTCTTGCGCCCGAACCGTTTCCGCGTCCGCCGCGCTTGCGGTTGTCAAACTTAGGCTTATCCGCGTAAATTACAACCTTTCTGTACGGCTCGGTGCCTGTCGAGCGGCTCGAAACTCCCTCAATCTCCGCAACGCAGCTATGAATAATTCTGCGCTCGTAAGGGTTCATCGGCTCGAGAGCAATCTTTCTGCCCTGCTTGATAACCTTTGCGGAAGTCTTTCTTGCAAGAGCGTCGAGCGTTTCGCGTCGCTTATCGCGATAACCGTTGCAGTCAAGCGAAATCCTGCAAAAGCTTTCTTCCGTGCGGTTGCTCGCAAGTATTGTGAGATACTGAAGGCTGTCGAGCGTTTCGCCGCGCTTTCCGATAACAACTCCGAGCTTCTCGCCCGTAATGTCGAGAACTACGTTTCCGCTGCGCTTTATCGGCGTAATCCTGAAATTCTCAAGACCGAGCGCTTTAAGAACCGCCGTCAGATATTCGATTGCCGTCTTAACCTTAAGGCTTTTGCTTACATCGAAATCATCGGGAAGCTTTTCCTCATCGCCGCCGTTTTCCTCGGAATTATCTTCCGAAGCGCCCTCCGCAGAGGCTTCCTCGTCGTCTTTGTCCTCGAAAACGCGCTTTTTCGGTTCTTCCGCAGCCGGCTCGTAAATCGCGTTTACTCTCGCCTCGCCCTTAAGTCCGCCGAAAAGCGTCTTTCTGGGCTGTTCAAGAATGTCAAACTCTATTTCATCGGCGCTTACGCCAAATTCCTTGGCGGCAAGCTCCTTTGCTTCTTCGACTGTTTTTGCCGTAAATTCTTTCTCCATAACATAAACCCCTTTCAGACGGCGAAATTACTCGTCATCGTCGTCCTTGTATTCCTCGCCGTACTTAAGCGCGTCTGCTTTTCTTGCTTCGGCAAGCTTGCGGCGGTTTATTTCCTTCTGTGTGAGAACCTCGCCCGTTTCCTCGTCTACAACCTTTTCCTTTTCGGCTTCAACGGTAACGGTCTTATTCTTCAGCTCGTATTCCGCAAGCGCCTTTTCTCTGAGCGTCGCCGGATTATACAGCTTGTTGAGAACGATTGTCTGAATTATACCGAACACATAGCTTACCGCCCAGTAGAAGCCCGCGCCCGCAGGAACGGAGAACGCAATCCAGAGCGAAATAAGCGGCATAATGTACATCGTGACTTTCATACAGCCCATTTGTTTTCCCGTTTCGGGATTGTTCTGAGCCATATTTCTGTTCGAGATGAACGTCTGTACAAGCGCAAGCACGAACGACAGAATGGGTACCAAAATCATCGGGAAGCCCATATGCTCCATAGGAACCTGTCCGAGCGGTATTCCGAGGAAGTTGAGATTATCGTAAAGCTCTGTAATCTGCTCGCGGAGATTGTCGTTTACGACTCTCTCGCTGAAAATATCCTTATAGGAGCCATAGCACTCAAGCGCGTAAAGCTCGCGCTGAAGCGATGCCGAAGCCATAAACGGAACGGTATCGACTCCCGACGCCTTGTAAGAGCCATAGTGAACGTTAAGCGTATTGAACAGTGCGATTGTGCCGTCGCCGAAGCTGTGTTCCTCGCGGTAAGCAATCTTGTCCGCTTCCGCCTGAATAGCGTCAAGCTCTTTCTTTTCCGCGTCCGTGAGCTTGTACATATCCGTGCTTGTCAGAAGAACAATGCTGTTGTCTTTAGCGTAGTCGTCGGCGATAATTTTCTTAATCGCCGTGTTCATAACCTTGACGTTATCCTGCGTTAAGGTCTTGAAATTTGCGATATCAACGGCGGTTTTGCCGTCGGTAAGGCAGTTTTTGTTGTAATATTCGAGAATTTTCTTCGCGTCGCGAACGATATCGTTATGCTTTTTAAGTCCCTTTTCGTCAAGCTTTGAGATTTCCTCGTCAGAAAGATTGATTTCATTCACGAAAAGCGACGTCATCTCGACGTTATAAGCTTCCTCGACCATTGCGGAAACCTGCTCGCCGTTTGTATGGATAATGTGCGTGAGCGGCTTGTAAACAACGTCGATTACGCCGAACAGTATCAGGAACGACAAAAGCGTCGGCAGGCAGCCCGAATAAGGCTTATAGCCCTGCTGTTGGAGCTTTTGAAGCTCTTCCTGCTGTCTTTGAGGATTATTCTTGTATTTTGCCTGTATATCCCGTACCTTGGGAGCGAAAATGGCTGATTTAGCCGTTTCCTTTTGCTGTTTAATGTAAATAGGGAGAAGCGCCGCTTTTATAATGAACGTAAAGAGCAAAATCGCCACTCCCACGTTCTTGCAGATGAAGTTATAAATCGCGTAAAGCACATATCCAAGCGGCGTGCCGATTATACTGTATAGGAATTGTATGACCTTCAGACCCTTTCTTTATTGAATTTTCGCCGCGCTTTCTTTTTCCGAACGCGCGTTTTCCGCGGCTAAAAGCTCTTCCCAGCTGTTCCACTGCGGATTTGAAACCGTGTATTTTTCGGGACGGAAGCAGAATTTCTCGGGTACGGGGTCGTAGCCGCAGCTGCAATAAGGATTACACCTCAAAATCCTCCATAACGTCAAATAACCGCCCTTGACCGCGCCAAACCTGCGAACGGCGGTTAATCCGTATTCGGAACAGGTCGGATAAAAGCGGCAGCATGGCGGCAGAATTTTTGAAAGCGTAAGCCGATACAGCTTTATTAGTCCCAGAAAAATATATTTCATTTCACTTATTCTTGCATTATCTTCGGCAAAACGTTCTTCTTCATAAGACCCAAAATCTGTCCCGTTTTCAGCGACGGCGTTTTCGACCGCGCCACAAACACAAAATCATATCGCTCGTTTTTCTTCTCTCTGATAATCGGGTCTATCATTCTAAATGCTTCTCGTATAATTCGTCTTGCTCGATTTCGCTTTACCGCGTTTCCCACTTTTTTCCCCGTGACGATGCCGAGGCGGTTTTTCCCCGCCCGGCGCGGCTTTATATAGCACACAAAGCCGTATGTCACAATGGATTCGCCCTTTTTGAACAAATAGCTGAAATCGCGGTTGCTTTTGATTACGACGTACTTTTTCTTGTAGCCGGTCATCGAAATCAATAGCTCAGTCTTTTTCTGCCCTTTGCGCGGCGGCGTGCGAGCACTTTTCTGCCATTTTTGGTCGCCATTCTCTTCATAAAGCCGTGCTCATGCTTTCTCTGAAGCTTTTTGGGCTGGTAAGTTCTTTTCATGGTTTTTCCTCCTCATTATTTTTCTTTGTTTTTTGTATATACTCAGTATGGGTATAGTTATCCCCTACAAAGCTATCAACATTAAATTATTATACCCTATTTATCCCGCCTTGTCAAGAGGTTTTTGCATTTTTTCGCCGCTTTTTTGCCCGTTTGATATTACCGATTGTAATCTTTTCCTCAATTTATACAATTTTACGCTTGAAATAAGCGGCTTTTTATGTTATAATAAACGCATAACGACAATTTTGAACAGGTGAATTTTTATGATATTAACCATTGACGTTGGAAATACTAACACTACCTTCGGCTGTTTTGACGAGGACGGCGCTCTTGTTTTCGAATCGCGCATTTCAACCGATATTTACCGTATGCAGGACCAGTACGCGGTTTCGCTCGCGGATATTCTGCGGCTTTACGATATCGACAGAGAGAGCGTTTCGGGCGCGGTTTTGTCGTCCGTCGTGCCGCCCGTGACCGCGCAGATAAAGCCCGCCGTGGAGAAAATCTGCAAATGCCGCGTGATGACGGTGGGTCCGGGGCTTAAAACCGGTTTGAACATCAAAATCGACGAGCCTGCGTCGCTTGGCGCGGATATTGCGGCGGTTGCCGTGGGAGCGAAGGAATATTACGCTCTGCCTGCGATTGTCGTTGACCTCGGAACTGCGACGAAGGTTCTCGCGGTCGACAAAACGGGCGCGTTTATCGGCGGAATAATTGCTCCCGGACTTAAAATCTCCGCCGAAGCTCTCTCGGCGAAAACGGCGGCGCTTCCGCTTGTCGGAGTTTCGGGCGAACCGCTGAAGCGCGTTATCGGCGCGAATACGATTGATTGTATGCGTTCGGGGCTGCTTTTCGGTCACGCGTTTATGCTTGACGGAATGATTGAGAGCTTTGAAAAGGAAATCGGCGAAAAATGCACGGTTGTCGCGACGGGCGGATTTTCCTCTGTGATAAAGCCGCTTTGCAAAACCGATTTCGTTCTCGACGAAAACCTTATTTTGAAGGGACTTCTTGCTATTTACAGGAAGAACAGGTAAAATATGGGGTCTGCGGGGATTTTCCCCGTAAATATATAGCCCGCGGTGCATTGAAGAAGATTCAAGCGCCAGCAAAGGAGCGGTTTTCTATGGAAAACGCAAAAAAGAAGCCCTCGAAGGGCAAAAAGATTAGCACCTCGACTGTTGTCGGGATAGGGCTGCTGACGGCTATCGTCATTGTTTTGCAGTTCATTTCGATGGCTTTGAGGTTCGGAAATTTCAGCATTACGCTGACTCTTATTCCCATTGTGGTTGGAGCGGCGCTTTACGGCTTAAAAACGGGCGCATGGCTCGGATTTGTGTTCGGAGCGGCGGTTTTGCTGACGGGCGACGCGGCGTCGTTCCTCACGGTAAACGTTCCCGGCACAATCGCGACCGTGCTTGTCAAGGGAACGATGGCGGGGCTTTGCGCTGCGGTTGTTTATCGCCTTATCGCGAAGAAAAACGAGATTATCGCGGTTCTCGTATCGTCGATTGCCGCGCCCATCGTGAACACGGGAATATTCCTTCTCGGCTGCCGTATCTTCTTCTATGATACAGTAAAGGCTTGGGGCGAGGGACTTGGCTTTGAAAACGCATTTGTCTATATGATTGTCGGGCTTGTCGGAATAAATTTCCTGATTGAGCTTGGAACAAACCTTGTTCTCAATCCCGCAATCCTCAGAATTATCAAAATCGGCAGGAAAAAGCTCATAAAATAAAAAAACCGCAGCAATCTGCGGAAAATTTCAAAAAAACTGCGGTTGTATCGCGATTGTGAAGAAACCTCTCGTGATACAGCCGCATTTCGCTGTGATATAACGCTCCGAAATCAGCAGGTCTACCCAATCGGCGCCGTGAACCTAAACGTCTTCTCCGCTCGGCTTACAGCCCCGCACTGCGCTCGAAACCAATTTGCCGCGTCAACTCCGCCTTTTCGGTCAAATCCGCCTTTCGGCGTTCAACCCGCGGGGCGGTTTTGTTTTCTCGGATTGCTCCTTGAAAACGGTTTGGACAAATCGCTCGCTCAAAATTCTTCCCGACATTCCCGATAATGCGAAAAGCCTTTTTCGCTCACACTTATCCAACTTTATTTTACTCCATTTCAAGCCGATTGTCAAGGGTTTTCGGGAATTTTTGGTTATTTTTATCAAAAAACAGCCCTCTTACTTGACAATTTGATTGAAAAGGTGTAGAATAATAATGTATAAGCGTCTTGCGAAAATCGTTCGGGACGCTCAAATTTATCGGATAGGCGTTTGTATAGCCTTTCGGAAAGGATTTATTATGATTAAGGTACAACTCAAAAACGGCGAAATCAAGGAGTTTGAAGCGGGTATTTCCGTTTTCGACGCAGCAAGAGAGCTTGGTCTTGCGAAAACAGCGTGCGCGGGCGAAATCGACGGCGCGGTCTGCGATATGCGAACTAAGCTTGAAAAGGACTGCGCGCTCAATATCCTCACCTTCGAGGACGAGCAGGGTCAAAGAGCGTTCAATCACACGGCTTCTCACATTCTCGCGCAGGCGGTTAAGCGCCTTTTCCCGAATGTAAAGCTTGCGATTGGTCCCGCGATTGACAACGGATTTTACTATGATTTTGATACAGACGAGCCTTTTACCGTCGATACGCTTGCGAAAATCGAGGCTGAAATGAAGAAAATCGTCAAGGAGAGCATTAAAATCGAGCAGTTTTATCTTGCTCCCGACGAGGCGATTAAGTATCTTGAGGAGCAGGGCGAGCCTTATAAGGTTGAGCTTTGCCGCGAACACGCGGACAAGGGCGAGCCTATCTCGTTCTACAAGCAGGGCGACTTCACCGACCTCTGCGCGGGTCCGCACCTTATGTCGACTTCTTCCGTAAAAGCGTATAAGCTCACCTCGGTTACCGGCGCTTACTGGCGCGGGAGCGAGAAGAACAAGATGCTTACGCGTATTTATGGCACTGCGTTCCCGTCGAAGGACGAGCTTAACGCTCACCTCACCGCTCTTGAGGAAGCGAAAAAGCGCGACCACAACAAGCTTGGACGCGAGCTTGAATATTTCACGACCGTTGACGTTATCGGACAGGGACTGCCCGTTCTTCTGCCGAAGGGCGCGAGAGTCGTTCAGCTTCTTCAGCGCTGGGTTGAGGACGAGGAATACAAGCGCGGCTGCCTGCTTACGAAAACGCCGCTTTTCGCGAAGCGCGAGTTCTATAAGATTTCCGGTCACTGGGACCACTATCTTGACGGTATGTTTATTATGGGCGACCCGTATGACGAGGAAAAGGAGTGCTTTGCGCTGCGCCCGATGACCTGCCCGTTCCAGTATCAGGTTTTCCTTAACAGACAGCGCAGCTACCGCGACCTTCCGATGCGCCTTACCGAAACCTCGACGCTTTTCCGCAACGAGGACAGCGGCGAAATGCACGGACTTATCCGCGTTCGTCAGTTTACGATTTCCGAGGGACACTATATTCTTCGTCCCGAACAGCTTGAGGAGGAGTTTGCACATTGCCTTGAGCTTGCGAAGTACTTCCTCGGCACGGTAGGGCTGCTTGACGACTGCACGTTCCGCTTCTCGCAGTGGGACCCCGCGAACCCCAAGAACAAGTACGAGGGTACAAAGGAGCAGTGGGATACCGCTCAGGCGACTATGAAGAAAATTCTCGACGACCTCGGCGTTGAATATACGATAGGCTTTGACGAGGCTGCGTTCTACGGGCCGAAGCTTGACGTTCAGTACAAGAACGTTTTCGGCAAGGAGGACACGATTGTCACCATTCAGATTGATATGCTGCTTGCAGAGAGATTTGGTATGGAATATGTCGATGTTGACGGCACGAAGAAGCGTCCTTATATCATTCACCGCACGTCGCTCGGCTGCTTTGAGAGAACGCTCGCTTATCTTATCGAGAAATACGCGGGCGCGCTTCCGCTCTGGATGTCGCCGGAGCAGGTTCGTATTCTCCCGATAACCGACCGCGCGAAGGAATACGCGGAGAATATCTCGAAGCGTCTTGAGGGAATGGGAATCCGCACGTTTGTTGATAACAGAAACGAAAAAATCGGCTATAAAATCCGTCAGGCGCAGCTTGAAAAGATACCTTACTTCTTTATTGTCGGCGACAAGGAAGTCGAGGACGAAACGGTTTCGCTGCGTTCAAGAAAGGACGGCGACCTCGGAGCGGCGCCGCTTGACGAGGTTATCGCTAAAATCGTCAAGGAAAACGCCGAAAAGGTCAGATGACAAGGAGAATTATGTCAGAAGAAAAAATGGAATGGCGCGAGGACTTAAGCTCGCTTAACAAAGAGCTTGAGGAGCGTATAATCGAAGCGAACGAGGACAAAACTCTTATTAAATGGAGCAAGCTTCTTCCCGACCTTATGACGGCGGATATTCTTGTTGTCGGTCAGTTCGCCGGCGGCAATAACGCGAACGGAGATAAAGCCGTCGGGCTTCTTTTGCTTCAGAAGGACGGAAAGGAAATCGTTCCGTTTTTCACAAATCCCGAGAGAATAAACGCTCTCGTTTCTCCCGAAAAGAACAACTGCGACGTTATGCGGATTAACGCCGCGCGGTTTTTCAAGTCAATCAAGGGAAGAACCGCCGTCCTCAACCCTTTTTCACCCTGCACAAGAGTTTTCTCGCCGTTTGAAATAAAGGTTCTCGGCGCGGAGTATATCGACAAAGCGCCGCCTGTTGAAAACAGTTCAGACGCGGAAAAACCGGAATAATGTAAAGGATTGGTATAAGCTTTGAATACGTTTTGCAAAACTCTCAGTATAATTGTTCCGTGTTATAACGAGGAGGAAAGCGTTCCGCTGTTCTACGCGGAAACAATCAAGCAGGAAGCGTTTTTTCACGAAAAGAGCGTCGAGCTTGAATTTATCTTCGTAAACGACGGTTCGCGAGATAAAACCGTCGAGGTTGTGAAGTCGCTTCGTGAAAAGGACGAGCGAGTTCATCTTGTTTCGTTTTCGCGGAATTTCGGCAAAGAAGCGGCGATTTACGCGGGATTTCAGAAGGCAAAGGGCGATTTTGTCGTGCTTATGGACGCGGATTTGCAGGACCCGCCCGCGCTTCTTCCCGAAATGTACGGTCACATTGAAAGCGGCTATGACAGCGTTGCGACAAGGCGCGTGAACCGAAAAGGCGAGCCGCCCATTCGCTCGTTTTTCGCGAGAAGATTTTACGCGCTTATGCGGAAAATCTCGACAACCGAGATTGTCGACGGCGCGCGCGATTACCGTATGATGACGCGGCAGGTCTGCGATGCAATCCTCTCGATGAGCGAGTATAACCGCTTCTCAAAGGGGATTTTCGGCTGGGTCGGCTTTAACACAAAATGGCTCGAATATGAGAATATTCAGCGTGCCGCGGGCGAAACGAAGTGGTCGTTTTGGAAGCTGTTCAAATACTCGATTGAGGGAATTATGGCTTTCTCGACTGTGCCGCTTATGATTTCCCTTGTTTTGGGCGTTATTTTCGGTATTCTCGGCTTCGGTTTTATGCTGTTTTTCATCATAAGCGCGGCTGTAAGCGGACTGAGCCCGTTCAACGGCGGCACGATTGTAAGCGCAATCGCTTTCATCGGCGGCATAATTCTCGGCTGTACGGGTATTCTCGGCTTGTATACCTCGAAGCTTTACCTCGAAGTCAAGCATAGACCTATCTATATCGTTAAAGAGGAATTTTAACAAAATCCGGCGCTTCGCGCTTCAGTCGTCGCTTCGCTCCAGTCGCTCC
>DBIU01000062.1 GCA_002304735.1 Ruminococcaceae bacterium UBA794 | reverse complement strand
CCTCCGTAAAGGAGAAATTTTTCCGTAAGCGTTGTTTTGCCCGCGTCGGGGTGTGAAATAATCGCAAATGTGCGGCGTCTTTCAATTTCGTGTTTTAGGTCTGCCATCTTTTTTCCTCTTGATAATTAATTTTCGTTTTCTTCGCCAATTTCTTCTTCAATAAGAACATTATTCTTGATATCGTCCGCGGTCGGCTGACCGATTCCGCGCTTTTTCAGCGTTAGCATAAACACCATTCCCACAATTATGGGCAGATAGAATGTAAGTATTCTCCAAAGCATTGTAGAAACGCCTATATATTCGCCGAAAATATCCTTGAAAAATCCCGTATATCCGATTTCCGCGGCGCCCATCGCTCCGGGAAGCGGCACAAACGAAGATATCATCAGCACAAACGCCTGATATGAGATAACCTTAAGCAGTCCTGTTCCCTCAAGACCGAAGGCCTTATATAGAACATAGGAAATGCTAAGGTAAATCGTGAGCTGTAAGGTCGTGAAAATACACGATTTTATTATTATCGGAACGTTCTTTTTGAGGAACTTAAAATTGTTGTTGAATTTATTGATTTCTCGGCTGACGATAACGCGGTACTTCATCGGGTGCTTAATTATCTTCATTTTCGTCAGAAGCGTAATGAAAAAGTTGATGACCTTTGCCGTTCCGCTTTTCCAGAGGGCAATTCCGAGCAGGAAGATAATTACAATTGTATTTACTCCAAAACCGATGAAAACGAACGGCATAAGCCCCTTGCTTGAAAGCTCGGCGCCGAACTGACCGAACCCTATGCAAAGAGTGACAATCGAATAAATCGTGAGAACGAACTGATAAACGATAAACCTTGAGAAAAGCGCCGTAAGACCCGCGCTCAGCGGAACGCCCATTTTCACGAAATAATAAGCCTGCATCGGCTGACCGCCCGAAGCCGACGGAGTGATGCAGTTAAAATACTGACCGATAATCGTATTTGTAAAGGTGTTTGAGAACTTAGCCTGCGGGTGAAGCCCCTTAAGGATTGAGTGAACGGTTGCGGACTCGCAGAACCAGTATCCCGCCATAAACGCAACGCAGACGCAAAAATAAAGCGGATTAAGCGAACGAAGCGCTTTCAGAACCTCCTCGGGTTTGTCGAATACAAAAAGATATATAAGCATTACAACAAAAGCAATTCCGCAGATTATAAGATTAAGCCTGTTGCCGTTTGTTTTTTTCTCTTTCTTCATATTTGAATATCATTCCCTTTTCAAAACAATATTATAATTATAGAATACTTTTCGCCCGTTGTCAAGGGCTTTTGCCAACAAATGCCTTAGATATCCGAAAATTTGGGATATTTTCATAAATTTGCTTGACAAATCGGGAATAAAGTGGTATAATAAATTGTTAAAATATATCGAAAGGGCTGAATTAATTTGTTTATGGAGAATGAATACCGTACCGCTTACTGTAACGGTTTCGGTGAAAACGACATAGGAAAAAAGGTTCGCGCCGCGGGTTGGGTTGAGAATATCCGCGACCACGGCGGAATTATGTTCATAGACCTCCGCGACCATTACGGAGTAGTGCAGGTTGTTTTTCACAACGAAAGCTTGCTCGAGGGTATTCACAAGGAGTGCGCCGTTTCTATTTCCGGAACGGTTTTGAAGCGCGACGAGAGTACCTTCAACGATAAGATTGAAACCGGTACTATCGAAATCGAGGCGGAAGAAGTTCGTATTCTCGGTAAAGTTACCGAGCAGCTTCCTTTTGAAATTCAAAGTTCCCGCGAAACGCGCGAGGACGTTCGCCTTAAGTATCGTTATCTTGACCTGCGCAGCAAGAAAATGCACGATAATATCGTTCTGCGCTCCAAGATAATCAGCTTTTTGAGAAATAAAATGCAGGAAATGGGCTTCCTTGAGCTTCAGACGCCGATTTTGTCGACTTCTTCGCCCGAGGGTGCGCGCGATTATCTCATTCCGAGCAGAAAGCACCACGGAAAGTTCTACGCTCTGCCGCAGGCTCCGCAGATTTTCAAGCAGATTTATATGGTATCGGGATTTGACAAGTATTTCCAGATTGCTCCGTGCTTCCGCGACGAGGACGCGAGAGCGGACCGTTCGCCCGGAGAGTTCTATCAGCTTGACTTCGAGATGAGCTTTGCGACGCAGGAGGACGTTTTCGCCGTTGCGGAGGAGGTTTTGTCCGCGGTATTCAGCGAGTTTTCGGATAAAAAGGTAAGCCCCGCGCCGTTCAGAAGAATTACTTTTGCGGAATCTATGCTGACTTACGGCTCGGATAAGCCCGATTTGCGAAATCCGCTTGTTATCAAGGAGCTGTCGGATTTGTTTGTTGACAGCGAGTTCAAGCCTTTCTGCAATAAGTGCGTTCGCGGTATCAGAGTGCCGAAAATGGCTTCGCAGAGCAAGACCTTCTTCAAGAATATGGAAGATTTCGCTGTAAACGAAGTCGGAATGAAGGGTCTTGGCTATTTCAAGGTTGAAGAGGGCGAGAACGGCGGGTTCAAGTACAACGGTCCTATCGACAAGTTCCTTAACGACGAGCAGAGAAACGAGCTTGCAAAGCGCTGTGAGCTTGAAGTCGGCGATGTGCTGTACTTCATTGCCGATACTGTGAAAAATGCGCCGAAGTTTGCGGGTCAAATCCGCACAGAGGTTGCAAAGCGTATGAATTTGATTGACGAGAGCCGCTTTGAGCTTTGCTTTATCGTTGATTTCCCGATGTACGAGCTTGACGAGGAAACCGGCAAGATTATCTTTACGCACAATCCTTTCTCGATGCCGCAGGGCGGTCTTGACGCGCTTTTGAACAAAAATCCGCTTGATATTCTCGCGTATCAGTACGATATCGTCTGCAACGGCGTTGAGCTTTCTTCGGGCGCAGTCAGAAATCACGACCTTGACATTATGATTAAGGCGTTTGAGATTGCGGGTTACACCGAGGAGGACGTTGCGACAAAGTTTGGCGCTTTGTACAGCGCGTTCAAGTTCGGCGCGCCGCCTCACGCGGGAATGGCGCCCGGCGTTGACAGAATGATAATGCTGCTCACGGGCGAGGAGAGTATTCGCGAGATTATCGCGTTCCCGCTTAATTCCAACGCGCAGGATTTGCTTCTCGGAGCGCCTACCGAAGTTACCGAACAGCAGCTTCGCGAAGTTCACATTAAAGTAAGAAAGCAGAATTAATTTCATAAAATTATCCCGAAAAGCCAAATCTTTTCGGGATTTTTGTGCGTTTTGCAGTAATTTGCAGTAAAAAAGCGCCTCCGAAGAAGCGCTTTTGCGGGAATAATCAGTCTTTTTTGCTTTCTTTAAGCAGGTCGCGGATTTCCGTAAGGAGAACTTCTTCCTTTGTGGGCGCGGGAGGAGCGGGCTTTTCTTCTTCCTTTTTCTTCTTCTTTTTGCCAAGACCCATAAGGCTGTTCATACCCTTAACGAGCAAAAACAGGATAAGCGCCATAATGACGAAGTTGATTACCGCGGACAAAAACGCGCCGTAATCGAACTTAACGCCGTTAATTTCAAAATAGCCGCCTATGTACTTGAGAGCGCCCGTTTCGGGGTCTTTCTCAACGCCGCCCGTGATAAGCGCGATAAGCGGGTTAATGAAACTGTTTGTGAGCGCGGTAACGATTGCCTGAAATGCGCCGCCGATGATAACGCCGACCGCCATACTCATTACGTTGCCCTTGAGGGCGAATGTCTTAAATTCTTCGATAAATTTCTTCATAAGAAAATCTCCTTGATAATGTTAATTTAAGCTTATTTTAGCATAACTTGTCGGATTTGTCAAGCGTTTTACAGCAAACGCTTGAGATATTCGCCCGTATATGACCTTTTGTTTTTGGCAATTTCTTCGGGAGTGCCGCACGCGACAACTGTTCCGCCGCCGTCGCCGCCCTCGGGACCCATATCAATCAGATAATCTGCGCATTTTATTACATCAAGATTGTGTTCGATAACTAGAACAGTGTTTCCCGCGTCCGTGAGCCGCTGGAGAATGTCGATAAGCCGCTTTACGTCGGCGGTGTGAAGTCCCGTCGTCGGCTCGTCGAGGATATAGATTGTCTTGCCCGTGGAACGCTTTGAAAGCTCGGTTGCGAGCTTAATTCTCTGCGCTTCGCCGCCCGAAAGCGTTGTGGAGCTTTGACCGATTTTGATATACCCAAGACCTACTTCTTCAAGCGTTTTCAGCTTGTTGTAAATGCGCGGTATATTAGCGAAAAACTCTACTCCCTCGGAAACCGTCATTTCAAGAACCTCGTAGATGTTCTTGTCCTTATAGCGAACTTCAAGCGTTTCGCGGTTGTAGCGATGACCCTTGCAGACCTCGCAGGGGACGAAAATATCGGGGAGAAAGTGCATTTCGATACGCACAATTCCATCGCCCTCGCACGCTTCGCAGCGCCCGCCCTTAACGTTGAACGAGAAGCGTCCCGCCGTGTAACCGCGCGTTTTCGCGTCGTTTGTTTTAGCGAAAAGGTCGCGGATATCTGTGAAAACGCCCGTATACGTCGCGGGATTTGAGCGCGGAGTTCTTCCGATAGGCGACTGGTCAATCATAATAACCTTGTCGAGATGCTCCAAGCCCTTCATATCCTTGAATTTGCCGGGGCGCGTTCTTCCGCGGTTGAGCCTGCCGAAAAGATTTTTGTAGATGATTTCGTTTACGAGCGAGCTTTTTCCGCTTCCGGAAACTCCCGTCACGCAGGTAAAAATTCCAAGCGGAACCTTTACGTTAACCTTTTTGAGGTTGTTTTCCTCCGCTCCGATAACTTCAAGCCATTTTTCCGTGAGCGGACGGCGCTTTTCGGGAACGTTGATTTTCTTCCTGCCGCTGAGATACTGACCCGTTACGGAATTTTCGCAGGCGAGAATACCCTTAACCTCGCCGCTGTAAACGACGTTTCCGCCGTGAACGCCCGCGGCAGGTCCGATATCGACAATCCAATCCGCCGCGCGCATCGTGTCCTCGTCGTGTTCAACGACAATCAGCGTGTTTCCAAGGTCGCGAAGCTTTTTCAGCGTTGCAATCAGCTTGTCGTTATCGCGCTGATGAAGCCCGATGCTCGGCTCGTCAAGAATGTAAAGCACACCCGTAAGCGCGCTTCCGATTTGCGTCGCAAGGCGGATTCGCTGGCTTTCGCCGCCCGAAAGTGTGCCTGCCGAGCGCGATAATGTCAGATATTCAAGACCGACGGAGCGCAAAAATCCAAGCCTTGACTTGATTTCCTTGAGAATTTGACCCGCAATCATCATATCGCGCTTTGAAAGTTCGATATTATCGACAAATTCAAGCGCTTTCACAACCGACATTTTGCAGAAATCCATAATATTGATACCGCTTACGGTGACGGAAAGCGCGGTATCGTTAAGGCGCTCGCCGTGGCATTTCGGGCAAACCGCGTCGCTCATATATTCCTCAATATAATCCCTCGAATATGAGCTTGCGGACTCCTTGTATCGGCGCTCGAGGTTGTTTGCAACGCCCTCAAAGTCGGTGTAATACTCGCCGCCGCCCTGCCTTTTCGGACGTTTTATGAGAATTTTCTCGCCGTGAGTACCGTAAAGAATTTCGTCAATCGCCTTTTCGGGAAGCTCGGACATCGGCTGTTCGGGCGAGCAGCCGTTTCTCTCGCATATCGCGTCAAAGAACATCGCTGCGATTGTTCCCTCGCCGTAAGTCCAGCCTGGCGCTTTAACTCCGCCTTCCGCGATTGAATAATCCATATTCGGGAGAATGAGCGACGGGTCAATTCTCCTGTAAACGCCAAGTCCCATACACTCGGGGCAAGCGCCGAACGGATTGTTGAACGAGAACATTCTCGGCACTAGCTCGTCCACGGAAACGCCGTGTTCGGGGCAGGAATAGCTCTGCGAGAAGTGAAGCTCCTCGCCGCCGATGACGTCGATATAAACCAAACCGCCCGTAAGCGCGCTCGCAGCCTCTATACTCTCGGAAAGGCGCGATTTCAAGCCGTCTTTTATCACAAGGCGGTCTACAATAATCTCAATCGAGTGCTTGATGTTCTTTTCAAGCGAGATTTTCTCGGATAAATCATAGGTTATCCCATCGACGCGAACTCTCGCGAAGCCCGATTTTCTCGCGCTTTCAAACTCTTTTTTATGCTCGCCCTTGCGCCCTCTGACGACAGGCGCGAGAACCTGAAATTTCGTCTTTTCGGGCAGCTCCATAACCTTGTCAACAATCTCGTCGACGGTCTGCTGACGGATTTCGCGACCGCAGACAGGGCAGTGCGGAATACCTATTCTCGCGTACATAAGACGGAGATAGTCGTAAATCTCGGTTACCGTGCCGACAGTTGAGCGCGGGTTTTTCGAGGTCGTTTTCTGGTCGATTGAAATTGCGGGTGAAAGCCCCTCGATGCTGTCAACGTCGGGCTTTTCCATTTGCCCCAGAAACATTCTCGCGTAGCTTGAAAGGCTCTCCATATAACGGCGCTGACCGTCCGCGAAAATTGTGTCGAACGCAAGCGAGGATTTTCCCGAACCCGAAACTCCCGTCAAAACAACAAGCTTATCGCGCGGAATTGTCACGTCGATGTTGTTGAGATTATGCTCGCGCGCGCCTTTAATTATGATTTTATCGTTAGCCATAGTAAACCTTTCCTGCGTTATTCTCCGCTGATTTCCTTGATTTTATCGCGCAAAAATGCCGCGTGTTCAAAATCAAGAAGCTTTGCAGCCTTTTTCATCTCG
This sequence comes from Ruminococcaceae bacterium UBA794, assembly GCA_002304735.1. Classification (GTDB taxonomy): domain Bacteria; phylum Bacillota; class Clostridia; order Oscillospirales; family Ruminococcaceae; genus CAG-115. The sequence continues at coordinate 3,057 of DBIU01000062.1, read as the reverse complement.
GCGGTATAACGCGCGATAAGCTGTTCGCGTTCACGGCGCGGAAGCTTCTTATAATCGCTCTTTTTCGATTTTTTATCCTCTTTTTTCGTGAGTTCAAGAACGTCGCGTATTTCTTTCACGATTGTTTTAGGTATTATTCCGTGTTCTTCGTTATATTTCTGCTGAATTTCACGGCGGCGCTGCGTTTCGGTAATCGCCGTTTCCATTGACTTTGTAACAACGTCCGCGTACATAATAACCGCGCCCTCTGCGTTTCTCGCGGCGCGTCCGATTGTCTGTACAAGCGAAGTTTCAGAGCGCAGGAAGCCTTCTTTATCCGCGTCGAGAATTGCTACAAGCGAAACCTCCGGAATGTCCAAGCCCTCGCGGAGCAGGTTAATTCCGACAAGCACGTCAAATTCGCCGCCGCGCAGGTCGCGGATTATTTCCATTCGCTCCATTGTATCAATATCGTGGTGCATATAGCGCACTTTTATTCCCGCTTTATCAAGATAAGCGGTTAAATCCTCAGCCATTTTCTTCGTGAGCGTCGTCACAAGAACGCGCTGATTTTTCGCTGTTCTTACGTTAATTTCGGAAATCAAGTCCTCAATCTGACCCTCGGTCGGCTTTACGGTAATTTCCGGGTCGAGAAGCCCCGTGGGACGGATAATCTGCTCGACAATCTGCGTTGATTTCTCGCGCTCAAACTCGCCGGGAGTCGCCGAAACGAACACAACCTGATTAAGCTTACCGTAAAATTCATCGAAATTAAGCGGTCTGTTGTCGTAAGCGCAGGGCAGTCTGAAGCCGTAATCAACGAGATTTTTCTTTCGCGCAACATCTCCGCCGTACATACCTCGGATTTGCGGCAGCGTGACGTGGCTTTCGTCAACCATAAGCAGAAAGTCGTCGGGGAAGTGGTCGAGAAGCGTTATCGGAGTGCTTCCCGGCGGCCGTCTTGCGAGAACGCGCGAATAATTCTCGATGCCTTTGCAAATGCCGATTTCCCGCAGCATTTCGATATCATACCTTGTGCGCTGGTCAATTCTCTGCGCTTCGATAAGCTTATTGTTGTCCTTGAAGAACTTAACGCGCTCCTCAAGCTCCTTTTCAAGCTCCGCAAGAGCGTCCTCGCGCTTGTCCTGCGCGATAATATAGTGCGAAGCGGGGAAGATGATTTCGTAGAGAAGCGTAGCTTTAGTGTTGCCCGTGACAACCTCGAACTGCGAAATTCTCTCGATTTCATCGCCGAAAAACTCAATTCTTATAGCGGTTTCGTTCGTGCTTCCCGCGGGGAATATTTCGAGAGTATCGCCCTTTACGCGGAATTTATTTCGCGTGAAATTAAGCTCGTTGCGCTCGTACTGCATATCTACAAGCTTTTTTATCACGTCCTCGCGCGAAATTTCCATTCCTTGACGGATTGAAAGCGAGTTTGCGCGGTAATCCTCGGGCGAACCGAGCGAGTAAATACACGAAACGCTCGCGACAATGATGACATCTCTGCGTTCCGCAAGAGAAGCGGTCGCCGAGTGGCGCAGGCGGTCTATCTCGTCGTTAATCGAGCTGTCTTTTTCAATATAAGCGTCGGTTGAGGGAATATAAGCCTCGGGCTGATAATAGTCGTAATAGCTCACAAAAAACTCAACCGCGTTGTTCGGGAAAAATTCGCGAAACTCCGAACAAAGCTGCGCGGCAAGCGTTTTGTTGTGTGCGAGAACCAGCGTCGGCTTGTTGACGTTCGCTATAATATTCGCCATCGTAAAGGTTTTTCCCGAGCCTGTGACTCCGAGAAGCGTCTGTTCCTTATCTCCGCGCAATACTCCCTCCGAAAGTGCCGCGATAGCTTCGGGCTGGTCGCCTGTCGCCTTATATTCGGAGTGAAGCTCAAATTTTTCCATTTTATCACCTCATTGCAAAACTCGTTCACTTGTATTATACAAGCGAACGAGCATTTTGTCAATATGAACTTTTGAATTTTATCCCCAATATTCGTTAAAAAATCCGAGAGAACGCATTGAACAGACGTTTTCTCCCGAAATAATTATGTGGTCCTTCATCTCAATATCAATCTCTCTAAGCAGGTTAATAAGATGACGCGTCGCCGAAATATCGGCAGCGGAAAAGCTCGCCGCGCCGTCCGGGTGATTGTGAACCAACACGATATTCTCGCTTTTCTTTCCGAGAGCGGCTCTTAAAATGTTTTTCGGAGCAATATGCGATACATCGGGCAACCCCTCCGCGATTTTCTCCGAGCCGACAAGGCAAAGCGACCTATCCAAAAGCACGACATAAGCGGTTTCCTCGCCCGAACCCGTGAAAAGCGTTTTCGCATATTCCGCAAGCTTTTCGGGTGAATTAAGCTGTCTGCGCTTATCTGCGGCATTGCTTCGGAACTTTGTGAAAAATTCGCCGAGAAAGCAAATATACCCCGCAGCGTTCTCGCCAACGCCGCTTACCGTCATCAAATCGTTCTTTGACGCGCTAAGCACGTTCATAAGCGACCCAAACTTACCTATCAGCCTGTGGCTAATTTCGTTTGTGTTACACCTCGTGAAAATCGAAAACAGAAGAACCTCGAGAATTTCATGCTCCTCAAAACAATCAATGCCTTTTGCGAGAAATCTTTCAAGCATACGTTTTCTGTGTCCGCTGTGAAGCTCTGATTTTTCAGACATAACCGACGCTCCTCACAAAGATTATTACAGTAAATTATCTCGCCGACAAAAGAAAAACGGAGAGCGTCCGCTCCCCGAAATTGTTTTGGTACGCCCGATGCGATTCGAACGCACGACACATAGCGTCGGAGGCTATTGCTCTATCCAGCTGAGCTACGGGCGCTTATTTCAACATAATTCGTTCTATAAAACAAACCCCGAACCCTTATTATAAAAGGATTCGGCGGTAAGTTGGTGATCCACCCGGGAATCGAACCCGGGACACCCTGATTAAAAGTCAGGTGCTCTACCGCCTGAGCTAGTGGATCATAACTGCAACGGTACTATTATAACAGATTTATTTTAATTTGTCAAGTGTTTTTTGAAAAAAATTAGATTTTTTTGCAAAAATATGAAA
>DBIU01000040.1 GCA_002304735.1 Ruminococcaceae bacterium UBA794 | reverse complement strand
CGAGGATTTATTGCTCAATGTGTGCAATAATTATCAGACCGCTTGACTTTTTCCGAAAAGCGTGGTAAAATAAATGAGTTGAATAAAAGCGTTTCGTGGCGAAAGCGGCGATGAACCGTTTTCGCTGAACAAGAGAACCGTGTGAAATCCACGGACGGTACCGCCGCCGTAAGCGACTTGGAAAATTCTCGTATACGAGTATACGAAATGAAAATTAGTCACTGAGCAATCGGGAAGGCTGAATTTTCCTTAATGCGCGAGTCGGAAGACCTACGAAAACGCCGAAGCTTGGCTTTGGGACAGGCTTCACTGCGAGTTCTGCGATTTACGGAACCCGCTGCTTTGCTGTGGGAAAACGGCCGCAGCGCTCTTGAAACGGAGCGCCGCGGTCTTTTTGTATACTAAATTAAATTAAGGAGAACAAAATGGAACAGAAAACAAAATCAAGCAAAAAGGGCATTATTATCGCGATTATCGCGCTTGTTGCCGCAGCGGGAGTGTTCTGCGGAATTTACTTCTTCCTGCTTCCCGCAACCTCTCAGGGCGCGAAAACCTACACTCTCACCGTTGTTCACGCTGATAAAAATACGAAAGACTTCACTTATCACACAGACGAGGAATATCTCGGCGCGGCGCTCAAAAACGAGAAGATTATTTCGGGTACGGACAGCGAGTTCGGTATGATGGTCGAGGTCGTTGACGGCGAAGAAGCAATCTGGGATAAAAACGGCGCTTACTGGGCTTTCTACATCGGCGATGAATACGCGATGACCGGCGTTGACGCAACACCCGTTCACGACGGCGACAAGTTCAAGCTGGAGTACACTCTTGCAGCGTAATAACAAGCTCCTTCTCTGCGAAATCGCGCTGTTCGGCGTCCTCGGAAGCATCACCTTCGCGCTTAAACTCGCGCTTAGCGGACTTCCGAACATCGAGCCTGTGTCGCTGCTCACAATGGTTTATGCGGTCGTTTTCGGGAAAAAGTGCTTCTATTCCGTCTACGTTTATGCAGCGCTTGAAATTCTCGTTTTCGGAATAGGAATTTGGAATATCTATTACCTCTATATCTGGGCAATTCTTGCGTTTGTCGCAATGGCTTTCAGAAAGGCTGAAAGCCCCGCCGTTTGGGCGGTCATTTCGGGCGCTTACGGACTGCTTTTCGGTGCGCTTTGTATGCCTGTCGATATCGTAATCGGCGGCTTCGGCTACGCGGCGGCGCGCTGGGTTTCGGGTATTCCGTTCGACCTGCTTCACTGCGCGGGTAATTTCGTTTTCGCGCTCGTTTTTTTCGTGCCGCTCAGAAAGCTGCTCGATAAGCTCTATGCGCGTATGAAATCAATACATTAAACAAGCTCGGCTCTCAACAAAGAGCCGAGCTTTAATGTTCTCCGAGGAGCGGCAGAATGAGTTACTGACCGAGCTTGCGTTTTGTCGCCCTAAAGCAGGCGAAGAAAGTCGGTACAAGGAAGCAGTCCGCGAGAATCCACGCCGCAGGGCTTGCGAAACAAACGGCGTCATACCCGAAAACAGGGACAAAGCACAGCGCAACCGCTCCTCTTGCGACAAGCTCGAAAACGCCCGCATAGAGCGCGATTTGAGAGTATCCCATACCTTGAATAAGGAAACGGACGATATTGACGAAAGCGAGCGGTATATAAAACATCGCCGTGTACACGAGGAACTGTTTTGAAAGGCGAATGATTTCCGCGGCATTTTTGGCGGTTTCGGGGTCGTTTTTGTTGATAAACAGCGCCGAGAGGCTATCGCCGAAGAAGAACGAAATTGCGAGAGCGATTAACGACCAGATTACTCCGAGAATTATGCAGTCGAACAAGCCGCGCTTCAAGCGGTCGAGCTTTCCTGCGCCGACGTTTTGTCCGCCGTAGGTCGCCATCGTGCTTCCCATGGCGTCCAACGGACAGCACATAAACTGACCGACCTTGTTTCCTGCGGTAACCGCGGCAATCGCAACCGAACCAAGCCCGTTTACCGCCGCCTGAAGCAAAATCGAGCCGATTGCGGTGATTGAGTACTGCAATCCCATCGGCAGTCCCACGGCGCAAAGCCTTCCTATATAATATGGACGCAGCTTCAAATCGTCGCGGCTGATACGAAGCAGCTCAAAGCGCTTTCCGATAAACACAAGGCAGAGAACACCCGAAACAAGCTGCGAAATGACGGTCGCCCAGCCCGCGCCCGCAACGCCCATTCCAAGCACAACTATCATAAATATATCCAGCGCGATGTTCAAAAGGCTTGAAATTATCAGAAATACAACGGGCGTTTTCGAGTCGCCGAGCGAACGGATAAATCCCGAAAGAATGTTGTACAAAAACGTCACGGGTATCCCGAGGAAAATCACGAAAATATAGTCGCGGGCAGGCGCGAAAACCTCCTTCGGCGTGTTCATCCATTCGAGAATTTTCGAGCAGAGAAGGCAGGTCGCCGTTGTAAGAACCGCGGCGAAAATTATCGTTATCCAGATTGTGTTTCCGACGTATTTCTTCAGCTCGTCAAAATCCTTCGAGCCGAATTTCTGCGCCACGGGAATGGCAAATCCCGCGCTCACGCCGATTACAAAGCCTATTACGAGAAAGTTTATCGAGCCTGTCGAGCCGACTCCCGCAAGGTCGTTTATTCCGAGAAACTGACCGACTATAATCGTGTCAACCATATTGTAAAACTGCTGAAATACCATTCCGAAAAGCAGCGGAAGCATAAACCCGAGAATAAGCTTCATCGGGCTTCCCTGCGTAAGGTCGCGAACAGCGTTTTTCGACATTAAAATCACCCCTGAAATCCCTTTATCCGCACCGATTTTTCTCCTTATTTTTTGGTGCAGCTGTAATTATAATTCAAGTTTTTACAAAATGCAAGATGTTTCGCAAAATTTGTTCGTTTGCAACATTAATCTTAACAAATCACGCCGTTTTTGTTGACAACAACGAAAACGCGCTTTTTCAATGCAAAACGAAATCGGAAGAAAGCAAATTCTCCCGATTTATTATAAGCATTAAAAAAGGACGGCATAACCGTCCTCTCATTATTATGGCGACCCGGAAGAGACTCGAACTCTCGACCTCCGCCGTGACAGGGCGGCGTTCTAACCAACTGAACTACCGGGCCATTGCACCCGCTTCTGCGGGCACTGTAAAAATTTGGTGGAAGTTATAGGGCTCGAACCTATGACCCTCTGCTTGTAAGGCAGATGCTCTCCCAGCTGAGCTAAACTTCCACATTGCTTTTCAGCGACTATTATATTATACACATTTTTCGCCGAAAAGTCAAGCACTTTTGAAAATTTTTTTATTATTTTGCGTCTTTCAGCAATTTCACCATATCTTGCGCTGAAAAAACGTATTTTTTATTGCAAAAATGACAACAAACCTCGGTATCTTTTTTCTCGTCAATAAGCCGCTGAATTTCCTCCTTGCCGAGAGAAACGAGAATTTGCTCGGTTTTTTCCCGCGAACACCCGCAGAAATAGCCGCACTCCCAGCTGTCGAGAATTTCCGCGCCAAGTCCCGAAAGCGCCGTCATTGCGATATGCTCGGGCGTTAAACGCTTTTCGAGCATCGCGGAAATATCGTCCATATTTTGCAGATTATGCTCGAGAATTTCAACCGCCTTATCCGAAACGGGCGGCACTATCTGCACCATAAATCCCGCCGCAGCCTCGATTTCGGCGTTTTCACCAAAGGATATTCCCAAAGCCACAACCGTCGGAAGCTGCTCGCTTATCGCGTAATACGACGTAATATCCTCGGCAATTCCGCCCGAAATCAGCGGAACCTGCCCGCAATACGGCTCTTTCAGCTCCATATCCTTGATAACCGTAAGCGAGCCGTCGTTTCCGACCGCCGTTTCCACGTCAAGCGAACCGTCCGCCTTTGCCGGAATGTTTACAACAGGGTTTGTCACGCTGCACTTTACGTTTCCGCGATAATCCGAAACCGCCGTGAGCGTTCCGCACGGACCGCCGCCGTTTATCCTAAGCGTAAGCTCGTCGTCCTTGTATTTCAGCATCGCGCCCATCATCGACGTCGCCGTTGCGAGCCGTCCGAGCGCCGCCGTCACAACGGGCGCCGAGCCGTGAACCCGCGCTATTTCACGCACTATATCGGTCGAGTCGAGAGCCGCGCAAAGCACGCTTCCGTCCTCGGAAAGAGTTCTTACAATTTTTCCCATAATTTTCCTTATCTCTTTTTTGCGGCGAAAAGAAGCTTTTCGCTGTTTTCGGACGGTTTTTCAAACGTCAGATACTCATAAACGCCGACAACCTCAAATCCGCTGTTTTCCAGCATTTTGCGGATTTCGTCCTCCGAAAGAGCGATTTCCGCAAAGCTTTCGCCGCCGCGCGTATACGAGCCGTCCTCCTCCTCGAAAAAAATATCGAGGTCAATCAGAACGCTTCCGTCTTTTTCCCGAAACTCGTTCTGCCAAACGCAATACGCTCCGTCAACGTCATAAACGAAGGTGTTGTCGGCGAGAATTTCGCGGTGCTTGTAAAGCGTATTTACATCAAAAACAAACGCGCCGCCCGTTTTCAAACAGCTTGCCGCACGCTTAAAGCAGGCTTCGATTTCGGCGGGATTTTGGAGATGATTTATGCTGTCGAGCGTCGAAATAACCGCGTCAATCTCCTCGCCGATATCCGCTTCTGCCATATTCTGGCAAATCCACTGTATTTCAGGCATTTTTTCCGCGGCAAACGAAAGCATTTCCGCCGACCCGTCAAGCCCTATCATATCAAAACCGCGCCGCGCAAGCCTTATCGTGAGGTTTCCCGTCCCGCAGCCCATATCCAAAACGCGTTTTCCGCTCGTAATCTCACGAATAAACCTCGCGTAATACTCCGCGATTTCGTCATAGGGAACGTTTTCGGTCAGCACGTCGTAAACCGCCGCAAAATCCGCATAACCGCGTTCTTCAATCATCAGACTTTATCCTGTCGAGAACGACCTCATAGCCGCCCGCGGTCTGATATGTAAGCGTTTTATTGACGCGGGAAATCGTCGCCGTGGAAGCGCCGGTTTCGGTCACGATTTTATTATACACCGCGCCCTTGCTCAGCATAACCGCGACGCTCAATCTCTGCGCCATCGCGTCAAGCTCCTGCGGCGTGCATAAATCCTCGAGAAACGCCTCGCACTCCTCCTCGGTTTTCAAGGCGAGAAGCGCGCGGTACAAAAGGCTGATATTATGTTTACTTTTCTTCATTTTATTTTCCTCCATAACAGAGCTTGGCAAAATCGGAATTATTTCCCGTTTTATAATAATCTGTATAGCTTCGCGGGAAAAAATATTTTGCCCCATAACACTTACTTCTATTTTAGCATAATAAAGCCGAGAAGTCAAGTGTTTTCGCAAAAAGCCGCATTTTTTTATTCACATTTACGCAGCGAAAGTACCGCTATGCGTGTTTTTGGCTGTTTTTTGTGCATTTTGACTAATTTTAACGCTTCGATATTTTGACGTTTTTTCTTATTCTAACATTAATGTAATAAAATTATACCATATTATGGGATTTCGATAGTATTATATCTGTTATTATATATCGATATATGGTATAATTATTTCGGAAGGTAATCATAACGGAATTGACAGAATCGGAGGTCATCAATGTGGACACTGACGGAAGAAATAATCTATTTAGAAGGAATAAGCAAGGCAAGCTATGGAATTAGCTGCGGAAGCATTGTTATAAACGATATTTCTACGCGGAAAGAAGATATATGCGAATTTATCGAGACGCTTAACAGATTGAATGCTTCGGAGGTTCACGCGTATGATTTGGTTGAGGATTTTTTGGGAAAATAGAGCGAAAATGCCGTCGGGGGATAAACGGCGGCGCAAACAAGCTCGCGTTTGATATATTTTTACCTTTCATAATTCTGCCGCCGACTTTGCTTGGCGGCAGAATTATTTATAATTTACCCGCCGACCTTTTCGGACGGCGGGTTTTGTTTATTCGGAATGTGAAATAAAGCGCGGTTTACTTCTTTGACTTAATGTACTCGTCCATCGCCTTTGCGGCGGTCTTTCCCGCGCCCATAGCGAGAATTACCGTGGCTGCGCCCGTTACTGCATCGCCGCCCGCGAAAACGCCCTCTCTCGACGTCTGTCCAACCTCGTCCGCGATAAAGCAGCCGTGCTTGTTGGTTTCAAGGCCCTTTGTGGTGTTGCGGATAAGCGGGTTCGGAGATGTGCCTATCGACATAACTACGCAGTCAACGTCAAGCGTAAACTCGCTGTTCGGCTTCTCAACGGGTCTGCGTCTGCCGGAAGCGTCCGGCTCGCCAAGCTCCATTTCAATACACTTCATTCCCGTAACAAACTTATGCTCGTCACCGAGAATTTCAACGGGATTGTTGAGCGTTTTGAAGATAATTCCCTCCTCCATTGCGTGCTCAACTTCTTCCTTACGCGCGGGCATTTCCTCAAGACCGCGGCGGTATACTATGTATACGTTCTCCGCGCCGAGGCGCTTCGCGCAGCGCGCAGCGTCCATCGCAACGTTTCCGCCGCCGACAACCGCGACGTTTGTGTTCTTCTTAATCGGCGTTTCGGCGTCTTTCTTGTACGCTTTCATAAGGTTTACTCTCGTGAGGAACTCGTTTGCGGAATAAACTCCCTTGAGGTTCTCGCCGGGAATGTTCATAAATCTCGGAAGTCCTGCGCCCGAACCGATGAATATTGCTTCAAATCCGTCCGCAAACAGCTCGTCAACCTCGATTGTCTTTCCGATAACAACGTTTGTTTCAATCTTAACGCCGAGCGCCTTAAGATTTTCAACCTCGTGAGCAACGATTGCCTTGGGCAGTCTGAACTCGGGAATACCGTATACCAGAACGCCGCCCGCAAGGTGAAGCGCCTCGAAAACCGTCACGTCGTAGCCCATTTTTGCAAGGTCGCCCGCGCAGGTAAGTCCCGACGGCCCCGCGCCGATAACCGCGCACTTGTGACCGTTCTTTGCGGGAGCTTTGGGCGCTTCCGTTGCGTTTTTGTTGTGCCAATCGGCAACGAAACGCTCAAGACGTCCGATTGCGACAGGCTCGCCCTTAATTCCGCGAACGCACTTGCTTTCGCACTGCGTTTCCTGGGGACATACTCGTCCGCAGACAGCGGGCAGAGAGCTGTTCTTTGAGATAATCTGATAAGCGCCCTCGAAATCCTTTTCGCGGATTTTCGCGATAAAGTCGGGTATATCAATCGAAACGGGACAGCCGCCCACGCAGGGTCTGTTCTTGCAGTTAAGGCAGCGGTTAGCCTCGTCGACAGCCTGCTCCTCGGTATAACCGAGCGCAACCTCGGAGAAATTCTTGTTTCTTACGTTCGGCTCCTGGGTGGGCATTTCATTCTTTTTTAAGCTCATATTCGGCATTTTACTTTACCCCCTTGAAGAGATTGCAGACCTCTTCGCGTTTTTCCTTTTCAAATTCCTTATACATCGAGCCGCGCTCAAGCGCTTCGTCGAAATCAACAAGATGACCGTCGAACTCCGGTCCGTCAACGCACGCGAACTTCGTTTCGCCGCCGACGGTAAGACGGCAGCCGCCGCACATTCCCGTTCCGTCAATCATAATCGGGTTCATCGAAACGACCGTCTTTATTCCGTACTCCTTGGTGAGCTTGCAGACGAACTTCATCATAATGATAGGTCCGATTGCGATAACCTCGTCATACTGGTTTCCCGCCTCGATAAGCTCCTTAAGCGCGTCCGTTACAAGTCCCTTCGTTCCCGCCGTTCCATCGTCCGTCATCACCTTCAATACATCGGAAGCCGCCTTGAATTCGTCCTCAAGGATAACAAGGTCCTTGCTTCTGAAGCCGACAATCGAGTGTACCTCGCAGCCGCCCTCGTGAAGCTTCTTCGCAACGGGATACGCAATCGCGCAGCCGACTCCGCCGCCGACAACCGCGACCTTTTTCTTGCCCTCGGTTTCGGTCGCTCTTCCGAGCGGTCCCACAAAATCCTGAATATATTCGCCCTCGTTTTTATGATTGAGAAGCTCCGTTGTGGCGCCGACAATCTGGAATATAATGGTTATCGTGCCTTTTTCGCGGTCGAAATCCGCAACTGTAAGCGGTATTCTCTCGCCGTTCTCATCAACGCGCAGAATGATAAACTGACCCGGCTGAGCCTTTGCGGCAACGAGCGGAGCGTCAATTTCCATAAGCGTAACCGTGGGGTTAAGTACTTTTTTTCTTACTATTTTATACATTTTAATTCTCCTTTCGTAGAATACAACGTAATTATAACACATTCCCCGCAATTTTTCAATAGTATTTTTTGTAATGCAGATATGCAAATAATACAAACGGCTTAAGAAATGTTGGTTAATTTTTTACAAAAAAGCACTTGACAAATTATTAGATTTGCATTATAATGTGGAATATCCAACAATTTTGAGGGGAACGAGGTGAATGTTATGGAAGAAAATCCCGAAATCGGAATACGGCTGAGAATGTTAAACAACGCAGTGCGCCGTTATTTTGAACGCAATTCCGAATTTGCGAAAAAGCTCGACAAGCTTACCTGCTCGAACAAGTGGATTATGGGGTATCTGTTCGACGCGGAAAACGAGGGGAAAGATATTTTCCAGCGCGATTTGGAGAATAACTTCGGAATAACGCGCTCGACGGTATCAAAGGTGCTTTCGCTGCTCGAAAAAAAGGAGCTTATCAGACGGGAAAGCGTTTCTCACGACGCGCGGCTCAAAAAAATCGTTTTGACCGAAAAATCCCGCGAAATAGGCAGGACTATGCGCCGCGAACACGATGAAATGGAGAAAAAGCTGCGAAACGGCTTTTCGGACGAGGAAATTTCGGCTTTGTGCGGTTTCCTTGAGAGAATGATGAATAACATTGCGTCCTCGGAAACAGGAGCGGCGGAAAAAGAGAAAAAAAGCCGCCAGAAAGGAGATAATTAATGATAAAAACATTGGCAAAATGTATCAGGGAAGCAAAGCTTCCCGCAATTCTGACGCCGATTTTCGTGCTGTTGGAGTCGCTGATTGAGGTTTCTATTCCAACGGTAATGGCGAAGCTTATCGACGAAGGAATTACGCTCGGAGAAATTAACGCAGTTGTGAAATACGGTGCAATTCTCGCGGCGCTTACGCTCGGAGCGATGTTCTTCGGCGTTACGGCGGGATATACAGCCTCGCGCGCTTCGTCGATATTCTCGAGGAACGTAAGGCACGATATGTATTACAATATCCAGAACTTCAGCTTCTCGAATATCGACAAATTCTCGCCCGCAAGCCTTGTAACGCGCCTCACCACGGACGTTACAAACGTTCAGATGGCGTTTCAGATGCTTACGAGAATTGTATTCAGAGCGCCCGCGATGCTTGTTTTCGCGTGCATTTTCTCGTTCAGGACGAGCGCGGAGCTGTCGATGGTGTTCGTGTGGGTTATTCCGTTCCTCGCGATTATCCTCGCGATAATCATAAAAACTGCGTTTCCGCTGTTCAAAAAGGTTTTCACGACCTACGACGACCTCAACAACGTCGTTGAAGAAAATCTCCGCGGTATACGCGTTGTAAAGAGCTTTGTGCAGGAAGAACACGAGAAAAAGAAATTCTCGAAAATATCCGATAAAATTTACAGGCTGTTTTCAAAAGCGGAAAAAATGGTTGCGTTTAACGCGCCCGCAATGCAGATTGCCGTTTACACCTGCGTTATACTGATTTCTTGGCTCGGCGCGAACGAAATTGTCGCAAGCGGCAACAACGAAGCGCTCGGTCTTACGACGGGCAGCCTTATGTCGCTTTTCACCTATACAATGCAGATTTTGATGAGCCTTATGATGCTTTCGATGATATTCGTTATGCTCACGCTTTCAAGAGCGAGCGCGGACCGCGTTTGCGAGGTTCTCAACGAAAAGAGCGATATCATAGACGGCGAGCGCAATCTCAAGGAGATTAAGGACGGCTCGATTGAATTTCGCGACGTTTGCTTCAAGTACTTCAAAACAGCCGAAAACAACGCTCTCGACCATATTAACCTTAATATAAAAAGCGGCGAAACCATCGGAATTATCGGCGGCACGGGTTCTTCAAAATCAACGCTTGTTCAGATGATTCCGAGATTATACGACGCGATTGAGGGCGAGGTTCTCGTCGGCGGCGAAAATGTCCGCGACTATAACCTCGAGGCGCTGAGAAACAACGTTGCGATGGTTTTGCAGAAAAACGTGCTGTTTTCGGGGACGATTGCCGAGAATATCCGCTGGGGCAACGAAAACGCTTCCGACGAGGAGGTTGAAGCGGTTTGCCGCTCCGCCTGCGCGGACGATTTCATAGAGGCGCTTCCCGAAAAGTACAACACCTATATCGAACAGGGCGGCACGAACGTTTCCGGCGGTCAGAAGCAGCGTCTTTGCATTGCAAGAGCGCTTTTGAAGAAGCCGAAAATCCTCATTCTCGACGACTCGACCTCCGCGGTTGATACGAAAACAGACGCTATGATTAGGCGCGCGTTCAGAGAGGATATTCCCGATACGACAAAGATTATCATTGCACAGCGCGTTGCTTCGGTTTGCGACGCGGATAAGATTATAATTATGGATAACGGTAAAATCGCAGATATGGGAACTTCCGACGAGCTTTACGCGAGAAGCCCCATTTACCGCGAAATTTACGACAGCCAGACAAAGGGGGCGGACGAAAATGAGTAATGAAAACAGAACAATGGCGCACGGGGGAAAGCCTCCGCGCGGCGCCCGCGTCCCGATGAAATTCGATATGAAGGTTATAAAGCGGCTTTTGACTTATATGAAGCCGTTCCGCGGGCTTATGATTATCGTTGGAATATGCATTGTCGCAAGCGCGGCGGCGAGCGTTTCCTCGTCGCTGTTTATAAAAACGCTCATCGACGACAACATTATGCCTATCGTTGAAGCGACCTCAAACGGCGCTGCGGCTGATTTCTCGGGACTTATAAGAACGCTTTTCCTTATGGGCGGAATTTTCCTCGTGGGAGCAATCTGTGCGCTGTTTCAGTCAAGGCTTATGGCGACGATATCGCAGGGCGTTCTGAAAAAAATACGCGACGAGATGTTCTCGCATATGCAGACGCTGCCGATAAAATATTTCGACACGCACCCCCACGGCGATGTAATGAGCTTTTACACGAACGACGCGGACGCAATGCAGCAAATGCTTTCGCAGTCGCTTCCGCAGTTCCTTTCCTCCGGTATAACCGTAATCGCGGTTTTCTGCTCGATGCTCAGCCTTTCCGTTTGGCTCACGCTTGTTGTTGTAGTCGTGCTTGCGCTGATTATGTTTATCACAGCGAAAGTCGCGGGCAAATCGGGAACGTTTTTTATGCGTCAGCAGACGTCTATGGCAAAGCTTAACGGATATATCGAAGAAATGGTTAACGGACAGCGCGTTATAAAGCTGTTTTGCCGCGAGGACAAGGCGAAGGAAGCCTTTGACGAGCGCAACTTCGAGCTTTCCGAGAATATCTGCAAGGCAAATGCTTTCGCAAACGTGCTTATGCCGATAAACAACTGTATGGGCTATCTGCTTTACGTTATAATCGCGATTGTCGGCGCATTTCTCGCGATAAACAAAGCAATGAACGTTGCGTGCTTCTCCGTTGACATACTCACGCTCGGCTCGATTGCAGCGTTTCTTCAGCTTTCGCGCAGCTTTATCGGTCCTATCGGTCAGGTATCGCAGCAGCTCAACTCCGTCGCTATGGCGATGGCGGGCGCGGGACGAATTTTCAAGCTGCTTGACGAGGAAAGCGAAACCGACGACGGCTATGTTACGCTTGTTAACGCAAAACGCGATGAAAACGGCAATCTTGTCGAAACCGATGAGCGCACGCATATGTGGGCTTGGAAGCACCCGCACAAGGAAACCGGAACGGTCACTTATACCGAGCTTAAGGGCAACGTTGTGCTTGACGACGTTGATTTCGGGTATGTTCCGGAGAAAACGGTTCTGCATAACATCAGCATTTACGCCGAGCCGGGTCAGAAAATAGCGTTTGTCGGCGCAACGGGCGCGGGCAAAACCACGATTACCAACCTTATCAACCGTTTTTACGATATTGCGGACGGAAAAATCCGCTATGACGGTATAAATATCAATAAAATTAAGAAAGCGGATTTAAGACGTTCGCTTGGCGTGGTTTTGCAGGACGTAAACCTGTTTACGGGAACGGTTATGGATAATCTGCGCTACGGAAAGCCCGACGCAACCGACGAGGAGTGCATTGCCGCGGCGAAACTCGCGAACGCGGACGGTTTTATCAGAATGTTGTCCGACGGCTACAACACAGTTCTCAAGGGCGACGGAAGCGGTCTTTCGCAGGGTCAGCGCCAGCTTATTTCAATAGCTCGCGCGGCTGTCGCGGACCCGCCCGTTATGATTCTCGACGAAGCGACAAGCTCGATTGATACCCGAACGGAAGCGATTGTTCAAAAGGGAATGGACGCGCTGATGAAGGGAAGAACGGTGTTTGTTATCGCGCACAGGCTCTCGACCGTCAAGAACTCCGACGTTATTATGGTTCTCGACCACGGAAGAATTATCGAGCGCGGCTCGCACGACAAGCTTATCGCCGAAAAGGGACAATATTACAGGCTGTACACGGGCGCGTTTGAGCTTGAATAAAACAGATAAACGGGAGAATTTCGATTCTCCCGTTTATTTTGAGCTTTGCACGCTTTTTTTGCCGACTTCGCTCGTTTGACTGCTCCAACGCAGTCAAAGGCGAATTTCTTCTTGACCAACAAAGGCGTTTTCGTTGGCTAAAGCCAACTCAAACGTTAGGGGAAAACTCTTGTTT
>DBIU01000053.1 GCA_002304735.1 Ruminococcaceae bacterium UBA794 | reverse complement strand
CGGCTCGACGCCGCCAAAATCGACCAACTCGGCAAATCGCGAACTAGCCTTTGACTGCGGTGGAGCAGTCAAACGAGCGAAGTCGGGGAAAGCCCGCCCTTTTCACAAAGCAAGCAGTTGGTACAACTAGGAGGGGAACGCTTCCGAAAATCACCAAGCAAGTAGTTGGTACACCTGCGGCTTTTGTGATTTTCGTGCTTGCGCGAAAATCACAAAAACGCTAAAGAGGTCGGGCGTAGCCCGAACTCTAGCCCGAAGGGCAGTCACGGAGAAAGGCTGATTGCAAACTCGCACAAAGCCCGCCCTTTTCGCGAACTCCCCTTCGACTGCTGCGGAATGCATTTTGGCTTACTTTGTATTTCGGATTAATCAAAACGGCGCGAATTTGTTAAAAATACACAAAATGACGAGCATTTTTTTGTTTATTGATATATTGTTTTCGTGAATTAAGTCGGATTTGTTTATTGTAACTATTGACAAATTACACTTTTTATAGTAAAATTTAATAATAGGGATAATAGCGTCAAATTATAAAATATTAAAGAGGTTTGAAATGCGTTTTGGCAGCGTTGAGTTTTTTAAGGTACTGATAAAGGCTGTACTTGCAATATTTTTCTTCGTGCCGCTTGCGCTCGCGATTGTTTTCGGCATCTTTTTCGCAAAGCAGAGCAGCGAGCTTGATAAAACGAAAGCCGAAAATGAGAAACTCACGGCGACGCTCGGGGTTCTCTCGGAAGAAAAAGCGGGAACCGTTGAGGATTTTTGCGCTATTTTCAATAAAAGCGGGCTTTCCTATACGGATTTTATTAAGCTCGTAAACGAACAGAAAAACGTCAGCGCCGAGAGCTTTTACAGGCTTTTGTCCGCTTCGGGGGTTTCGGACGAGGAGCTTCTGAGATATATTGTGAAAAACGACGGAATCGACGCGGATAATTTCTACGAAATCCTCTCGCAGAGCGGTATTTCGGACAAGGAGCTTATTACCGTTATCGCAAAGAAAAACGGCGGCGAACACTGGTACGGGATTTTGTCGGAGCTTGGGCTTTCGGACAGGGAAATAGTCGATTATCTCAACGAGAAAAACGGCTGGGATAACAGCTCCGCGGCAAACGAAAATAAATATGCCGATATTCACTCGGATATGTATGTGACGGCGCCCGCGAATTACGTCCGCGAGGATAACACGGTTTATCTCACGTTCGACGACGGACCTTCCGACAATACTTACTCAATTTTGCAATATCTCAGGGATTACAACATAAAAGCGACGTTTTTCGTCGTTCCAAACAGAAGCGAATATTGCTATACGCTGCTGAAGGCGATAGCGGCGGACGGCCATTCAATCGGTATCCACAGCGCTTCTCACAAATACGAGCAGATTTACGCGTCAGTCGAGGCTTTTCTCGATGATTTTTATGACGCGTGGAATATGGTTTACGAAGCGACGGGGATTAAGTGCGAGATTTTCCGCTTCCCCGGCGGCAGCGTGAACGATTACAACGAAGCTACGCGCAGCGATATCATAAAAGAAATGTCGCGCAGAGGCTTTAGACACTTCGATTGGAGCGTTGACAGCGGCGACGCGGCAGGCGCTTCGTGGACGCAGATGTGGAATTCCGTTCCCGCCGATATCGAGGCGAATTACGCGAAGAATTTCCGCTCGGTTGTCCTTATGCACGACTCAAACGGCACTCCGAACACAATTCTCGTTCTCGGCGACCTGCTCAAAAAGTTCACGAGCGAGGGTAAATATAAATTCGATAAGATTAACGGCGATACGCAGCCCGTTCAATTCGCCGGTCCGTTCGCTTAACGGATTTCGGGGAATACAGGTTGGCAAGTACTCTCGGACGGCATCGGCGAGGGCGATTGAACCACCTACAAGAGGGATTTGGAAAGGATATGTTATGAGCATCAAGGATAATTTTTCTCAAGCGGTTAAGGAACTTTGGAAAAAAGACGGTCAGGACGCGAAAAAGCCGGACGATAAGCCCGAGGGTTCGCCGACCGAGCTTGACAAATATCTGAGAGAGCCGGAACAGAGCGCGGCTGACGTTCCCGCCGCCTCAAGCGCTGCGGGCGTACCGCTCGAAACGCCGTATTATCGCGCTCCCGAAGATGAAAAGCCCGCCGCTCCGAAAGCTCCCGAAGCGCCGAAAGCGCCCGCTCCTCAGCAGAATACCGCTCCCGCGGCAGGAAATCCCGCGCCTGCGGCAAATCCCGCGCAGCAGGGAACTCCGCTTCCGCGTCAGGACGGCTACGCGCAGCAGAACGCTTCCGCAAACGCTCAGAATAACGCTTACAATCAGAATGTAAGGAATATCAGAAGCAGCGTTGGGCAGACTAATCAGAATGAATACGGCGGCTATTCCGCGCAGACTCCGAATAATTTCAATCAAGGCTACGGCGGATATATTCCTCCCGCGCAGGGCGGAGCTCCTATGCAGCCGACAAACGAGTCCGAAGAAATTACCGTTATCTCGAAAAATACCGTAATCGACGGAAATATCCGCTCTCTTGCGAATATGCAGATTGACGGCAACATCAAGGGCAACGTTGAAACGACGAGAAATCTCGATATGAGCGGCAAAATCATCGGCGATATCACCTGCAATAACGCGGGTCTTAACTCTGCGGCAATGCAGGGAAATATGAACCTCAAGGGCAGGCTCAGAATGGACAGAGATACCATACTTATCGGCGATTTGTCGTCGCAGTACGCCGATATCAACGGCAGAGTGCGCGGAAAGCTCGATATCGTCGGAAAAGCCGAGCTGAAGCGCGACGCTATCGTTTTCGGCGACATAAACGCTTCCACAATCGCGGTTACGGACGGCGCGATTATTCAGGGCTACGTTAACACGACGTTCCTCTCGAAGGACGACAGCAGAAACGTGTTCCCCGACGCAATTTCTCTTGACAGCAAGGAAACTAAGAGCGAATAAAACAAAGGGTTAGTCAATGAGCGAACAAAAGAACAAAAAACAGAATACAGCCTCGCTTGTCGCGACAATCGTTGTCGCGGTGCTTGCGATAGCGGCGGTTGTCGCGATGATATTCGTGATGAACGGCGGCGAAAAAAAGCAGGAAATATCCGTTTCCGAGGATTTTCGCCCCACGGCGGAATTTGAGCAGGAGTGTGAATATCAAGCGCACGACCTTGTTAAAGGCGGATTTGACGTAATAAGGCTTTTTGTCACTCAAGGGCTTCCTCATAAGGACGAACCCTATGGAAACGCGCCCGAGGACGGGATTTATACCGTCGATACCGAAAAAAGCGGAGAATACAAGACGCTTTCGGATATCGAAAAGAAGGTTAAGTCGGTTTATACCGATGAAGCAGCCGCGAAGATAATGACGGATATTGACGGAAAGGGATTTTCGGTGTATAAAAACCGCAAAATTCTCGTTGACAACAACAGCTCCGACGAAAACGCGCCGAGATATAAGGAAGAAACGGTTCTCGGAATAAACGCGCAGTTCAAGGCTGACGCGGCGCGCGAAAAGCTCTGGGAGAGCTGCTCGCTTGCCGTTTTGCCCGTAAGCGAAACCGAGTGCGAAATCACGATTTACCTCGGCGGCGCGGGGGAAGCGTCGGACCTCTCCTCCGTCGACCCGAGCAAAATTCTCCGCACCGAAATGATAAAAACCGACGCCGGCTGGCGTTTGACGAAATTTGTATATTGATATGAGCAGGAAAGAAAACCCACTCTCAACCTACGCTAAGGTTAGTCAGCTTGCGTTCGTGATAATAACGCCGCTGCTTTTGTTTATCGGCGGCGGCTGGTATCTCTCGAATAAGTACGGCTGGCCCGATTGGGCGATGGTAATATGCATTGCGCTCGGAATTGTCTTTATGATAGGCGGCGCGGTGTCTTACCTGTTTAAGCTCATAAAAGCCTATGAAAAAACAGATAAGCCCGCTCCGAGGGCTTTTACAAGTGCGCGGCGTGATAACGATTACTATGACGACCACGCCAAAAGATAACGGAAAGAAAACCGATGACAAATGATATTATTATGAAGAAAAACGAGCCGATTTACGAGGAAATAAGGTCGCTTGCGCCATATTTCCTGATAATATCGGGGATATATATGGCAGTGCTTGCGGTATTGTTTTTTGCGGCAAAATTCGACTATTCGCTGCTTCTCGGCGGAATATACGGAATAATTATCGCGGCGCTGAATTTTCTCATTCTGGGAAAAACAGCCCAAACGGCAGTTAAAAAAGAAAGCGCGAAGTCCGCGCAGATATATATGAGCGGAATGTACTGCGTGAGATATCTCGGACTGTTCGCACTTCTTACTCTCGGCGCGCTTGCACCGTTTATAAGCCTTGTCGCTTCGGTAATCCCGCTGGTTTTCGTGAAGATTGCCATTGTGATAAGAGCATTGAAAACAAAGGAGGAATGATTTATGCCGACTGCGCTTTTGCTTGCCTCGGAAGGCAGTCTGTCCGTTGGCGGACCCCTTGTGGTGACAAGCTTTGAACTTTTCGGTATAACCATTAACCTAACGGAAAGTATTATTGTACAATGGATAGTAATACTTGTGCTGCTTGCTGTTGTGCTAATTCTCACGCACAATATGAAGGTCATTCCCGAAACAAGAAGACAGGCGGCTGCCGAATGGATTGTCACGTTCTTTTCAAAGACGGTCGACGACACAATGGGCAGCAAATACTACCGCTATAAGCCGTATATCTGCACGCTGTTCTGCTTTATTATGATTTCGTGCCTGATGAGCCTTTTCGGTCTGCGAAGTCCGGCTGCGGATATCTCCGTTACGGGAACATGGGCGGTGATTACGTTTATGATGACGCAGTTTAACCGCGCAAAGACAGGAAAACTTAAAGGATACCTCAAGAACTTCGTCGACCCGCTTCCGTTTATGCTTCCGTTCAACATAATCGGCGAGCTTGCAAACCCCGTTTCAATGGCGCTTCGTCTGTTCGGAAACCTTGTTGCGGGTATGGTTATCGGAGGACTTATCTACTGGGCGCTCGGAAGCTTCGCTATACTTATTCCGGCGGTTGCGTCGCTGTATTTCGATATCTTCTCGGCGGTTATCCAGTCGTATATCTTTATAATGCTCACGATGTCGTATATTTCAAACGCAGAATGTGACTAAATCGAAAACTTTTCCCGCATGGGAATTTAATAAAGTAATTTTTCTTGGAGGAAAACACAATGGAAGAAATGAAAATCTTGGCGAACGCTATCGTGCTTGGCGCTTCAGCACTTGGCGCAGGCACGGCTATGATTGCGGGTATAGGCCCCGGTATCGGTGAAGGCTACTGCGGCGGTAAGGCGGTTGAGTCTATCGCAAGACAGCCCGAGGCTTCCGGTACAATTACAAGAACTATGATTATCGGCGACGCTATCGCAGAAACAACCGGTATCTACGCGCTGGTAATCGCGCTTCTGCTCCTTTACGCAAACCCTCTGTTCGGCAATCTCACAAACGCAATCGGAAACGTTGCCGGAGTATAATTAAAGAGGAAAAAGTATTTGGGAGGAGTTGAGCAATAAGGTGTTAAACTTAATAAGCGAGGCTGCGGCTCAGGAAACGCTCGCTCTGGTTTCAATCGACCCCGGAACCATAGTGTTTACGCTGATAAACACGCTTATTATCTTCCTCATTTTCAGGATATTCCTGTTCAAGCCCGTTTGCAAGATACTTGACAAGCGCAACGAGATGGCGGCTGCCGAAATCGACGAAGCGCGCAAGGCAAAGGAAGCTGCAAAAAAGGCGGAGGAGGAATATACCGCGCGTCTTGCCGACGCAAAGGCCGAGGCTTCGGAGATAATGAAGCAGGCGACTCTCAGAGCGCAGAAGCGCGAGGAGGAAATTGTCGGCGAGGCGAACAAAAAGGCGGCGGAAATCCGCACAAAAGCGGAGGAAAATATCGAACGCGACAAACAGCGCGCGCTTAACGAAATCAAGGACGAAATTTCCGATATTGTCGTTATGGCAGCGGGCAAGATTGTCGAAAAGGAGATATCCGCTTCCGATAATGAGGAAATTATCTCGAAATTCTTAGAAGAAGTTGGAACTGCAAAGTAACTTCGGAAAGGAATTTTTATGAACGATAAGGCAGAAAAAATCTACGGCGACGCGTTCTTTTCGCTTTGCAGGGAGGAAAAACCCGAGGGGCTTAAGGACGTTCTCGGAGAGCTTTTGGAGCTTGAGAAGATATTCTCGGAAAATCCGGGCTTTATAAAGCTTATGAGCGCTCCGACCGTGTCGCTTGAAGAAAAGCTCTCGCTTCTCGGCGAGATAATAAAGGCGGGGAATTTGTCGGAGCTTTGCGGAAACCTGCTCTGCGTGCTTTGCGAGAAGCATAGAATGGGCTGTTTTTCGGGCATCGTAAAGCGCTTTAGGGAGCTTTACAACGATGAATTCAAAATCGCCGAAATTACCGTCACAACAAGCGGTCCGCTTTCGGACGCGACAAGACAAAAAATCGCGGATAAGATGTCGAAGGTTATCGGAAAGACCGTTTCAATCACGGAAAAGGTCGATAAGAAGCTTATCGGCGGTATCGTAATCGACTACGGAAGCAGACGCTATGACGGCAGCGTTAAGTCAAGGCTTGACGCGCTGAAGGGAGAACTCGGCTCGGTAATCTGATTTTCCCTTAAATTAAGAAGGAAAGGACTGTATAGAATGGATTTACGCCCCGATGAAATAACGGGCCTTATAAAAGACCGCATCAAGAACTATAACGCGAAAATCCAGCTCGGCGACGTCGGAACGGTTGTAACCGTGGGCGACGGAATCGTTCGTATTCACGGGCTTGAAAACTGTATGCTTAACGAGCTTCTTGAATTTGAGAACGGTATTCAGTGTATGGCGCTGAACCTCGAGCAGGAGTTTGTCGGCGCGGTTATGTTGGGTTCGGACTCGGGCATCAAGGAGGGCGACAGCGTAAAAAGAACGGGCAATATCGTGTCCGTACCGGTCGGCGAGGAGCTGCTCGGACGCGTTGTAAACTCCCTTGGAGAGCCGCTTGACGGCAAGGGCGATATTCTTGCAAAGGAAAAGCGCCCGATAGAAAAAATCGCTTCCGGTATCATCACGAGAGAGCCTGTAAACGTTCCTCTACAGACGGGAATTAAGGCAATCGACAGTATGATTCCGATAGGCAGAGGTCAGCGCGAGCTGATTATCGGCGACAGACAGACGGGTAAAACCGCTATCGCCATTGATACAATCATCAACCAAAAGGGCAAGGACGTAATCTGCATCTACGTTGCAATCGGTCAGAAAAACTCGACGGTTGCGGGCGTTGTTGATACGCTTGAGAGAAACGGCGCTCTTGAATACACAATTGTTGTGTCCTCGACCGCTTCCGAGCTTGCTCCGCTCCAGTACATTGCGCCTTATTCCGGCTGCACGATGGGCGAATACTTTATGGAACAGGGCAAGGACGTTCTCGTAGTTTACGACGACCTGTCCAAGCACGCTGTGGCTTACAGAGCGCTCTCGCTGCTTCTGAAGCGCCCGCCGGGACGTGAAGCATACCCCGGCGACGTATTCTACCTCCATTCAAGACTTCTCGAAAGAGCCGCAAGACTTAACAAGGATTACGGCGGCGGCTCGCTTACGGCGCTTCCGATTATCGAAACGCAGGCGGGCGACGTTTCCGCGTATATCCCGACAAACGTAATTTCAATCACGGACGGTCAGATATTCCTCGAAACAGAGCTGTTCAATTCGGGCGTTCGTCCCGCGGTTAACCCCGGTATCTCGGTATCCCGCGTCGGCGGCAACGCGCAGATTAAGGCGATGAAGAAGGTTGCGGGTACTTTGAAACTCGACTACTCTCAGTATCGCGAGCTTCAGTCGTTCTCGCAGTTCGGCTCTGACCTTGATAAGGATACGAAGGACAGACTTGCAAAGGGCGAGAGAATAGTCGAGGTTCTGAAGCAGGACCAAAATTCGCCGCTTGAGGTTGAGGAGCAGGTTGTTATTATCTACGCGGTAATTCACAACTACCTCGCAAGCGTTCCGCTCAATAAAATCAAGCAGTATCAGAAGGATTTGCTTGATAATATCAAGTCAACAAAGCCGGAAATCCTCGACGGAATCCGCACGACCAAAGAGCTTTCTCCCGAAAACGAAACGGCGCTTAAGGACGTTCTGACGAGCTTTGCCGCTTCTTACGCGGGCTGATAAAAGGAGAATTTCTATGAAACAGGCTGCATTTGTACTTGGAATAGTCGGCACGGCAATCGCTGTATTATCGGCGCTTGCGGTTGCATGGCTGTATATCGAAAAAAAGGTTAAGTATATAACCACCGAGGATAACGTCGAATAATAGGAGCGAAAATTCACAGGGATTTTCTTTCCTACGGGGGTGATTTTAATAGCAAGCGGAAATATGAAAGCAATCAAGCGCCGCATAAAATCTGTCGGCTCGACAAGACAGATTACAAAGGCAATGCAGCTTGTTGCTTCGAGTAAGCTTCGCAAGGCGAAAATAAGAGCGGAGCAGGCTCGTCCTTATTTCAACGAATTATACAAGACGATGTGCGAAATAGCTTCCGCGAATACGGATTTCTCCACGATTTATACCGTGAAAAGAGAAATAAAGCGCAGGCTGTTTATTGTCATCGCAGGCGACAGAGGACTTGCGGGCGGCTATAACTCGAACATTCTGAAAATGGCTTCAGCCGCGCACGCAGACGACGCAGCCAAGCCGAAAATAATCGCAATCGGCAAGAAAGCCGTCGAGTATTTCTCGAAGCGCGATTATGATATGGTGGCTTCCTACGCGAATATCGCCGAGGAAATAAAGCCGAATACGGCGCAGGATATCGCAAGCCTTGCGATAGATTTGTTTGCGGCAGGAGAAGTTGACGAGGTATCCGTGTTCTACACGATGTTTGTATCGTCAATGTCACAGGAGCCGCAAAGTATGAAAATTCTGCCGATGGAAACGGTTGAGCTTGAGGATTACGGCGTAATGACTTACGACCCGTCGCCGGAAGCTGTTTTCAACAGAATTGTACCGAAATTTACCGCGTCGCTTTTGCAGTGCGCGGTAGTCGAGAGCTATGCTTCCGAGCAGGGCGCGCGCCGCACGGCAATGGAAAACGCAACGGACAACGCGGACGCAATGACGGAAAATCTGTCGCTGCTGTACAACCGCGCTCGTCAGTCGAGCATTACAACCGAGATTATCGACATCGTGTCGGGAGCCTCGGCTCAGGGATAATTTCAAATGGAGAAACGCTGTTTCTTCAAAGGAAGGACTAGAATATGACGAAACAGAACACAGGCACGATTGCTCAGGTAATCGGCGCAGTTCTTGATATCAGGTTCGCGCCTGACTGCCTGCCTAATCTGCTTAACGCCATAGAAATCGACAATCACGGAAAGAAGCTGGTTGTCGAAGTGGCGCAGCATATAGGCGACGATACCGTGCGCTGCATCGCAATGGGCAGCACGGACGGTCTTGTCAGAGGAATGGAAGCCGTTGATACGGGTTCTTCGATAAAGGTACCCGTCGGAGAGCAGACTCTCGGACGCGTGTTCAACCTGCTCGGCGAAGCCGTTGACAACAAACCTCAGCCCGAAACAGAGGAAAAGTGGGAAATTCATCGTCCCGCGCCTACATTCGAGGAACAGGAAGCCTCCAAGGAGGTTCTTGAAACGGGAATTAAGGTCGTCGACCTTATCGCGCCGTACCTCAAGGGCGGAAAAATCGGTCTGTTCGGCGGCGCAGGCGTTGGAAAAACGGTTCTTATTCAGGAGCTTATCAACAACGTAGCAACTCAGCACGGCGGAATTTCCGTATTTACGGGCGTCGGCGAGCGTACGCGCGAGGGCAACGACCTCTACCGCGAGATGACCGAGTCGGGCGTTATCAACAAGACCGCGCTCGTTTACGGTCAGATGAACGAGCCGCCGGGAGCGAGAATGAGAGTTGCGCTTTCGGGACTTACAATGGCGGAATATTTCCGCGACAAGATGGGACAGGACGTTCTTCTGTTCATCGACAACATTTTCCGCTTTACACAGGCGGGTTCCGAGGTATCGGCGCTGCTCGGACGTATGCCGTCAGCGGTTGGTTATCAGCCTACGCTGGCAACCGAAATGGGCGCGCTTCAGGAGAGAATTACCTCGACGAAGAAAGGCTCGATTACATCCGTACAGGCGGTTTACGTTCCTGCGGACGACCTCACCGACCCTGCGCCTGCGACGACGTTCGCGCATCTTGACGCAACGACGGTTCTTTCGCGTGAAATCGCTTCAATGGGTATTTATCCCGCGGTTGACCCGCTTGAGAGTACTTCGAGAATACTCGCGCCGGAAATTGTCGGTCAGGAGCATTATGAGGTTGCAAGAGCGGTACAGTCGATTTTGCAGCGCTATAACGAGCTTCAGGATATCATCGCAATTCTCGGTATGGACGAGCTTAACGACGAGGATAAGCTGACGGTATCGAGAGCGAGAAAAATCCAGAGATTTTTGTCGCAGCCGTTCCATGTTGCGGAGCAGTTTACGGGCTACGAGGGCAAGTTCGTTCCGCTCAAGGAAACAATCCGCGGCTTTAAGGAAATCATCGAGGGCAAGCACGACGACCTGCCCGAGAGCGCGTTCCTGTTTGTCGGAACGATAGACGAAGCCGTTGAAAAGGCGAAAAAGGAAGGCTGACTGAAGGAGTGATTTTATGACGCCATTTAAGCTGCAAATTATCACGCCTGAAAAAAAGGTCTTTGACGGCGAAACCGAGCAGATTATCGTCCGCACGACTGTCGGCGACGTGGGAATACTCAATGGTCACGAGCCATATTGCGCGGCGCTCGGAGTGGGTCAGATGAGAATTATGATTAACGGCGAATTTCGCCGCGCGGCGACTTCGGGAGGTATCATAAAGGTATCGAAAGAAGGAACCACAATTCTTGTGCAAACCTGCGAGTGGGCGGACGAAATCGACGTAAAGCGCGCCGAAGCGGCAAGGGACGCTGCCGAGGAACGCAAAAAGTCGGCGCACAGCGACAGAGAGCTTATGCTTGCCGAAGCGAAGCTTTCGAGAGCGCTTAACCGAATTGATACGGCGAATTTCCTTAAATAACAACAAAGGCGGGAGATATTCCCGCCTTTTTGCGTATCTCCGAAGAACGGCTTCGCCTTCAGTGCCT
>DBIU01000068.1 GCA_002304735.1 Ruminococcaceae bacterium UBA794 | reverse complement strand
CAGCTAATCGTTTCACTAAACAAGCCCCTCAAACCGCAAGATTAAGCGATTTGAGGGGCTTTTATTTTCGTTCAATTTTTCAAAAGTCGAATAAATCTTGTAAAATTTGATTAAAAATCATAAAAAAGGTATGCAAAAGGTATGCAAAACTATACTCAGGGGGGATAAATGTTATGAAATTATTTTTTACGTTATGAACTATAGATAATGTAAATAATAATCCGCTCAACCGACCTCTATTAAACGTCAGACGCATCGAATTAATGAAAATCAATAAATACGGCGAAGGGCTCAAACGCTCCTTCGCCGTTTTTTATACGCTTTTTATGTTCGTTTCCGCGCTTTTTACTTCAACATTTCCAACGTCCGCGCTCTTTATCTCCTCAACCTCGGCGGTTTTCTGATTGCCTGCTTTATAGCCCTTGTGAGGGATTTTGTCGATTATGCTCAAGAAAAGGTTCTGAATTACCTTGTTGTAGTCAATGCTTATATCGAGAATTTTGCTCTCGGACGCGTATCCGCCCGCCATCGACTTGTGTCCGCCGCCCGAACCAACGTTCGCGAGAGCTTCGGAAATAATCTTTCCGGCATTCAGCTCCTCGATTTCCGAGCGCACCGAGAACTTAAATCCATCGTCCCTGCGCGTGTACACCACAGAAAAATTCACCACGTCAACGTTCAGAATAAAGTCCGAAATCGTCGCAATAAACGCGTCCGTGCAATAGAAATTGAGAAACGCGAACGCAACTCCGTCGTAAACCTCAATATTCCGCATACTGTCAACGAAAGAATTAAGCTCGTGATATTCAATTTCGCCCGACTGAAAATGCCTGATAAGGCGATTGTCCGCTTTCGGGAAAAGATACGAGTAAATATCAACGTCAAGCTGCGTCACGCCGCGTGTAAAGTCGCGCGTATCGCACTTCAATCCGTACAGCAGCGCCGTCGCGACAGACCCCGGCATCTCAATCTTATATTGACGGTAATAATCCGCGATAATCGTCGAGCAGCTTCCGACAATGCGTATATCGCGGTATTTATAGTCGTCGACAACGCAAAATACAGGGTGATGGTCAATAACAGCGACTTCGTTTCCGATTAAGTCAAGTATATTCGCATTTCCCTTCTGACTGTCAACCGTGATAATATAGTCCTCCGAAGTCATATACTTCAGCTCGCTGTCGGCGGTCATATCAATCTGAAATTCCGACACCATATTCGCCGTCATCGCACGCTCAACGCTTCCGTGATGACAGATAACCGTGTTTATTCTAAACTTCCCCAAAAGCACTTGCAGTCCGTATGCGCTCGCGATTGCGTCGGGGTCGGGGAAATTATGCGTCTGAATATAAACGCGGTGACCTTTAAGCAGGTCTATGAGTTCGCTTAATTTCTGCGACATAAGCGGCTCCTTTACCCATTCATTTTATATGGCGAAACCATATACTTACTTATTTATTTTACCATATTTTTCTCCATTATTCAACCCCCAAAGCAACATTAATTTTCATAATTTTGCACAAAGCTTTTCACTAAATTTTATGCAACATAATTACAAAAAGATTTTTGTGCTAAAAATTATTAATCCGCAAACAATATTACCGAAAGGAATGATGAAATGAAAAGACTGATTTCGGCGCTTTTCGCGGCAATTCTTGCGGGAAAATGCGCGTTTGCGCAGGCGCCTTACTCATATCTCAACGATTATGACAACAAAAAAGTCTGCTATGGCGTAGGAAACGACGTTGATTCTATGAACCGTCCGCTTGGCGCAATTCAAGCGCAGAAGCAATATGGCGATATGAATACGCTTTTCATCGGCGAAGCGGCGAACAAGCGGCTCTGGCTGACGTTTGACGAGGGCTATGAAAACGGTTACACGGAGAAAATCCTTGATACTCTCGCTTCAAAGGGAGTTAAAGCGACATTTTTCATCACGCGCGACTATGCGGAGAAAAATCCCGGGCTGATTAAGCGTATGATTGCCGAGGGTCACACCGTCGGAAACCACTCGTACAGCCACCCTTCCCTGCCAGACTGCTCAAACGAGGACCTTTACAACGAGCTTATGCTCCTCCACAACTATATCTCGAAGGAATTTGGCTATGAGATGTACGTTATGCGGCCGCCGAAGGGTGAGTTCTCCGAGCGCGTTCTCGCCTGTGCAAAGGAGCTTGGCTACACAACCGTCCTTTGGAGCTTCGCCTATCGCGATTGGCTCACGGACGACCAGCCCGACTCTGCCGCAGCCTATGATAAAGTAACCAAAAAAACGCACAACGGCGCGGTTTACCTCCTGCACGCGGTGTCGAAAACAAACGCGGAAATCCTCCCGCGCGTTATCGACTACTGGCGCGAAAACGGCTATACAATCACGCCTATGTAAAAACAATCGCCTTTCCGATTATTTTCGGGAAAGGCGATTTATTCTATTCCGAAAAAGCCGCGAAAATCTCGCTTGTCCGCGCAGACGGTCGCTCAAAGCGCTCGGAGTTTACGAAAACGACCTTTGCGCCGTTGTAAATCATCGCCGAAAACGCTTCATCGGCGGCAAGCTCGTCGTAAGTCAGCTTGTTTGACGCGATTATGTAAGCGGGCTGCTCGCCGTTTGCGGGAACGTAGCCCTCGGATTTGCACAAATTCTCGCCCGTAAGGCTCAAAACCGCGCTCTCAAACGTGTCCGCGCCCGCGAGCGTAAGCTTCTCCGTCACATAAACAAAGCTCTCGGTTTTAACGTCCTTAGCCGCGCTTTCGAGCCGCGCGCGCGCCCTTTTTCCCTCGTCAAGAGCCTTCGTACCGCCCTTAAGCGAGTCGGTTTGCTCGTTTCCGTAAAACGCAGCCGATATTTCCTTGAAAAGCGCGGCGTATTCCTCAAGATTACACGGCGTTTTCGGTGTGAGAACCTTAATTCCCGCCTGATTTAGCTTGTAAATCTCGCGCTCCGACAGCAGCGACAGCGTGAAAACCGCGTCCGGCTTTAGCTTTATGATAGCGTCAAGGTCGGGATTTTCCGTGCTTCCGAGCTTCGGCAAGCCGAGATTTTCGGGATAATCGCAATAATCGCTCACGCCCACGAGCCTTTCGCGAAACCCCGCTTCGCAGATTATCTCCGTTGCCGCGGGAGAAAGCGAAACCGCCTTTTCAACGGCTTTTTCAAGCTTCACTCCGCAGCTTATCGCAGGAAACGGCGCGCTTTCCTCAATCTCCGTTACCGAAGAAACCAAAATCTCCGACGGAAGCTTTTCCTCCTCCGAGCAGCCGCTCAGCAGGAGAACCGCCAAAAGCGCTCCCGAAACGCATTTTTTTACGTTAAACATACTCAATACTCCAGATTAAGCTCAATTCTGCCCTTAAGCCAGCCCACAAACTGCTTTGCAATTCTCGGCGAACGTCCGCCTCTCCTTGTCGAAAAGCGCTCAGCCGCCGCGAAAAGCCGTTCTTCGGGAATATCAATTCCGCTCTCGTCGGCAAGCTGCTTTACGATATCGAGATAAACCTGCTTGTCCGGCCGCATAAACGTAACGAACAGCCCGAAACGGTCGGAAAGCGACATACTCTCGTCGATTGCGTCAGAGCCCGATATCTCGCGGTCCGCCGCGGTTTCGCGGATAATCTTGCGGCGGTTTGTCGTCGCGTAAATAAGTATATTGTCGGGTCTTGCCGACAGCGAGCCGTCAAGCGCCGCTTTCAATATTCCGAAGCGGTCGTCGTTCTCCGCGAAAGAAAGGTCGTCGATTGTAACAATAAACTTCATATCAACCTTGCCGAGAAGCTCGAAAAGCGTGGGAAGCTCGCTTATATCGTTACGCGAAACCTCAACCATTCGCAACTCTCTGTACTCGTTGAAAATCGCCTTTACCGTCGAGGATTTTCCCGTTCCTCTGTCGCCGTAAAGCAAGACGTTCTGCGCGGGCTGATTATGCAGGAAACAAAGCGTGTTCTCGACAACCTGACTGCGCTGAACCTGATAATTCTTGAGGTCGCAAAGCCTTACGCCGTCCGTTTTCAGAACGGGCTTAAGCTCGCCGTCAAACGTAAACGCGCGGTATTTTGCGAATATTCCCGTGCCGTTTTTCTTCGCAAAATCGAGAAAATACTCCGCGTCATAATCAAATTTTCCGTTATCATAAGCGGGCATTTCGCGCAGAATTTCGTTTTCGGAAAGCGACTCGCGAAGCTGCTCGGACGTAAGCGAAACAAGCTCTTTAAGCACGCCGAGGTCGTAATCAATCGCCTTGATAAGCGCGGGATTTTGCTCGTGCAGACATCTCTCGATAACCGGAGAATTTGAGTACGCAAGCAAATCGTGAAGATATTCGCCGAGCGTCTGTCCGCTTGACAGCAGAATGTTCACGATATCCGAATAATATTCCTCGGCGTTTTCGTCCGCGCAGCAATAAAAGTCCGTAAGCAGAACGTCGTCCTTTACGTTAAACGCGCAAAGCGACCTTATTTTCGCCAAATTCATCTCAATTTACCTCTGAAATCAATTCAATCATTCTCTCGAAATCATCAAGAGTGTTCATCTTTGAAAATTCGTCGCGAAGCCGCGCCGCGCCGTTCATTCCGCGTATATACCAAGCCGCCTGACGGCGCGCTTCCTTCATTCCCGTGCGCTCGCCCTTGTCCTCGACAAGAAGCTTTATATGACGGCGCATAATCGCGATTTTTTCCTCGACAGTCGGCTCGGGACGCGGATTTCTCCCCTCGAAAAAGTCCCTTATCTGTCCGAAAAGCCAAGGCCTGCCGTAGCTTCCCCTGCCTATCATAACAAGGTCGCAGTCCGTTTTCTCATACATCTCAACGCAATCCGAAACGCTCGCAACGTCGCCGCTCCCGATTACCGGTATTTTCACGGCTTCTTTCACGGCTTTTATCACGCTCCAGTCCGCTTTTCCCGTGTAAAGCTGCGCTCTCGTTCTGGGGTGAACGCAAACCGCCGCAGCGCCGTTTTGCTCCGCGATTTTAGCGATTTCAACCGCGTTTATCCCGTTTTCGTCCCAGCCGCTCCGAATTTTCACCGTAACAGGCGCTTTCGCCTCGTAAACCGCCGCGCTCACTATTTCCCCGAAAAGCGCGGGGTCTTTCATAAGCGCGCTTCCCGAGCCGTTATTCACGATTTTCGGCATCGGACAGCCCGCGTTCAAATCAATTATATCCGGAGAAAATTCCTCCGCAATCTTAACCGCCTTTGCGATAAACTCAGGTTCCGAGCCGAAAAGCTGAATTGCCGCGGGTCTTTCGCCCTTCGTCAGCAAAAGCAGCTCGGCGGTTTTCGCGTCGTTATAGCAAAGTCCCTTTGCGGAAGCCATTTCTCCAACGCAATAAGCCGCTCCAAATTCTTTTGCCATAAGCCGATACGCCCTGTCGGCAACGCTCGCCATCGGCGCTAAAGCGGCAGTTCTTTCAATCAAAACGCCGCCTATGTTCACATATTCCACAAAATTCACCGTTTCATAGCATTATTCTTCTACAATATTTTAGCATATCTTAAACTTTTTTTCAAGAGGTTATTGTATTTTTTTGAAAAATGTGATACAATATAAAATATATATTTATTTACATATAAGAGAGGTTACTATGGGGGAGATTAAATCAAAATCCAAACGCGTCGGCTTGCTTGACGAGCTTCGCGGTTTTGCTATACTCTGTATGGTCGTATATCACGCGATGTACGATTTGAAGTACATTTTCGGCGTTGACGTGCCGATTTTCTTCGACGGCTGGTTTAACGTAATCCGCGATATTTTCGCAGGTATGTTTATTTTCATATCGGGAACGGTCTGCCGCTACTCCAGAAACAACATAAAACGCGGCGCACAGTGCTTTTTCCTCGGTATGATTATCACGTTCGTTACGCCGTTTTTCAGCGCTGTTCCGGTTATGTTCGGAATACTTCATTTTCTCGGTATTTCGATGATGATTTTCGGGCTTTGCGAGAAAATTCTCGACTATCTTCCCGCGCTTGTCGGGTTTATTCTGTTCATTCTGCTTTTTGTGCTGACGTGGGACGTTCAGAAAGGCTTTATCGGCATAGGCGGGCTATTTGAATGGTATCTGCCCAGAAAAGCCTATGATGTCGGCGTTTTGTTCCCGTTCGGAATACACAGCGCGTCATTCCAATCATCGGACTATTTCCCGCTGTTTCCGTGGCTTTTCCTGTTCCTTGCGGGAAGCAGCTTTGGAATTTGGGCGAAAGACGGAGTTCTCCCAAAGTTCTTCTATCCCGTTCACATAAGATGGCTCGCGGCTGTCGGAAGAAACACGATTTGGATTTATCTCCTGCATCAGCCCGTCGTTTATCTCATTTTTTCTCTCATTTTCCGCTAATTTCATTAAAATAAGACAAAATGTTTGGGCTTGAAAAATCCGCAAAATTATAGTATAATTCTGATATAGCTCTGTAATCGGGCTTGAAGTTTAGTTTATCCGGAGGTTTACATATATGAACAATACAATGACAATGACTTTGCCCGCAATTTCGCTTCGCGGACTTGTAATATTCCCGTCAATGGTGCTGCACTTCGACGTTGGGAGAGAACGCTCCGTGGCGGCGCTCAAAGCAGCTGCGGCGGGCGACGGGAAGATTTTTCTCGTTGCACAAAAGGACGCAGGCGAAACCGAGCCGACCGCCGAGAATATTTACAGCGTTGGCGTTGTCGCTGAAATAAGACAGCTTCTCACAACTCCCGACGGCTCTACGAGAGTGCTTGTGGAGGGACTTTTCCGCGCGAAAACGATGCGTCCCATTCCCTGCCGCGATTACCTAAAATTCGAGGTTAAACAGCTTCGGACGCGCGGCACGGCTATGTCCCCGAGCACGGAAACCGCCGCAAAGCGCGCTCTCAAAGAAACGTTCGACCTGTACGCTTCAATGTCGCCGAAAATGCCGCGCGACCTCTATGAAAGCATAATGTCCGAGGAGGACTGCGGCAGACTTTTCGACAAGGTTGTGTTCAATATAATGCTCAGCGTCGAGGATAAGCAGAAGCTGCTTGAAACGAACGGCACGCTTCAGCGTATTCGTATGCTTATCGCAATGCTTCACGATGAAATCGAGGTTATTCAGGCGGAAATCGAAATCGGAGAGCAGGTTCGCGAGCAGGTTGACAAAAATCAGCGCGAATATTATCTCCGCGAACAGCTCAAGGCTATTTCAAGACAGCTCGGCGACAGCGACAGTCCCGCCGAGGAATTTGACGATTATGCTGCGAAGATAACGGCGCTCGGGCTTTCAAAGGAGTCGGAAGAAAAGCTCATTAACGAAGCCGACAGGCTCTCGAAGCTTTCGGGTTCGTCGCAGGAAGCCGCTGTTCTCAGGACTTATCTCGATACAGTGCTTTCCGTTCCGTTTAACAAGAAAACAAAGGACAAAACCGACATAAACGCTGCCGCAAAGCAGCTTGACAAGGACCACTACGGTCTTGAAAAGGTTAAGGAGCGTATCCTCGAAACGCTTGCGGTGAGGACGCTCGCGCCTGACGTTAAGGGGCAGATTATCTGCCTTTACGGTCCTCCCGGAGTCGGCAAAACCTCAATCGGCAAGTCTATCGCAAAGGCTCTCGGAAGAAAATATGCGAGAATTTCGCTCGGCGGCGTGCGCGATGAGGCGGAAATCCGAGGTCACAGAAAAACCTACGTCGGAGCGATGCCCGGACGTATTATCGAGGCGCTGCGGCAGGCCAAAACGATAAATCCCGTTATTCTGCTTGATGAAATTGATAAAATGGGCAACGACTACAAGGGCGACCCGTCCTCTGCGATGCTCGAAGTTCTCGACGCGGAGCAAAACGTTGCGTTTGTCGACCATTATATCGAAGTGCCTGTGGATTTGAGCGACGTTCTTTTCATCACCACGGCAAACAGCCTCGACACAATCCCCGCGCCGCTTCTCGACAGAATGGAAGTTATCGAGCTTTCAAGCTATACGCGCGAGGAGAAGTTTAATATCGCGAAAAAGCATCTCATTCCAAAGCAGCTTAAAAAGCACGGCGAGTCCTCGAAAACGCTCAAAATTACCGACGGCGCGCTTTACGATATCATCGACTGCTACACCAGAGAAGCGGGCGTTAGAAAGCTTGAAAGAAAGATTGCGGACGTTTGCAGAAAAGCGGCGAAGTCGCTTGTTTCGGGTGAACAGAAAGTTGTCGTAAACGAGAATAATCTCAAGGATTTCCTCGGCGTTAAGAAATATCAGCCCGAAAAGCTTGCCGCGCGCGACGAGGTCGGTCTTGTAAACGGTCTTGCGTGGACGTCCGTTGGCGGAACTATGCTTCCGCTTGAGGTGCTTGTGCTTGACGGCACGGGCAAAACCGAGTTTACGGGTTCGCTCGGCGATGTTATGAAAGAGTCGGCGAAAATTGCCGTCAGCCTTACGCGTTCGCTTGCCGATAAATACGGTATCGACAAGGAATTTTACAAGAATAAGGATATCCACGTCAACGCGCCCGAGGGCGCTGTTCCGAAAGACGGTCCTTCGGCGGGCGTTACGCTCACGACGGCGCTTGTTTCCGCGCTTTCGGGCACTCCCGTACGCAGAGATGTCGCAATGACGGGCGAAATCACGCTCCGCGGCAAGGTTCTCCCTATCGGCGGTCTGAAGGAAAAGACAATGGCGGCTTATCGCGCGGGTATCACAACCGTTTGTATTCCAAAGGACAACGTTCCCGATATTGAAGAAATTGACGAGAAAGTCAAGGAGAACATTAAATTCGTTCCCGCAGAGGATATTTCAACCGTGCTTGAAACCGCGCTTGTACTGCCGAATTGCTCCGTTAACGCAAAATCCGAGAAAGAGCTTCCCAAAAAGCGCGTTGAAAAGCCTGTCGCCAAGAAAAAGCCCGTTCTGAACGCATAAAATCAGCCGCGCAGACAAATCACAAATCATCTGCGCGGCTTTGAACGATATTCTCAATGACGAAAATCATCACATCGCTCAATTTCTACCGCAAAGCAGGCTACAACAGCACGAACAAAACCGCCTTTATTCAATGGCTTAACCCCTGAAAAGGAGATTTTTATGAATTTCAACAACGCAGAATTTGCCGCCGCTTTCGGCAGCTTTTCGCAGCTTCCTCCGCCCGAACGCGTTGAAATCGCGTTTTCGGGACGCTCGAACGTCGGGAAATCCTCGCTTATTAACAAACTGTTCAACAGGAAAAGTCTTGCGAGAGTGTCCGCCGTTCCGGGCAAAACCGCAACGATTAACTTTTACAGCGCAGACGGCGTTTTCATCGTGGATTTGCCGGGATACGGCTACGCAAAGGTCGCAAAATCCGAGAAAAAGCGCTGGAACGAGCTTATCGGCGGCTATCTTTCGGCAGAACGCGAGCTTGCGCTTGTCGTGCAGCTTATCGACTTCCGTCACCCGCCGACAGCCGACGATATTCAGATGATAAACGCGCTAATCGACGGGCAAATTCCATTTCTCATAGCTCTCACAAAGGCGGACAAGCTCACGAAAAATCAGCGTGCGCAACGCCGCGAAG
>DBIU01000090.1 GCA_002304735.1 Ruminococcaceae bacterium UBA794 | reverse complement strand
TGTTGTCGAGCGGTTTGTCCTCACCGCAGCCCGTCAGAAGCGCCGCCGCTAGAATTGCCGCAAAAATCGTTGTCTTTTTCATAAAAAATACCTCCTTGAAGCAAATATATTTTTATTATAGCACATTTTCGCGGGATTGTCAAGAAAAACCTCGCGGGCATAAAAACCACCCCTAGAACGAACTAGGGGCGATAAAGGTGCAGCGATAAGGTCGAGAAGAAAGCCCCTCGCGGGCATAAAAATCACCCCTAGCGGAAACTAGGGGCGATAAGGCTGCCGGCACTGCCGGCTGGTGCTGATGACCGGACTTGAACCGGTACGGTGTTGCCACCGAGGGATTTTAAGTCCCTTGCGTCTGCCGATTTCGCCACATCAGCTTAAAAAGCAAATCAAAATTTACCAAAAAATATTATAGCACAAAATGCGCTTTTTGTCAAGGATTTTTTGCGGCGCGTTCACGAAAGAAAAAGCGGAAAATTTTGCCGAAAAGCTTGACAAAATGGCGAAAGCGTGTTAAAATTAAATTACAATAACGGCGAACCAAAATCTTGAAAGGACGGAAAATTATGGGCAAGTTTGAAATCAAAAAGACCAAGAACGACGGATTTATGTTCAATCTCAAGGCGGGAAACGGCGAAATTATCGCGACGAGCGAAACGTATAATTCGCTTGAAGCGTGCAAAAACGGCGTAAACAGCGTTATGACAAACGCGCCTGTTGCCGCTGTCGAGGACCAGACGGTTGAGGGCTTCGCGACCGAGAAGAATCCGAAGTTTGAGATTTACGAGGACAAGAAGGGCGAGTTCCGTTTCCGCCTCAAGGCAAAGAACGGTCAGATTATCGCGACGGGCGAGGGCTATAAGGCGAAAGCCGGCTGCAAAAACGGCATTGAGAGCATCAAGAAAAACGCAGTTGACGCGAAGATTGTTGAAGAATAATTAATTTTGGCAAAACAAAACCGGGGCTATTCGCTCCGGTTTTTTGTTATTTATCGCTTTTTTCGGAAGCGTGAGATTTTTTGTTGTTGTAGATAAACATAGCGACAGCGGCGGCGATAATTATAACGAAGCCGATAAAGCTGAACAAATCGGGGATTTCGTTCATAAAGAAGAAGCCGAGAATAGCTGTGAAGATAATCGAGGAGTAGTCGTAAATCGAAACTTCTTTTGCCGCCGCGTGAGAATAAGCAGCGGTAATCGAAAATTGTCCGCCTGCCGCAGCGCAGCCCGCTCCGATAAGACAGAGAAGCTGTTCAATCGTCATCGGCGAGTAGCCGAAAATAACGAACGGAAGCGCAACAAGAGTCGAGAAAGCCGAGAAAAAGAACACGATATAATAACCGGGAACGCCCTTTGACGAGGCTCTGCGGACGAAGGTGTAGGCAAGTCCCGCGCACGCGCCGCCGATAAGTCCCGCCGCCGATGGGAGAAGCTGAACGTTCGCAAGCGTTGGTTTCAGAACAAATATCGCTCCCGCAAAGGCTGAAATGACGATTATCCATTGAACACCGTTCGCGCGTTCTTTGAGCAGAATACCCGAGAAAACAATCGCGAAAAACGGCGACATTTTGTTAAGCATCGAAGCGTCCGCGGCGGGAAGATTTGTAAGCGCGTAAAAATTGCAGATAACGCCGAGATATCCAAATCCCGCCCTCATAAGCAAGTCAAACGCTTCTTCCTTTTTTGGGAGAATTTTGTGCTTTTTCTTAATCATCGTGACCGATACTATCATAACGGCGAAAAGATTGCGGAAAAAGGTTTTTTGGATAATAGGAACATCGCCCGACATTCTCACAAACAAATTCATAAACGCAAAGAACAGCGCCGATAAAACAATATAGAAAACGGCCTTTTTCAGCCGCGTTGGTTTTTCCATAGCACACTCCCGTAAAATTCGTCTATAAAAGATATTATAGAAGCATTTTTGCCGTTTGTCAAGCATAATTTAACGAAAATCGGCGAAAGCTACAATTGCAAACTGAAATAAGGAGAATTTTTATGGAAAAAATCGCTTTTTATGACGCAAAGCCATACGATAAGGAATGGTTTGACAGATATAACACAAAGTTTGAGATAGAATATTTTGTCGGCAGGCTTCGTCCGGAAAACGCAAAGCTTGCGGAAGGCGCAAAGGCAGTCTGCGCTTTTGTTAACGACAATATAAACGCGAAAACGATAGACGCTTTGGCGAAACAGGGCGTCGAGGTGATATTGCTGCGCTGCGCAGGGTTTAACAATGTAGATATTGCCGCCGCAAAAGGGAAGCTGCGCGTGCTGCGCGTTCCAGCGTATTCGCCGTATGCGGTCGCGGAACACGCAATGGGGCTTATACTCGCGCTGAACCGAAAAATACCGCGCGCCTATATCAGAACGCGTGATTTCAACTTCAGCCTGATAGGATTGACGGGATTTGATATGCACGGAAAAACGGCAGGAATTATCGGCACGGGAAAAATCGGCAGGGTGTTCATAGACATCTGCCGCGGCTTTGGAATGAACGTTATCGCATACGACCCGTATCCCGCGGAAAACAGCGGTATCGACTATGTTTCAAAGGAGGAGCTTTTCAGAAATTCGGATATTATCTCGCTTCATTGCCCGCTTACGGAGCAGACGCGGTATATTATCGACAAAACGGCGCTGCGGCTGATGAAACCAAGCGCGCTTATCGTGAACACCTCGCGCGGTCATCTTATCGACAGCGAAGCGCTTCTTGACGCGCTGAATGAAAAGCGGATAGGCGGCGCTGCGCTTGACGTTTACGAGGAGGAGAGCGGTCTGTTTTTTGAGGATAATTCGGATAAAATCGTGACGGACGAGGTAATTTCGCTGCTTGTTTCGCGACCGAACGTTATCATAACGTCGCATCAGGCGTTTTTGACGGAGGAAGCGCTTGCGAATATCGCCGAGGTAACGCTGCAAAATTATGATGATTTTCTAAACAAAAGAGAGCTTGTAAATGAAGTGAAATAGCCGCGCCCGTTCACATTATCGACAGATAATTTTGAAGCAATCGGAGCGTTGTTTGAGGGGGAAAACAATTCTAACAAGAATGACAGATATTGAAAAAAGGATTAAAAGACTTCTTAAATAATGCGCGAAATGACGGATAATATTTTGTACAACCCCCGCATAGAATGTTTTGAGAAATTCAATGCGGGGTGATTTTATGCGAAAAAAGAAGCGAAATTCAAGATTTGCGCCGTTTGCGGCGGGAATTGCGGCGGGCTACGGAGCGGCTCTGATAGCGGCGGCGCTTGCCGCGGGGGCGCTCACGATAACGGATACGGCGGCTTCCGGCGCGGGCGCGGCGGCAATTCTCGCGATTTCGGCGGGAAGCTTTGTAGGCGGTCGGATTGCGGGCAAGCTAAGGCGCAAAAACGGCTTGCAGACGGGCGCGGTCTGCGGAATTTTATTTATTCTGCCGCTTGTTGTGATTTCGTTGATTTTCGGACTTGCGGGAAGCGCTTTGCTTGTTGTGAAAGCGATACTTTGCCTTGTTTTCGGAATGATAGGCGGAGTTTCGGGCGTGAACTCGGATACCGCGTGAATTAGCCCGCAGCGCCGTTTCACAGAGTTGCTTATCAATATTATTTTGTTAAGCAACAAAATCGCGTTTTTGCAGCTTTTTGCAGTCGAAATTTTCGAGAAAACGCGGTTTTTGCAGTATTTTGCAGTATAATTTCACAGAAACGCCGTATTTTTGCACGAAAAATCCCCGAAAGATTTGCTTTCGGGGACGGTTTTATTCAATGTTATCCGACGTGATTTCCTGCAAATTCTCCTCAATTCCGAGGATTTCTCCCGATTTTTCGCTGTCAAGAGTCTGAACCGCGCGAAGCTTCCGCTGAATTGCTCTTGTGCGCGTTCCGATGAGCTTGTCCATATCCTCGTCAAGCATTTTAATGCGCTTTTTCGCCTGCGCAAACGCTTTTTCAAACGTATCGAACTCGGTTTTCACGGCGCTCAGAATTTCCCAGACCTCGTTGCTTCGTTTTTGTATCTGAAGCGTGCGGAAGCCCATCTGAAGCGAGTTTAGCATTGCCGCCATAGTTGACGGACCCGCGATATTCACGCTGTAATCGCGCTGCAAAATCTCGACAAGACCGTGATTGACAACCTCCGCGTACAGCCCCTCGAACGGCAGGAACATTATCGCGAAATTCGTTGTGTAAGGCGGCTTTATGTACTTATCGTGAATATCCTTCGCGCACTTTTTGATAACCGCTTCAAGCGCCTTGTAAGCGGTTTTGATATTTTCGGGGACGCCGCTCTCATACGCGTCCTGAAGCGCCGCGAACGTATCTCCCGGGAACTTCGAGTCAATCGGCAGATAAATGAAGCTTCCGCTTTCGCCCGCGGGCAGCTTCACGGCAAATTCAACGTGGTCGCTGCTTTCGGGGAACGTCGGCACTTCGGTATCGTACTGGTCGGGAGTGAGAATTTCGCGCAAAATAGCGCCAAGCTGAATTTCCCCGAGAATACCGCGCGTTTTCACGTTCGAGAGAACCTTCTTTAGGTCGCCGACGCCCGAGGCTATCGTCTGCATCTCGCCAAGTCCCTTGTAAACCTGCTCGAGGCGCTCGCTTACAAGCTTAAACGAGTTCGTCATCTTATCTTCAAGCGTTTTCTGGAGCTTTTCGTCAACGGTTGTTCTGATTTCGTCAAGCTTTTTGTTGTTGTCCTGCTGAATGTAGGAAAGGCGCTGCTGAATAGTTTCACGCATTTCGGCGAGCTTTTGCTCGTTGGTTGTTTCAAGCGTCTTGAACCGCAATTCAAGCTGTTTCATCTGATTTTGAACATTATCGTTCATCATTGCTTGCTTCGCGGAAATCGACTTATCCATATCGTCAAGCCGTTTGTTCTGCGAGTCTGCGGCGGCTTTCTGCGCGGCGGTTAAGGACAGCTCAATCTGCCTTATCGCCGTCTGAATGTTTTTCGACATCATTTCCTGCTTCTCGGAAATCGAACGGTCGATGCCCGAAATGTGCTTGCTTTGGTAGTCGGACGCGCTTTTTTGATTCTCGGAGAGCATTTCGCCGAGCTGTTTCACCGAGCCTTGAACCGACTCCGAAATCTCCCGCCGCAATGCGCTGTTTCCGCTGTTAAAGTCGTTTCTGAAGCTGTCGAACGCGTCCTTTTCGATACCCGACTTAAGCCTGTTTTGCCTTACAATTACCATAATCAACAGCACAAGGCAGGCAAGAAGCCCGCCTAAAATTACATACTCAATCACATTTTCCATAAATTCTTTCCTTATCTACATTACAATGTTTCCGAAGACGCCGACGATGAACTATTGTCCACGCTTGACGAAGAATTTTCGATTGATGAAGCGCCTTCGCTTGACGAAGAAATGGGCTTTTCCGTCAAATCAACCTTTGAGAAAAAGTCCTCGAGAAGCCTATAATAAGCAAGCTCGTTTAGATGAACGCCGTCGCCCGATGAAAAATACCAAGCCAAATCGCCGTTTTTATCCGTCAGCGAATCGTGAACGTCCACGAAATAAACGCGCTCGGGATAATTCGCGGCAATGTAGTTTTTCAGCGCTTCGTTATAGTAAACAATCCTGCCGTTGTCCGTGAAATCCGAGCAAATCGGCGTTACGCTCAAAACATAAACGTCGTCAATCGGCATTTTAAGCGTTTCATCAATGATTTTGCCGTAATTCTTACAAAATTCAGCCGAATTTGTCATATTCACGTCGTTCATTCCCATTGAAAAAATAACGCGGCGCGGCTTTTCTTCCTCAATTACCGTCAGAAAGTCAACGTCTTTTCCTCTGCGGTAATATTCTGTGTCAAAAATATTCCTCGCGCCCACGTTTCCCGCACCCATAACGTTTTTCACGCTCAGCACGTCAAACGCTTCCAAACCGCGGCAAATGCTGTCGCCGATGAACAGCGACTTCTCCGCGAACGCTTTTTCCTCGGACGTAAGAGTTTGTCTTATGTAGGGAATTTCGCTGTAATCGTGCGATGTTGCGGCGGCGGACGAGCTTTCTGTGCTTTCGGAAGCCGAAGTCGTTGAAGTCGAGCTGCTCTGCGGTGATGAATAGGCTTCGGAGGAGGTTGTTGAATTATCGCAAGATGAAATCAGCGAACCCGACGTAAAGACGGGCGAAACCGCCGACGGGTCGTAACCGCAGCCGCATAGAAGAACCGCCGCCGCTGCGCAAACTATTATCTTTTTCATAGGAAAACCATTTTTCAGGAAATTATCGCGTAAATCCGCATTTTTGCGCTTTTGGGTATGAAAAAATGCCGATTACATCAATATGCTCCTAAAACTAACCCGCCGACAAAACGGCGGGGTAA
>DBIU01000027.1:16232-22900 GCA_002304735.1 Ruminococcaceae bacterium UBA794 | reverse complement strand
AGGAGGAGGGCTGTATTCTTGTTACCGTAAGAAACAGCGGCTGTACCCTTCTCGATACGGATTTGCCGCATATTTTTGAAAGCTTCTGGAGAGGTGCGAACGCCGAAAATCAGAAAGGCAGCGGTCTGGGGCTCTACATCTGCCGACAGCTTATGCACAAAATGAACGGCGAGGTGTTCGCACAGATTAAGGACGGAGATATGTGCGTTACGGCGGTGTTCGGGAAAATTTGAAGTTGGAGGAGGGTTTATGGAAATAACAGATAAAAAAATAGATGGTGGAAAAGCGTTTGATTGGGGAAAAACTTCATCTGATTATGCAAAATATCGTGATATTTATCCACAGGATTTTTATGACAAGATAGTAAGTCGTAAACTGTGTATAAAGGG
Source organism: Ruminococcaceae bacterium UBA794 (assembly GCA_002304735.1). GTDB lineage: Bacteria > Bacillota > Clostridia > Oscillospirales > Ruminococcaceae > CAG-115. Next base: position 22,511 of record DBIU01000027.1, on the reverse strand, counting down.
ACAAAATGTGTTAGATATAGGTACTGGAACAGGCGTTATTCCAAGAAATATGTATTCTTATGGTGCAAAATGGATAGGCACAGATATCTCAGAGAAACAGATTGAGCAAGCAAAGATTTTATCAAAGGATATGGATATTGAGTATTATGCTTATTCCGCAGAAGATTTAGATTTTTCAGATAATACATTTGATGTGATTACCGCCTGTCAATGTTTTTGGTATTTCGACCATGATATGATTATGCCTAAATTGCATAGACTTTTAAAGAAAAATGGGCGTATATTGGTATTATATATGGCATGGCTTCCTTTCGAGGATAAAATAGCCGGTGCAAGTGAAAAACTTGTTTTGAAATACAGTCCGAATTGGAGTGGAGCAGGAGAAATTATGCATCCGATACATATTCCAGAGTGCTACAATGATAAATTTGAGTTAGTATATCATGAGGAATATAAGTTAAATGTTCGTTTCACTAAAGATAGCTGGAATGGGAGAATGAAGGCTTGTCGTGGAGTTGGGGCATCTCTTACAAAAGACGAAATTGCAAGCTGGGAGAGAGAACACAAGGATTTGTTAGATAATATTGCATCAGAAGAGTTTGATGTTTTACATTATGCTGCGATTGCCGAATTGAAAAAGAAATAAACTTTCAGGCTTCTGTTGAGCCTGAGAGCATGTATGAATTTGAAATTTATGGAGGAGCTGCTATGAGTATAATTTTATTTACAGATAACATAGATGAATACTTAAAATATGTACGCAATTACTTTTCTGAAGCTGTACCTATCAAGGCTTTAGCAGTTGCTTTGACGACTTCCAGAGAACGCTCGTCGCAGGTGTAAAGCATACGGATAAGATTTTCTACTTCGGATTCTTTGGACGGTTTCTCGGGGTAGAAAATCAAGTCCGGTGAAATGGACAACTCTCGGATTAACTTGTAAAGAATATCATAGCTTGGCTTTTTGCCCTCATTTTCAATTCTATACAAATATCGCTCGGTAATGCTATGCGTTCTGCAAGCTCCTCTATTGTGAGTTCTGAACGCTGTCGTGCGGCTTTGATAATTTTACCGAGTGTTTCAGGTTCAGTATGCATGTAGCAAGTGCGGGCGTAAGTGTTGCAACGCAAATCGTTTCAAAGGCAACCGAGATCCTTTTGGATATGCTCAAGGTTGCGATTGAAAAGGAACGAGAAGCCGCACGGCTGAAGCAGTCCGAAAATCAGCAGACGGTATTGTCAGGCGGCGAGGTGACATACCAGAAGCTGAAAGAGGGCGGCGAAGTCACAATGCTCCCGTCCTTTGCAAAGGAAGATTACGAAGAATTTCTCAAACGGGCAAAAGAAATGGACATTCCTGTTGCGGCGATACAGGAACATGGCAAAGAAAATACTCTTTCCCTTTTCTTCAATGTAAAGGATAAGGAAGCGGTAAATGCCATTGTTCAGGATATTGTCCGAGAGAAGCTGAAACAGCCTGAACAGACCGAGCGTATGATTACCATTGAAAAGGAACAGGTTGAGGGTTTCCAAATGTATTGCAGCGACCACGATATACCTGTGAATTTTATGGAAACGCAGAACGGCGTCAAGTGTATTTTCGGTGCTGCTTACGAAAAGCAGATGGAGGCGGCTGTGGAGAATTTCAAAAAGCTCCACAGCGAGCTTGCAAAAGCTGAAATTGATGTGCAGAAAGACGCCAAAAGAAAGCTGAAAATCACATTCAGCGATACCGAGAAGGGCAAAAAAGTCACAATGAATTTCTGTACGAAATCCAAAGTGGAACGGGTCTTGCAGGAACGGTTTGGTTTTAATCTGGTCAAGGCGGTTGAAGCGGCAAATGCACTTACCGCAAAGCTGTCAGACCAACAGCTTGGATACTATTTAAGCGGTTCAAGACAGCTTGAGCAGATGGCTTATTACGAAAAGGACATCAAGTTTGAAAACGAGAATGTTCTGACGGATAAGTTCTCATTTGCGAAAATGCAGTTTCAGGAGGAAGATACTCCGAAGCTCACCATTACCGATGAGCGAGGGCACTCTGTTTCTATCTTGTTGAGTGCGAGGATAAATCAATGCAGAATTTTTCGGAGGTTATGAAGCTCCTGAAAAAAGCTGAGGTTAAAGAGGGCAGCGACGATTACCAATCTGACCTTGACCTTATCTTTGACGCACTTGAATTTCCCGACAAATATAAAACAGAGGAAGCAGGGTTTTGCGCCTGCCAATCTTGACAATACCGAAATGGTTGTAACGGCAGAGCCGACTTTAAAACCGCCGTTTACCGAGGTAGCTGCTGACAGCTATCCTGATGTATTCGATGAAATTTAATTTTATGGAGGTAATTTCGATGAGAAGAATTATTACATTTATCAAGGGCAAGTTCGCAGATTTCAAGGCTTCTATCAAGAGAAAGCAGATTAAGATGAAAACCACAATCCAGGAGGATTTTACTCCCAACAGCCAGCTTACTGCCGAACAGCGTGACGCAAAGCGTATGCGTTCAATCAGCAGAATTACAACAGGACTTATGGCTGCAACAATGGCGGTGTCTTGTTATCGGCTTCATCGGTGCTGTTCAGTTTGCAATGGACTTCAAGGACGATTCCGCCGACAGAGGTCTTATGTGCCTTGCTTCTGGCTTCATCGTATTTAATGTTCTTTGCGATACAGCTATGCAATGACGCTATCCTGCAAATTGTAAAGCCGACGAAGCGGGTTTAATTCCGCGTCGGGAAATTCTTCAACCGTAAGCTTTGCAAGATAACGCTCGCCGTTATAGTCGAAAGCGCCGTACAATTTATGCATAAACTCACTTTTGAACGCTTTGTTGCCATTGTTTTGCTCGGAAGTAACCGTATCGAGCAGAACGCTGTTTTTTATGCTCGCGAGGGGCTAAAATACCCTCAAACCGTTGACAAATAAAAACAATAGTGCTATAATAAATGCGAAAATGAGAAACGCAGACGTTTTTAGGAGGAAAACAATGAGCTGGTTTAATGTTTACGGATTGATTTTTGTTGCGGTAATATTGATTCCGAACATAATTTTCGCGATGAAATGTAAGGACGGCTTTGAGAACAAGTGGAATAACAAGGCTGTCGAGGTTATAGAGCAGGCGGGGAGATTTGGCTGCTTTGCATTGATGATATTCAACATTCCCGGAACGGTTTTCGGGTGGTGGTTTAACGGCGCGTTTACGCTCTATATCATCGTTAACGCGGTTCTTGCTGCGGCATACTGCACAATCTGGGCGGTTTGTTTCAAAAAGAGCAGCGTTTTCAGAGCGCTTGCTCTGTCGATAATTCCGTCCGTGATGTTTTTGTTCAGCGGAATTATAACAGGCTCGGTTTTGCTGACGATAGCAGCCTTGCTGTTCGCGCCAAGCCACATTATGATATCCTACAAAAACGCCAAGTGAACGCTAATTATATGGCTTAACAGCGCGGTTTTTGCAAAAAATCTATTTTAGAAAAAAATTTTCTGAAAAAATTCCGATAAACCTATTGACAAAGTAGGGTATATGTGCTATAATCATATTAACCTACTAAAAAGATAGGAAATAAAAAAGGAGGCTTCGGGTATGAAAAGCCTGCGGTTTATCGGAAAAAACAAGCGATGTATAAATTCCTTCTATAATTTCGGCAGGCGAATGTGATGACGCCGAAACCGCTCAAAATAACGATTTTTTTGAATAATAGGAGGAAAAAACAATGTCAGATATCAGAAACGCAAACGAATGGAGCTTTGAAACAAAGCAGCTTCACATAGGACAGGAAACCGCCGACCCCGCGACCGATGCAAGAGCGGTGCCGATTTACGCGAGCACTTCCTATGTTTTCCACAACTCTCAGCACGCGGCAGACCGCTTTGGACTGCGCGACGCGGGCAACATCTACGGCAGACTTACAAACCCCACGCAGGACGTTTTCGAGCGCAGAATAGCGGCTCTCGAGGGCGGTACGGCGGCGCTTGCGACGGCTTCGGGAGCTGCCGCGATAAATTACACGATATCCGCGCTCGCGAGAAGCGGCGAGCATATCGTGGCTTCCAAGACGATTTACGGCGGAACCTACAATCTTCTCGCGCACACGCTTCCGCTTTCTTCGGGGATAACGACGACTTTTGTTGACCCGTACGAGGAAAACGCGTTTGAGAACGCAATCCGCGACAACACAAAGGCAATCTTTATCGAAACTCTCGGCAACCCAAACTCGAATATAATCGATATCGAAAAGGTAGCCGAAATCGCGCATAAGCACGGTATTCCGCTTGTGGTTGACTCGACGTTCGCGACGCCTTATCTGGTTCAGCCGCTGAAATACGGCGCGGATATCGTGGTTCACTCCGCGACAAAGTTCATCGGCGGTCACGGCACGGCAATCGGCGGCGTAATCGTAGACGGCGGCTTTGATTGGGCGGCTTCGGGAAAATATCCGTGGATATCCGAGCCAAATCCGAGCTATCACGGAGTATCGTTCGCGGCGGCTGCGGGAAAAGCGGCTTTCGTGACGTATATCCGCGCAATTCTTCTCCGCGACACGGGCGCGACGCTTTCGCCGTTCCACGCGTTCTTGTTCTTACAGGGACTTGAAACGCTGTCGCTGAGAGTCGAGCGTCACGTTGAAAACGCGCTGAAAATCGTGCAGTATCTGAACAATCACCCGCAGGTCGAGGCTGTTCATCACCCTTCGCTTGAAAGCGAGCCGAGCCACGCGCTGTACAAGAAATACTTCCCGAACGGCGGCGGTTCGATTTTCACGTTTGAAATCAAGGGCGACGACAAAACCGCGCAGAAATTCATTGATAATCTTGCGATATTCTCGCTTCTTGCGAATGTCGCGGACGTAAAATCCCTTGTAATTCACCCCGCAAGCACAACTCACTCTCAGCTTACCGAGGAAGAGCTTGCCGAGCAGGGAATTAAGCCGAATACAATCAGACTTTCAATAGGCGTCGAAAACGTAAACGACCTCATTGCAGCGCTTGACGCCGCATTCAAGACAGTTGAGTAAAGGAGAAAATTATGTCTAAGATTTACACTTCCGCAGACGAGCTTATCGGCAAAACGCCGCTTCTTGAGCTTACTCACATTGAGAAAGAGCTTAAGCTTAACGCGAAAATTCTCGCGAAGCTTGAATATTTCAATCCCGCAGGCTCCGTTAAGGACAGAGTGGCGAAAGCTATGCTTGACGACGCGGAGGCAAAGGGAATATTGACGAAAAATTCCGTAATTATCGAGCCTACAAGCGGAAACACGGGAATAGGGCTTGCTTCCGTTGCGGCGGCGCGCGGTTATCGCATTATTATCGTAATGCCCGAAACTATGTCTGTTGAGCGCAGGCAGATTATGAAAGCGTACGGCGCTGAGCTTGTCCTGACCGAAGGCGCAAAGGGAATGAAAGGCGCGATTGAAAAGGCAGACGAGCTTGCAAAGGAAATTCCGGGCGGATTTGTTCCGTCGCAGTTCACGAACCCCGCAAATCCCGAAGCGCACCGCAAATCCACCGGTCCCGAAATCTGGGAGGATACCGACGGCAAGGTTGATATTTTCGTTGCGGGAGTCGGCACAGGCGGCACGGTTACGGGTATCGGCGAGTATCTCAAGTCGAAAAATCCCGCAGTAAAGGTTGTCGCGGTTGAGCCGAAAAGTTCGCCCGTGCTGTCCGAGGGCAAAGCGGGCGCACACAAAATTCAGGGTATCGGCGCGGGCTTCGTTCCCGAAATTCTGAACATGAAGATTTACGACGAGGTTATCCCCGTGGAGAACGACGACGCTTTTGAAATCGGTCGTCTTATCGGCAAAAAAGAGGGCGTGCTTGTCGGAATTTCGTCGGGCGCTGCGGCTTGGGCGGCAATCGAGCTTGCGAAACGTCCCGAAAACGCGGGGAAGAACATCGTGGTTCTCCTGCCCGACACAGGCGACAGATACCTTTCAACTCAGCTTTTCGCAATTGAATGATAATAAGATAAACCGCTCGGAGCGTTCAGTCCGAGCGGCTTTTTTATTTTTGGCACTCAACGATAAACCCGCAAAATCCCGCTTTTTTTGCCTTTTCGAGATATTTCTCGGCATTTTCCTTTGACGAGAACGCGCCTATCTGCACGCGGTAAATTACATTTTTTGGCTGATTTTCGGCGGTGCAAAGCCGTTTGTTGACGTCCTCGGCGATTTTCCCCATACGTTCATACAAATATGTACCGGGGCAGGATTTTCCCGAATGAAACCAACGGTGAACGGTCATATTCTGCTTGTCAACCTGCCCGATAAGCGACTTGTC
>DBIU01000027.1:8842-16185 GCA_002304735.1 Ruminococcaceae bacterium UBA794 | reverse complement strand
CAGCTTCGGAATACCGTTTCGCGTGCAAATATCGGCGAGCAAATCAATCAACGCCGCGTAAACCTTGCCGTTGACGGCGAACGGCTCTTTCGTGTCGCTCGCGCACTCGATTGTGATTGCGCGGTTGTCGTTGGACGCGCTTGACGAGCAGTACGAGCGGTCCTTTTCCTCAACGTACATCGCGATACGACCGTCCTTGCCGATACCGTAATTACTGCTCGCGGCTTTCGTCTGAAACAGCTCCCCAAGCGGCTCTACGTTGCACTGACCGACAACGCAATGTATCGTTATCGTGTCGATTTTGTGGTTGCGCGGACTGTCGCGGTGCGGCGAAATTTTGGTGTACGAAACGAGCGGACTGTTACTCATTTTCATCACCATTACCCTTATTCGCGCCGTCCGCTAAACCCTCGCCGAGGACGTACCCTACAACCGCCGCGCCGCTTAAAATCGCGCCGGAAACCTTGTCCGCGTTCTCCTGCGAACCGCCGAAAATCACGATAAGTCCTGCGACAAATCCTGCAACCGAAATCCACAGTTTTCTGCTCGTCAGCTTTCTCTGCCAGTTAATTTTCACATCTTTTCACCTCGCTTTCGATAAACTTCATTCTCTCGTCCTGAACCTCGTTGTGCTTTTCGAGAGCATAAACGCGTTCAATAACTCGGTTGTGCTTGTTCACCTTATCCTCAAGCTGCTGAATACGATAGGCGGTAAGCCGCGATGAAGCCAAAATACCGCCGAAGCTGCCTACAAGCGTGAAAAGCCCCGAAATGATTGCAACGATAATTGCGCTGTCCATAGTTAACCTCCTTTCCTGCTTCAGATTTTTGCTGTAAGTGAATAATAACACACGTTTGACTGCAAAAAACTGCATATTTTGATTGACAATAAAAATAAAATGTGTTATAATTAAGACAAATTCTAAGATTTGGAGAATAGAATGGAAGTATTTTTTAAGCTGCTTACAATCGGTGCAATTCCGATAGGAATATCCGTTATTTTGTTTATATTAAATTCGAGAACGGCGCTCGGACGGCTTAACAACAAGGCAAAACAGGCGATTATCGGCGTTGTTTTCGGGCTTGTCGCGGTGCTTGCGACTGAATTTGGCGTGAACATCGGCGGCGCTATCGTAAACGTTCGCGACAGCGCGCCAATCTGCGCGGGACTTATTTTCGGTGGACCCGCGGGAATTATCGCGGGAATAATCGGCGGAGTCGAGCGTTGGTTTGCGCCGCTTTGGGGCGGAGGCGAGTACACAAGGCTTGCCTGCTCGATATCAACGGTTTTGGCGGGATTTATCGCGGCGGGCTGCCGAAAATTTATGTTCGACAACAAAAAGCCGTCGTGGATTTACGGGCTTGCAATCAGTATGGTGACGGAAGTTATCCATATGCTGATGATATTCCTCACGAATATCACCGACGTACACTCGGCGTTTTCGTTTGTGGAATTTTGTTCGATACCGATGATTGCGCTGAACAGCGTCTGCGTGACGCTCACGCTTATATTCATCTCGCTTTTGAGCGGCAGGAAAAAGCGCGGGCGCAGCTCGCTCAAGAATATTTCTCAGACGTTTCAGCGCTGGCTTTTTGTGTGCCTTGTCGTGGGATTTCTCGGAACGACGATATTCTCTTGGGCGGTTCAGACGCAGCTTTCCGAGAGCGACGCGGAGAACCTTATTCGTCTGAATATCAAGGACGTTGTACAGGATATAAAGGACGCTTCCGACAAGAATTTGCTTGCAATAGCGCGGGGAATTGCCGCAAAAATCGACGAGGCGGGAGGAATGAATTCCGACGAACTCGACGCGCTCAGCGAAGAATACGATATCGCGGAGATTGACGTCGTTGACGAAAACGGCATAATCACGGCGTCTACTGTTGACGAATTTCTCGGATTTGATATGAAAACCGGCGAACAGTCGGCGGAATTTCTCGTTCTGCTTGACGGAACGCAGACCGAGCTTGTCCAGAGCTATCAGGCGACCGCGTTCGACCCGTCGCTTTTGAGAAAATACGCGGGAGTGGCGCTTAAGAGCGGCGGCTTTGTGCAGGCTGCATACGACGCGGACCGCTTCCAGCGGGATATCGGCGCGCAGGTTGTCGATGTGACGAAAAATCGGCATATCGGCGAAAGCGGATTTATGATAATCGCGGACGAGGATAAGCAAATCGTAAGCAATCTTCACGACAATGGAAAGAGCTTGGGCGAAAGCTCGCAGCAAAAATTCGATTTCTCGAAGGCAACGCTCGGAAAGCGCTTTGTAAACACGGTTTACGGCGTGAAATGCTATTGCGTTCTTCAATCCGCCGAGGGATATTATATTCTCGCGGTGATGCCGATTGAGGAGGCTGTTTTCTCGCGGAACGTTTCGGTTTACGTCACGGTATTTATGGAGTTTATCATCTTCGGAATACTGTTCGTGCTTGTTTATATCCTGATAAAGAAGCTCGTTGTGGACAATATTGTTCGGATAAACACCTCGCTTGCGAAAATAACCGAGGGCGACCTTGACGTCGTGGTTGACGTGCGCGCGAACAGCGAGTTTGCGCTGCTTTCCGACGATATCAATTCAACCGTTGTGACGCTGAAGCGGTATATTTCGGAGGCTGCGGCGAGGATTGACAAGGAGCTTGAGTTCGCGAAATCAATCCAACATTCCGCGCTGCCGAGCGTTTTCCCGCCGTTCCCGAACAGAAAGGACTTCGATATTTACGCGTTTATGGAAACCGCGAAAGAGGTTGGCGGCGACTTTTACGACTTCTATTTTGTCGGCGATAATAAATTTGCGTTTCTTATCGCGGACGTTTCGGGAAAGGGAATACCCGCGGCGATGTTTATGATGACTGCGAAAACGCTGCTTAAGGGCTTCGCGGAAGCGGGAAACGCTGTTGACGAGGTGTTTACGCGGACGAACGAGAAGCTTTGTGAGGGTAATGAAGCGACGATGTTCGTGACGGCTTGGATGGGTGTTATCGACCTTAAAACGGGGCTTGTCGAGTTCTCGAACGCGGGTCACAATCCTCCGCTTGTCCGCCGCAAAAACGGTGAATTTGAGTATCTGAAGTCCCGCGCGGGGTTTGTTTTGGCGGGAATGGAGGGCTTGAAGTATCGCAGCAGCGAGCTTCAGCTTGAAGCGGGAGATGAAATTTTCCTGTACACGGACGGCGTGACCGAGGCGACAAACGCGCAGGAGGAGCTTTACGGCGAGGAGCGGCTTCTGGGCTTTATGAACACGCTCAAGGATTATTCGGCGGACGAGGTTTGCGCGGCGGTGAAAGCGGACGTAGACGCGTTTGTCGGAGAAGCGCCGCAGTTTGACGATATCACGATGGTATTTTTCAGATACAACGGCGAAAAATAAACGAAAACACCCGCTTCGGCGGGTGTCAGACTGTCGATAAAGGCACATCTGCGTTGTCAGCGTCGTTTTGGCAGGCACAAAGCCTAGCCAAAACGGCGCTTCCTAGCATCTGTACCTTTCTCGGCAGTCTGGAAATATACTTTTTCGACGGTTTCTCACTCGTTTCGGCGGGTGAGCTTTGTTACAAATCGGTTACAGAAAAATTACACAAATCTTACATATTTTACAAAATAATTACAGTTTATTTTTGTGATTGACAATAACTGGCCGTTATGCTATAATAAAAATATCGATAAAACAGACAATTTGGGGAAATTTGGGGAGTAAAAAATGGTATTTTCGGATTTATTTTTTCTGTATATTTTTATCCCTGCGGCGGCGATTTGCTATGCGCTCGGACGGTGCGGCGACCGTGCGCGGCTGAAAGCGTCGGGGAGGGGCGGCGCGCGTTTCGCGAACAGAAATCTCTGCCCGTATTCAAACGCGGTTTTGATAATCTTTTCGCTGTTATTTTACGCGTGGGGCGAGCCGATTTACGTTTTTCTGATGATATTGAGCGTTTTGATGAACTATTTTGTGGGGCTGTTCATCACGCGCGGAAAAACGCGGTCGAAGGCGGCGCTTGTAGTCGGACTGATACTCAATATCGCGGTAATCGGCGTGTTCAAATACGCGGATTTTCTTATCGAAACGCTGAACTTAACGGGGCTTAATATCCCGTTTCCGAAAATCGCGCTTCCGATAGGAATAAGTTTTTTCACATTTCAATCAATATCGTACATAATCGACGTTTATCGCGGCGAGGTTTCGGCGCAGAGAAGCTATTTTTCGCTGCTTTTGTACATATCAATGTTCCCGCAGCTAATCGCGGGACCGATTGTGCGCTATTCTACGATTTCCGCGGAAATAAACGAGCGCAAAATCTCGTTTAACGACATAGCGGAAGGCTCGTTCCGCTTTCTTATCGGCTTGGGAAAGAAGGTAATTCTGGCAAATCAGCTTTCCGAGATATCGGGAAAATTCCTTGACGGAGAGCTGTCGGCGCTGACGACGGGCGGCGCGTGGCTCGGAATAATCGCTTATACGATGCAGATTTACTTCGATTTTTCGGGTTATTCCGATATGGCGATAGGAATGGGGCGCTGCCTCGGATTTCACTTCGACGAGAACTTCAATTACCCTTATATTGCGAACACAATCACGGATTTTTGGCGCCGCTGGCACATTTCGCTCGGCAGCTTTTTCCGCGATTACGTCTACATTCCGCTCGGCGGCAACCGAAAGCGCCAGCCCCTTAACCTGCTTATCGTGTGGTTCCTGACGGGACTCTGGCACGGCGCAAGCTGGAATTTCGTTCTCTGGGGACTTTATTTCGGCGCGATAATAATGCTCGAAAAATACACAATTCTGAAGATAAAAGACAAAATTCCCGCATTTTTCCTGCATATTTACAGCCTTTTCGCGATAATATTCGGCTGGGTGATTTTCTATTTCGTTGATTTTTCAAGGCTCGGCGAATTTATACCGATATTGTTCGGCGGCGGAAAAGCGGGCGGCTGGAATTTGGTTGTACAGAACGAGCTTACGGGAAATCTTTGGCTGATTATCGCCGCGGTAATCTGCTGCCTGCCGATATCGAAGATTTTCCGTTATTTCTACGACAAATCGGCGCGGAGCGCGGGCGCGGGCGCGGAGGCCGCTCTCACGGGACTAAAGACGATAAGCGCGGTTGCGCTCCTTGTTGTAAGCACGCTGCTGCTTGTGGGAAGCACGACAAATCCGTTCCTTTATCTGAGATTTTAAGGAGAAGCTATGAAGCCCGAAAACAAGAAGAAATATAACGAAAAAACGCCGAAGCGCCGCAGGATATCGAATATTGCGTATCTCGCGACCGTTCTCATCGCGTTTGAGTCGATAGGACTTGCGATGGTTGTATTCCCGAGAAGCACGGTGAGCATAACCGAAAAGCGCGAGCTTAAGACTTTCCCCGAGTTCACCATGGAAAGCTATTTCAGCGGCGAGTTCACGAAAGCGATATCGGAGTGGTTCAGCGACACTGTTCCTTTCCGCGACGAGCTTACGGGAATTTCAACGCAGCTTCGCGAGCTGCGCGGGTTCAGACAGGGCGGAATAAAGCTTCACGGCGTGGGCGAGTCGAAAGACGACTCGTCGAGCGAACAGAAGCCCGAAGAAAGCTCCTCGTCGTCTTCAACGACAAGCTCCGCGGTATCCGACAGCGGCTCGTCATCGTCGTCAAGCGAAACTCACGATTCTTCGAGTTCATCGGAAACGTCCTCCTCGACAAGCACGCCGAACACGGACGACGCGGTTAAAATCACGAACAACGGCATTGCGGTTGTGGGAACGCGCGCTCTTATGCTGTACGGCGGCAGCTTCAGCGTGAGCGAGAGATACGCAAACGTGATGAACAAGTACAAAGAGGCAATGCCGAATGTTAACGTGTACAGTATGATAATTCCGACTTCGTGCGAGTTTTACAGTCCCGACGAGGTTAAGGCGTACTGCGGAAGCGAAAAGGCGAACATCGAGCACGTCAACAGCCTCTTGAAAGGAGTAGTGCCGGTTGACGCATATTCCGCGCTCCAAGCGCACACAGGCGAGGATATTTACTTGCGCACCGACCACCACTGGGCGCCGCTCGGCGCGTATTACGCGGCTCAGCAGTTCGCAAAAACGGCGGGAGTGCCGTTCAAGGATATTTCGGAGTATGAACAGCAGGTTGTTCACGGATATGTGGGAACAATGTACGGCTACACCGAGGATATCGTCTTGAAAAACAATCCCGAGGATTTCGTATATTACGTTCCGAAAAACGCCGAATACACAACGACTTATTATGAGTATACGTTAAGCGGCGGACGGATTTCGGGCGCGCGCGAGCCGTTCACGGGCAATTTCTTTGTGAGATATCCCGACGGCGACGGAATGGCATATTGCACGTTTATGGGCGGCGATTGCCAGATAGTAAAGGTGCAGACGAACGCGGGTACGGGCAGGAAGCTTGCGATACTCAAGGACAGCTATGGAAACGCGCTTCCGGGGTATCTTATGAGTTCGTTTGACGAGATTTACGTTATAGATATGCGCTATTTCACGCACAATATCGTTGATTATCTCACGAAATGCGGCGTTACGGACATTCTGTTCGCGAACAACTCGTTCCACGCGGCAACCGCTTCAACGGTTGATTATTACGAGAATTTCCTCACGCAAAAAGACTGGGGATACTGGACCGAAGAATAAAAAAGCGGCTCGGAGCATTAATCCGAGCCGTTTTGACTAAGCCTTGATTTTATGCGCGGTAATAATAGTGACGCTTAGCGCGTTTACGGTGATTTCGCTGCCGTTTACGCGCACATAAAAGTTCTTCCCGCGCCGTTCAATCTGCGCGTTTTTGCTTAAAATCAGCCCGCGGCAATACTCAACCGCGTCAACATCTCCAAGAGAAAGATTTCTGCGAATACGCTCAATTCCCATCGGCGTTGTGTGAAGCTTTTCGATATTTTGGATAAGCTCGTTCATTTTATCACCTCGTTTTCTCTATTATACAGCGAAAACCGATTTCTGTCAACAAAAAGTCCCGCCGAAAAGCGGGACGATTTTTCAGTATTTCACGATAACGTTATATTTCCTCAGCCAAAATTCAATTTGGAGGAAATACGCGTAAATCTGCGGCACGGTCATAAGCTGTCCGTACCAGTTTTTGGTGAACGAAGCGCCGTTTGTTTCGAGCATTTTACGCAGCGCGTCCGCGTTAACAAGCTCGACAAGACGGCAGTCCGAGCGGTTTAACACCTCGGCGAGCCGTTTTGCGAGAAGCTGTTCGTAGTTCGGGTTGTGCGTTTTGGGGTAGGGGCTTTTTTTGCGCCAGAGAACGTCCTCGGGAAGTACTCCGCTCATCGCGTACCGCACAAGACCTTTCTCGCGCCCGCGGTAATTCTTGAAGTTCGCGGG
>DBIU01000027.1:854-8786 GCA_002304735.1 Ruminococcaceae bacterium UBA794 | reverse complement strand
ACGCGTACTCGACAAGCCGATAATCGCAGAACGGAACGCGAACCTCAAGTCCGTGCGCCATACTCATTCGGTCCTTTCGGTCAAGCAGCGTCGCCATAAAATAGTCGAGATTGAGCATAAACATCTCCCGCATACGTCTGTCGTCGGCGTTTTCACCGTCAAGGTAATCAACCCCCGCAAGGCACTTGTCGTAAGCGCCGCGGACAAAGCACTCCGCCTCGCCCTCGGAGAGCGGCTTTTTCATCAACAGACCGCGTTCGGGAACGCTTGTCGCCCACGGGAAGCCGTCATAGTGAAGCACGTCTTTTTTGTGATACCACGGATAACCGCCGAAAATCTCGTCCGCGCACTCGCCGCTGAGCGCAACGGTGTAATCACGCTTGATTTCGCGGCAGAACAGATAAAGCGAGCTGTCAACGTCCGCCATTCCCGGCAAATCCCTCGCGTAAACCGCGTCCTCAAGCGCGTCCGCGAGCGCGGGCGTATCGAGAATAACGCCGTGATGCTCCGAGCCGATAAATTTCGCCATTTCGAGAACATAGGGTGCGTCCTCGTCGGGCTGAAAAGCGCTTGCGCGGAAGTTTTCGCGGTTGTTTTTGTAGTCAATCGAGTAGGTCGCGAGGGTTTTCCCGTTTTTTCGGTATTCATCTGCCGCGATAGCCGAAATAAGGCTTGAATCAAGCCCTCCCGAAAGGAACGTGCAAAGCGGAACATCGCTTACAAGCTGCCGTTTCACCGCGTCGATAATGAGGGATTTCGTGTGCGCGGCGGTTTCCGTGAAATTTTCGGTGTGTTTCTGGGCGGTAAGCTTCCAGTATCGCGTGATTTTCAGACCCTTTTCCTGTGAAAAAACGGCGCAGTGCGCGGCGGGAATGTCCTTGATATCGCGGAAAACGCCGCTTCCCGTGAATTTCGCGGGTCCCGTGAGCATAATTTGCGCGGCGCCGTTGAAGTCGATTATCGGCGATACCTCGGGGTGGAGGAGAAGCGCCTTTATTTCGCTTGCGAACACAATTCCGCCGTCCGTAATCGCGTAGAAAAGCGGCTTTACGCCAATTCTGTCGCGCGCGAGGAACAGCGTTTTAGTGCGCGAGTTCCACACGGCGAACGCGAAAATGCCGTTGAACCGCTCGACGCACTTTTCACCGTATTCCGCGAACGCTTTCAGCACAACCTCGGTATCCGAGTGCCCGACAAAAGTGCAGCCGCGCTTTGAGAGTTCGCTGCGAATTTCTTCGGTATTGTAAAGTTCGCCGTTATAGATTAACGTGAAGTCGCCGAAGCGCATCGGCTGCCTGCCGTTTTTCGGGTCAACGACGACAAGCCGCCTGTGAGCAAGCGCGGCGTTTTCATCGTAAAAATAGCCCTCGTCGTCGGGACCGCGCGGAGTGAGCAGGCGGTTCATTTCCCGCAGAAGTTCTGCGTTTATTTCTCTTTTGAAGTTAATTTCTCCTGCAATCGAGCACATAAAAAGCTCCTTTCAAATCATAGCCGCAGGGTTTTGCGCGACAACCGCGCTTTTTTCGGTAATTTCGGGCAATTTTCCTGCAAAATACCGCAAATTGCCCGAAAAAGCCGAGTTTCGGAATAGTTTCGACTGCAAATTAATGCAAAAGCGCTGTTTTCGCAAAATTTATTCAACATTTTCGATTTTCCGAAATGCAATCGCGGATTTTTCGCAATCAAAATTTTTGTGGTAATTTCGGGCAATTTTCCTGCAAAATACCGCAAATTGCCCGAAAAAGCCGAGTTTCGGAATAGTTTCGACTGCAAATTAATGCAAAAAGCGCGGTTTCGCAAAATTTTCTTTTGTTTTGCTGCTGCAAAAAGGCAATGCGTTTCCTATGCGTTAAGTCTGCTTTGACGAAATGTCCGAAAGCGTTCTGAGCAGCAAATTAACTTCCTTTTCGTTGTTGAATACGGACGGCGAAAACCGTATTGTGCCGCCGTCTATGGTGTCGATTTTCTTGTGGGCGAGCGGTGCGCAGTGAAGTCCGCCGCGCATATAAAATCCGTGCGACGAGAGAATTTCCGCGCCTTCAACCGAATTTAGCCCGTCGATATTGAACGAAACGACAGGGGAGTAGAGGCCGTGATTTTCCGGCGTGATTTCATTGTAAAGCCGCACTTTTCCAAGTTTTTTCGCGCCCTCGCAGAACCGCTCACAGAGCCGAATTTCGTGATTATACACGGCTTCCGTGCCTCTGTTTTTCACAAACTCAACGCCCGCTCCGAGCGCGATTACCGCCGCCGTGTTGATTGTCCCGCTCTCAAAGCGGTCGGGCATAAAATCAGGCTGAACGAGGCTTTCCGACGCGCTTCCCGTGCCGCCCTCGATTATCGTTCGCAGCGGGTATTTTCCGTCGGTAAGCATAAGCCCCGTTCCCATCGGACCGTAAAGCCCTTTGTGACCCGCGGCGCAAATTATGTTTATTCCGTCCGAGAGCTTCAGCGGCAGCACTCCGCCGCCCTGCGCCGCGTCTACGATAAAGCAGATATTCTTGCGTTTACACAGCTCGGCAAGCTCTTTGAGCGGATTTCTCAGTCCGATTACATTTGACGCGGCAGTGCAGACGAGCGCCGTTGTTCGCGGAGTAATCGCGCGTTCGGCGTTGTTGACGGTTTGCTCGTTGTCGCGAGTCGTTTCAAAAATTGTAACGCTTCCGCCAAATTCCTTTGCCGCCGCATAAACGGGCCGCGAAACCGCGTTGTGTTCAATGTCGCTCATAACGAAGTGACAGCCGCGCCGCGCAAGTCCTTTTATCGCGAAATTCAGCGCGGTTGTGCAGTTTAAGGTGAACACGGTGTTCTCCGCGTCCGCGTCGAAAAAGTCCGCGCAGATTTCACGGCTCTTGTAGACGGCCTCGGCTGTTCTTGCCGAAAACGCGTGACCCGAGCGCCCAGGGTTTGCGCCGTAGACGCTCATTGCGCGCTGCCAGAGCCGATAGACGGACTGCGGCTTCGGAAAGGTCGTCGCCGCGTTGTCAAGGTATATCACAGGATATTCCTATTTCGCCGAGCAGAGCGCAAACCTCCGCTTTTTCGGCGCGTGAATTTGTGAAGCGCAGCGAAAATCCGCAGCCGCGCCCCCTTGTCGTGTTTCGCTCGACAATGCAGCTTATCCCGCGTTTTTGCAAGTAGGAACGCGCTTTTTGCGCCGCTGTGAACGATTTTATTTTTATGGTAAAGTTCATATTGTTCTCCTTTATGTAGTTTGCGGGAACGCTCCCGCCGTTTGCAGAGAAACGTTCTCCGCATAATTTCGGTTTATTACGGCTTAACCGCTTTTATTTCATTATATGCCGCGGTTTTTTTCGTGACACAAGAAGAATTTTAGGGATTTTTGATATTTTTTTGAAAAAAGTACTTGACAAACAGTTTCTTTCGTGATATAATAATGTAGTTGATTGTGGCGGCATAGCTCAGTTGGCTAGAGCACTTGGTTCATACCCAGGGTGTCATTGGTTCGAATCCGATTGCCGCTACCAATTCGGCCCGTTGGTCAAGAGGTTAAGACATCGCCCTTTCACGGCGGAATCATGGGTTCAATTCCCGTACGGGTCACCACACTACGATACTCCCGAATGGCTTTACAGAGCCGTTGGGGAGTGTTTCTTTTTGTACGGATTTTGGTCTTGGTCTTTATTTGGTCTTTATTGCAAAGCAACAAGGTTCTCGTTGCTGTTCGAAATCTTTGATTTCGGTAACAGCAGAGGTTCTTATTTTGAATTTATGGTCTTTAAGCAGGGGGTTCGGCTTTTTCGCCGCGGCAGATATTTGATATCGTGAGCGTTCCGAACCGCTCAATAATGCGGCGCGGGTACTGTTGATTAATAATGAATAATGATATGATATGTTTCGGGCGTGATTATATTTCTGCGTTTGAAAAATAGTATCCGCCAATCAATTCTACGTCTTGAAAAAACGCTGTCAAAAAGTTAATTCCAAAGTAGTCCGGAGAAGTCTATGGACTTGATTGGAGTTGGTTAGAATGAAAAAGCCAAGCAGGAATGCTCGGCTTTTTTATTAATATACGGCATAATGAATATGGCGATGAAAGACGCTGAAACAGGAAGAAAAGAAAGACATCGGATAGAATTTGTATGTATGGACGAGCCGATACCGGAAGTTCATCTGCTTGACGAGCTGTCGAGCGTCATATGAACAAGCAGTTTTCAGACAAACCTCGAATTAATAAGTTCCGCAAATGAGTTTTTTCCCTCCCAATATATATTGAAAGTGCCTATGATTGTGATTGAATCGCCCGATGATGGGTATTCAGAGCTTTCCTCCGCAAGCGTAAATTCAAAACCCTGTGCGCAGCAAGCGGTGGCGTCCGTTATTATACAAGCGTGATAGAGCTTCTTTGTTTCGGGATTTTCATAACAAGCATACTGTCCGCTTATTTTCACGGTTTTGCCGATATAACCATCGGGATAACACAACATATTGTAGATTTCCGAATATGCCATAATGACGCTCATTGCGGCGAGGTCGATATCGATGTTTTCCTCCAAAGCGCTTTCCGTCGGCGGTTCAGCGGTTTTCGGCGGCTCATCGGAAGTCGTTTCGGGAAGCCGCCGGTCGGGTTTGGAGGGAACTTGTTCGTCAATGGCTGCGGTTGAACTTTCTTCCGCGGAAATTGACGTTGTTGCATCAGGTTCGCTTGTTTCAGAAGCCGTCGTCTGAGTTGTCGCAGGCTTTGGCATATCTCCCTTAGTATCGGAAATATAGTCGCTGTAAGTGTATCCGGAAAGTTCCGTACTGCTGCATGCAGTCAGTGAAATCAGCAGCACGGATAGCATTATAATACCAATTTTTTTCATCGTCCGACACCTCTCAGTCCTCCAACCAGTGAGAAAACCGCAAAAGCGGCTATCTGCACGGCAACTATCGTGGAGCCTACCGGAGTCCCGGCAAGCACAGATATGAGTATCCCGAGGAACGAACAAGCGACCGACAGCACTGCCGAGCATATCGTGACGCTCAGGAAGCTGCGGAATATTCTCATTGCTGACAGCGCCGGGAATATCACCAACGCAGAGATAAGCAGCGAACCGACAAGATTCATCGCCAGTACGATTATCACCGCAACGACTACTGCAATGAGCAGATTGTAGGCTTTTACGTTAGTTCCCGCCGCTTTAGCGAAATCCTCGTCAAATGTAACCGAAAAAATCTTGTTGTAGAACAGGACGTATATCCCTATGACCACCACAGACATAACGGCGCACAGCCATACGTCGGTGGGAGAAAGCGTGAGGATAGACGTCGAGCCGAATAAAGTCGTGCATACGTCGCCCGACAGATTTGATGAGGTCGAGAAGATATTCATAAGCAGGTAGCCTATTGCAAGGGAGCCGACGGATATCATAGCGATAGCCGCGTCGCCCTTTATTTTAGTGTTCTGACCGGTACGGAGCAGAAGCACGGCGCTTATCACGGTTATAGCCATAACAATCGGCATTTCGTTTGAAAGGCTCAGCACCGCCGCTATCGCCATTGCACCGAACGCCACATGGGATAATCCGTCGCCTATATACGAGAACCGCTTCAGCACCAGCGTTACGCCCAGCAGCGAAGAACAGAGCGCGATGAGTACGCCGACTATAAGCGCATACCTTACAAATGGATACTGCCAGTAAAGCTGGAGCTTTTCAATTACAGCGTTCATTACTGCTCACCGCCTTTCTGCTGTTCGCTGTTCAGAAATTGCTCCCTTGTCCCGAAAAAAACGGAGCTGCCTGTGTGCAGCACATGGGAAGCATACTTCACAGCCGAGATGTCGTGGGTTATCATGATTATGGTTATGCCATCTTCTCGGTTGAGCCGAGTAATGAGCCGATACATATCTGCGGTAACGGCGGGGTCAAGTCCGGATACCGGCTCGTCAAGCAGCAGCATCTCCTGCGCCGCACACAGCGCACGGGCGAGAAGAACCCTCTGCTGCTGACCTCCGGACAATTCGCGGTAACACCGCGATGAAAGCTCCTTAATATGCATTCGGAGCATGGAATCGTCTGCAAGCTGTTTTTCCTCCTTGTTGTAGAACGGGCGTTTCCCGCAGCGCCCCTGGCAGCCGGAGAGCACTATTTCCCTGACGGAAGCCGGGAAATCCTTCTGCACGTCGGTCTGCTGCGGAAGATACCCTATTTGGCGGGGCTTCAGCCCGTCACCCGTCTGTATCTTTCCGCCAAGCGGCGGCAGCAGCCCGAGAAGGGTCTTCATCAGAGTGCTCTTTCCGGAACCGTTCTCCCCAAGGATACACAAATAATCGCCCTTGTTCACACAAAAGCTTATATCTTTCAGCACTGCGCCGGAATTATATCCGACAGAAAGCGCCTGACAGGTGAGCTGAGCCATTTCCCCCACCTCCCTTAGTTAAGCGCTTCCCGGAGCACTTCGAGGTTCTTTTCCATGATGGAATAGTAAGTCGCGCCGTTCTTCACATCGTCTGATGTTGTCGACTGCATGGAATCCATAGCGAGTATCTTCCGGTCTTTTGAAGCGGTATTCTGAACCACGGTTTCAGCGATTTTGTGCTTTACTCCCTCAATGGTCAATACGCAGGGAAGCCCCAATTCATCTACCTTTCCCGCGAGGAAAGATATTGTTTCAAAGCTGGCTTCCGTTTCCGCAGAGCAGCCGACGAACGCTGCATAATAATCCAAGCCGTAATCATCGACAAGATATCTGAAAGGAAAGCGGTCGCCGAAAAGAATTGTCTTTCGTGCGGCGCTGTCAACCATTTCCTTATACTTGCTGTCAAGTGCAGACAGTTTGGAGATGTAGTCGGAAGCGTTCTGCTGATAAGTATTGCCGTTATCCGGGTCGAGTTTTCCGAGGGTGTCGGCAATAGCCCGGCACAGCCTTTCTGAATTGCGCAGGGAAAGCCATACATGCTCGTCTTTTTCTTCCTCGTGTTCATGTCCCATAAGCTCGTCAAGTATCTCATCTACGGAAAGGGAACTTCCGACAAAGAACGGGTTAGTTTTGGAATCCATAAGGCTGTCGAAATCATCGTTGCCAAAATAGATGTGGAAATGCTCGGCTGCCCCGGGTTCGTGTCCGTGGTCGTTGAACTGAACGTATTTCGGCGCAGCTTCATTATCGGTGGTGAACTGATAACGAACGCTGCTTATGCTTCCATCATCGCCGCGCTTTATCTGATATCCTGCATAGGCGTACTCAGCCGTGCAGGTTTTTCCATCGGAATAGGTAAATGTTATTTTGTCTCCTTTTATGGAAACCTTGTCAGCGTCGCACTGCCATGAGGTCTTATATTTTTCAATATATGTTTCCTTTGTCGTAGAGTCATCATCGTCCTCTTCCGCCTTGTGCTCGCAGTATTCGTCGAGGTCGCCGTTCAGCAGATAGGGATAGAGCGACTTCCACTCGCCTGCGAAATCCGAAAGCTCGCGGTCCTTTATGTCGTCCTCGGTTATTTCCTCGTCATGGCTGTGACCGTGGTCGTGCTCATCTTCCTCCTGCATTCCTTCGACAGCTTCTTCGTTCTTTACGGAATCGCCGAGCACATCAAGCAGGTCGATGACCTCCATGTTAGGGTTGGTGGCGTTTTTCAGCGCGTCGTCGACCCAGCCGTCCGATTCGCCGCCGACATATATGAACAGGTCGCAGTCCGAAATACTGATGATATCGTCCGCAGTCGGCTGATAGCTGTGGAGGTCAACGCCGTTGTCAAGCAGCATTTTAAGCTCCGCTCCGTCTGCCTTGTCGCCGAGTATCTGCCTAACCCAGTCGTATTCCGGAAAAATAGTCGTTACTATGCTGAGCTTTTTGCTGCTTTCGGACTTTCCGCTGTCAGACGATGGAGCTGCTTCGTTTGAATTTGAGCAGCCGGTGAAAATTCCCGCAAAAATGAGCAGGGACATTATAATTGTAAGTGAAAATTTCTTCATAATTCAAGCCTCC
>DBIU01000027.1:603-799 GCA_002304735.1 Ruminococcaceae bacterium UBA794 | reverse complement strand
AATGATATAAAAACTGATTTTGGGCGCAGAAAAGCAAGGGTCGTGCAAAACGCACAGCCCTGCCATAAAAAGGCAGAATGACCCTTGCTATTTACTTGCTATTTATATCAATTCGAAAGCTTGACCTTCATGGAAACCAGCGTGAGCGCAGCACAAATATCCGTGCCGCGTGCGCTTACGTTGCACAGTATGTATA
>DBIU01000027.1:344-566 GCA_002304735.1 Ruminococcaceae bacterium UBA794 | reverse complement strand
ATGTATATCAAAGCCGCCGTAAAAGCAGCGACAGTACTTGCACAGCATAGATTTTTCAGAAAAGACCGGCAGATGTCGAGCCGGCAGCAAATGGGGCAGTCGTTCCCGGTGCAGTCATGGTCTGATTCAGCGGCAATGAAAAAAGCGGAGAATACGGCGAAACATAGCACGATAACAGCCACCGTTATTACAAGTATATTCTTCTTTTTCACTGCGCTCACC
>DBIU01000027.1:0-254 GCA_002304735.1 Ruminococcaceae bacterium UBA794 | reverse complement strand
TGTTCTCACGGTCGATAGCGAATCCATGTTCCTTTTCGACCGCGCTTATCATTGATTCAGCTGAATTTTCTTCCATATGGAAGCACTTTCCGCATATCCGGCAGGATAGATGAATGCTCCGACTGCATTTTTCCTTTGGAGAATATCGGTAGAACATCTCGTGCGTTTTTTCCTGCATACAGCCGCTTATCTGACCGTCTTTCTCAAGCTCGGCAAGATTCCTATACACGGCGCTCAGGCTTATCTGATTTTCC